>JBILLF010000012.1:0-48480 GCA_044376225.1 Patescibacteria group bacterium | reverse complement strand
CGCAGTGACTTTTGCAGTCCACCGTCAAAAGTGATATATCCGGCAGAATTCGCGTTTTGAGCGTTAGAATAATAATTCTGACGCTGAATGGCGTACGGATTAGCCGGGCCTGAATTCTGACCGAAGAGAACACCAACACCCGATTCAGTAACCATGTTCACCGAAACCGAGCCCTTAGCAATCGAGCGCTCGACTGAAGGACGGAAAGTGATGGTATTGGTTGGGGACATACCAATGATCCGCGATGACAGGTCAATGGCCGGCGTTGTGACGCCAACCTTTGTTACTGTGTATGACGGATCCGTCAGTTCGAAAACAACCGGACAGCTAACACCGCGGAAGTAGAGAACGTTGAGAGCAGAGTCGATCGTTGGGAAGTTACGTGGACCAGTAACCGAGCTACCGATCGTGTACGTGCCGCAGAGGTTTGGTTCGACGGTACGCGTCACGCACAATTCATTGTTCGTCGTGACTGGGTCGCCCGGATACTCCACGCGGAAACAGAAGCGATAGTCACCACCATCGACTGGCGTAAATGATGGGAAGGTGAAGATCGCCTTGTTGAACTGACCAGCAGCGATATCCGGTACAATACCAGTCTGGTTGTATACAACCGTGTTAGGCAGCTTCGTGATAATCAGGCGAACTGGAACATTCGACAGATCCTGAATACCATTGTTTTCAAAGACTGCTTCCGGACGGAAGGAACGACCCTGGATGAGGGTTTGTAGATAAGTTGCAGCAGTAAATGCAGGCACCGTAACCGAGTTAACCGCCGGTTCTTCGTTGTAACCAACTTCGAAGATGATTGCGGCTGATCCGGGACGTGGGAGACAGTCATTGAACGTGTTTTCATCCGGGAATGGATCGTCGAGGATGGCACACGCCGTGGCGCGGTGGAGACCAACTGGGTGGCCGCCAGCATTTGGGTTAAAGTTTGCAAAGGTTTGCGTCAGACGCGCGGCAGGCGGCAGCGGGTCAGTGATCGTTGCTGTGTCTGCGTATTCAAGCGACTGGTTTGGCGCCGTGAGGCGAACAACTCCACGGAACAGCTTGACAGTATCGAGACCCGAGTTTTGGAACACTGCCTCGATAGGGATCGGTGTCGTGTTCGGATACTTGAAACGACGTGGTGCGTCATTGGTCGTCGGAGAACGAAGCAGACGCGTCGACATATCACGATTCACAGCAATGGTGAAGGCCCGTGAATACTCATCAGCGCAGGAATTGCCCGTCGGCACGGACCTGACTAGGAGCACGTACTCGCCTCCAAGAGCCGTTGTCGTGTTCAGCGAAGCACCAGCACCTGCGAGACGACCAGTGGCGGACGTTGGCGATGAGGTGAATGTCTGTGGGAAAACGCCTCCCGATGGAGCGACTGCTGTCCAGTCGGCGGAATACACAGTATCCGTCAGAGGAAGAGGTCCAAAGATGCGATAGCGGAGTACCGTTTGAGCACCTGGCGATCCAGCGCGGATTGTCACACTCGGCATTGGACGGTTGGCTGTCGATCCGTCATAGATGTTGCCGCGTGGGAGAATCGCAGAGCTGTCCGGAGTGTCGTTCGGGAATGAGCTAACAAAGCCGCCGATAATGTCGAGGTTGTAGTCTTCGCACTCACCACCAACAGCTCCAGGGAATACACAAGGATCCGTCGGGCATACTGTCGTATTAGTCTGCAACATGATACGCATGCGCGTACGACCAGATCTTGCGGCACAGCTCAATGTTAGTGATCGGTTGATTGTACCCATTCCGAAGTTGGTGTACACGTCGCAGAACATCTGCTCCGAAGCTTGGAAGATCCCGTCCTGGTCCAAGTCGATCCACATCGCAAACACCTGCGTACCGAAGTTGTTCGAGTTGATAACGACGCTGATCGGCGTCCCGCGGAACGCAATAGGCGTCGTTCCTGTAAAGTACTCGTAACCAGTCTGGTTGTTGAAGTCTGACGTAGCAGAGCTACGGGCAAACGAACCAAATTGGAAAAAGGTAATGCCGTTGCCCCACCACCCCGGCGCAAGCGTCGGACGGCAGTACTGTGCAGAAGCCTCGCTGCCGGCGGCAACAATGGCCACCAGTATCAAGACCTTCTGCAGAAGCGTGTAGAACCTGTTCATGGGATTCCCACAAAAAATTGAACGTAACGTTTTTTGGTTTTTGCAGTCGAGTAGTCGTTGGGGGACGACAGGTTAAGAGAAAAGGCACCCGCGAGTGGTCACTTTTCCTCCATTCCGTCATTGAAAATAGGCAGTCGCATGGTGATATGCAAAAAAGAAATCTGCCATTTTATTCACCGCTTTGATCGAGGTTTTGAGTTTTGTCGGTTGTTCTTCGCGCTTTGGACTTTTGCACGGGCGGGAATCAACAGGTTGCAGCTGGTTTGGCTCCTGAACGCACTGCCGCAGTAAACTTCGATCTTCCTCTGAGCGGTTCCGAGGGAAATACTAAATGAATTACCCTTCATGGGATCTACGGGAAGTACTCGAAGTCGCGAGGATACACTCGGCGAAGGGGCGTAAACCAATGCACTGCTTTGGTTTACGGCCGAAACAAGCATGAACGGGATCGATTTGCTAGCAGGATTACGGACTGAAACAAGCCCACGTGCATCGTACTGACTGACAAATCCGGCCTCAAACAGCGTCAGCGGCTTGAAATCGCCGCTTTCGCTACCAAGAAGCACAAGCCCCTTACCAGCGTCGTATCGAACGACGTCGTCTTCCGCACCATAGATGTTACCCGTGAGAACAATGTCCACCCAGTCATCCCCATTGAGGTCTGCGGTTTCTATCCCAAGTACCGGAGCGATTTGGGCCTCGATGGGCAAGGGGCGGGCCAAGAATGCCCCTTTGCCGTCGTTGACAAGGACCACGGACTGCATACTTGTGATGGTACGGTGATAGCAGGTGTCGAGCATCGCAGGCTCCGCGATGTCGCTGATCGAGGCAAAAGCAAAGTCCACGAAGTCATTGAATTTGCGATTCAGCGTCGGCATCTGACTGAAGATCTTTCCGCGCTCTCGAATAAGCTGCTTCTTGCCATTCGTGATGTACGTGATCAATGGGTCGATACTTCCATTATCGTCGAAATCGGCAGCAAAGATCTCTATCGGTTTCTCTGGCGTGGCCTTGTACCGAGAGTTCTCGCCCATGTTGCCACAGATGTAATCGATATCGCCGTCGTTATCGATATCAGCTCCGGCGATACTGTACCACCAGCCAACGGTCGCATCAAGACCACTTTGACGTGTGGCATCGACCAGGCCGCCTCCGGTATTCCGGAACAATGTCACCGGTGTCCATTCACCAACCACCAGTAGATCGAACAGTCCATCGTTGTCGGCATCCGACCACAATGCCGAGCGGACGATTCCCACGGACCGAAGGCCTGGCGCCAGACTGTCAGTGACATCCGAAAAGGCACCCTTACCGTTGTTGAGCAAGAGATAGCTGCGCTCCCAATACGGATACATATCGGTAGCCACGCCGCCGCCGATGAAAAGGTCCATGTCTCCATCACGGTCGAAATCGCAAGCATTGAGCGTCGTAGCATTCGTTGATACGAGGCCCTCTGGAACCGACATCTTGGTGAACTTGCCCTTACCATCATTACGGTAGACCATGAGGCCCCGTTCGGCGTCGCTGCCAATATACTCGGCACCACCGCCGGCACAGATAAGATCGCGGTCTGCATCACCGTCAATGTCGATCAGGAGCATTGCCTGCGTTTCCGACGTCGTGTCAATAGCTTCAAGGCCAGTCTTTAGGGGGCGGAATGTTCCTGCAGGGCCTTGAACAAATGCCGAATGACTATATCCCTTGGAGTGCCCGAACAGCACATCGTCCAATCCGTCGCCGTTGATGTCCGAGACCGCAACAGCCGGGCCTCCCCACGAAACTCGTGTGGGCATGAGACGGTAGCGTTTGAAATCGTCGAAGTAGTTTTCCTTGTGAACATAGAGCAAGCCCGAAGACTCAGTGACATCGACGAACAGCGACGTATCCGGTTGAGAAGGTCGAAACCATGAGATTGGCGACCGCGTTGCTTCCTCCTGACGAAGATCAACGTGAGAATCAACGGCAAGTCCGAGCAGCACCTGCGAAGTACCGTCAGGCCACTCGACGATAACAGAATCTACCTTCCGTGCTTTGCCAAGACCTACGATGATCTTGTCATCCATACGAGACTGGTAGCCTCGCACTGGATAGTTTTCCTTGTACTGTGCAACACCATCTGCAACAACGCGAATCTTTGCACCGAGACCGGACGTATTGGTGCCGGTGCCATAGCACCGAAGCGAAAGAAACGAACCTCTCGACTGCTCGCGAGCAAGGTTGCGGTAAACGAATGCCACCGTGTCAAAGTTTGGAACCACGAGGTCAAGATCGCCGTCGCCATCAAGATCACCCACAGCCGTGCCGAACGTCGAACTGGTGTCGTTCAGCCCCCAACTCTGTGTCATGTTTTCAAATCGCAAGTACGCGGATTGTCGATACATGAAGTTTGGCTCACGCAGCGCTGCCATCAGCGGAATCTCCTTGAGCTCCCGCCGGTTCATGTTATACACGTAATCCTGGTTCGACAGGTCCGAGGTGTAGCCGTTGGCGATGTACACGTCGGTCATTCCGTCAAGATCGAAATCCTGCATCAGGCATGCCCAACTCCAGTCCGTGGCAGCCATTCCAGTGAAGTAACCGATCTCTGAAAACTGGTCGTACCCACGATTGAGCTGCACCATGTTGCGCGAGACCTGGTTGGAATCGTAGGTAGGGTTATAAATCGACATGTCACCGCTGACGCCAACATTGAGGATGCGGCGAACGTGCGTCTCCGGAAGCATGTCAGTCGTTACAATGTCTGGGAGTCCATCTCGGTTGAGATCGGCGATGTCGCTTCCCATGCTAAAGACCGATGCTCGACGGGTCATCTTCTTCATTTTTTCGGCAAAACTTCCGTCGCCGTTATTCATGTAGATGAGATCTGTCGAATTGAAGTCATTGGCAACATAGATATCAGGCCAGCCATCAAGATTGATATCGGCAACCGTGGCACTTAGCCCCATGCCCCGGTCTCCGATCCATGCCGCATAGGAAACGTCTTCGAACGTTCCGTTTCCGAGATTCCGGAACAGCTTGTCCGTATGACCCTGATGACGGACCTCGGTGGAGGGCAGATCCCTGAGCTGCTGTCGCAGGTCATCAATGCGGGATCCCGACGATTCTTCGAACTTCGGGATTGCCGTTCCCTCGCGCTGGCGGCGTTCGCTCTCGGCAGCCACAACGGAGTCGGGTGGACGCGGCGCCGTTCGCATCGAATACCAGTTGGAGTACGTCACCAGATAGCAGTCGAGAAGGCCGTCCTTGTTGTAGTCGAAGAACACGCTGTGAACAGTTTCGTCTTTGAAATCCAGGCCGTAGGCGGCAGACTGCTCAGAAAAACGTCCTCCGCCTTCGTTGATCAGCAACCGGCACGTGCTTTGCCACCGCGCCACGAACAGATCAAGGTCGCCATCGGCGTCAATATCCACGAAGTTGACGCCCGTTGAGAGAAGCAGAGAGTCGTGGTGAATACCGGTCAATGAAGAAACATCCGTGAAATGCCAGTCCCCTTCGTTGCGGTAGAACCCGCATCCGGCAAAGCTTGAGAAAACCAGATCGGGCCGGCCATCGCCGGTGAAATCACCGATCGCCACCCCGCACCCCGGCACCATGGAATTGATCTTCGCCACAGAGTCCTTGGAAAGGACGATCTGATCGTAGCGCTGCTTGAAGTCAATTCCGGACTCTTTCGGCAGAATCCGTCTGAAAAGGGGCTCCTGCTGGGCACTACTCACTGCCCAGCTGAAACTGAGGAGCAAGACGACGGCAAGGGGACATTTGCGTGAGAGCGCCATCAGCGTGGACGTTATTGAAGGAAGATGTGTGCTTGGAGCGGGGCTTGAACCCGCACGTCCCTTACGGGACACGAGATTTTAAGTCTCGTGCGTCTGCCAGTTTCGCCATCCAAGCGTCGCGACAAGTTACAACTCCCGACGCGCCTTCACCATTTCAATGACGGCCGGAACGGCACTGATCACGATGATGGCGGCGATGACGAGAGTAAAATTCTTTTTGACGGCCGGTTGGTTCCCGAAGAGGTAACCGAGAGCAAGAAACGACACAACCCAGACAACAGCCCCAACGACGTTGTAGGTCAGGAACTGACGGTAGCGCATTCGTCCGATTCCGGCCACAAATGGCGCAAACGTCCGGATGATGGGCATAAACCGAGCCAGTACGATCGTCTTTCCACCGTGCTTCTCATAAAAATCGTGGGCGCGGCGAAGGTGAGCCCCGTTGAGCCATCGCGAGCTCGGGCGGCTAAATACGCGCGGACCAATGCGCATACCGACGGCGTAATTGACACCGTCGCCGATGATCGCCGCTACGACCAACAGCACTCCGAGCGTTGTCACATCCATGGTACCAAGCGCACAGATGGCTCCGGCCGCAAACAGAAGTGAATCGCCCGGGAGAAATGGCGTGACGACGAGCCCCGTTTCGGCAAAGACGATCAAGAAGAGAACGGCATACGCCCAGACCCCATACTCAGACGTGATCGTCAGGAGATGGGAATCGATGTGAAGGATAAAGTCGATAACGCCGGTAATCAGATCCATGCTCTACCTCTGCACAAGGGCATTGATCCGGCCAAGCACGTCGGACTCCACATTCGACTGGGCGTTGTGGGCATACCAGGTGTGCAGCAACGGATACCAGTCGGTGCTGGTCTCATGCTCGTTTTTCCAGGCAGTGACAAGGGGCTTGGCAGCATCGGGGCGCGGACCCCATACCCATAGTTCCTCAGAGTTACCGGTCACATCAGCCTGGGTGGCAATGACGATCGGGATGGAGCGAGCACCATTGGTCAGGTAGCTCTCGATGGCTTCGGGATAGGTGTCCCGATCAAGTATCCGCAGCGTGATGTTGGAATTCAGCCCCGCAATGCGAGCAATAATCGGCAGCGTCTGAGCTGAATCACCACACCAGTCCTCGGTGATTACTACCCACGTCTGTGGGGCGGTGATGTCAGCGACAACATTGATGACCCCCTCACTCGGCTCGTATGTCTTTAGATGTCGTGCCATGCGGGAATGGTTCAGGGGACGTCCTGCCGCGTAGCGGTCTTCAGGGTCGTTAGCAGTCATACGCGCCTCTGCGCGCGCGTAAAACTCATCAAAACTGAGCCCCTTTTCATTCGAAAGCGTGACGAGTTCATTCAGTGTCATACTGTATTCTCCATGGCGATTCGTACAATTCCGTTAGCGCTGTCAAGACGTATCTCTGCTTCTTCTCGTGAACAGTCACCGGCATGCATGACCAGGGCTGTTTTGACATGTCCATTCGATGCCGACAGAAGCTCGGCAGCACGCATGGGATCAACCCCGCAGATAGACATTATGGTGCGCAGTGCCCGCTGACGGAGCTTTTCATTGGTCAGCTGGACGTCAACCATGACGTTGCCATAGGTCTTCCCGAGCCGAACCATAGCCCCGGTAGTGATCATGTTCAGCACCATCTTCTGGGCCGTCCCCGACTTCATGCGCGTTGAACCGGCAATCGGCTCAGGACCAACCACAGGACAGATCAGAATTCCGGCCTCCGGGCAGAGTTCAGCAACAACGTCACGCGGGTTGGTGCTCACGAGGATCGTTCGGGATGCCCTCCGGCGCGCGCAACTGAGTGCACCCAGAACGAATGGCGTCCGTCCAGAAGCCGTTATCCCACAGACAACGTCCGCAGGACCCACATTTGCATCCTCAAGAGCACGTGCGCCCTCCTCAGCGGAATCCTCAGCCCCCTCCACCGATCGGAACACGGCGTCGTATCCTCCGGCGATGATGCCCTGTACCATTTCGGGCGGTGTGCCATAGGTAGGGGGCATCTCGGACGCATCAAGAATCCCGAGGCGCCCGCTCGTGCCGGCCCCAACATAGATCAGGCGTCCGCCATGGCCCAACGCATCGGCCACAGCCTCAATGGCCTCTGTGATAGACGCCAGCTGCGTCCCAACGGCCTGTGCGACCAGCATATCCTGGGCATGCAAAAGCTCGGCGATTTGCCGGGCATTGGCCCGGTCAATGTCCGCCGTGACGGGGTTCACAGACTCAGTGGTGAGCAACGACAGTTGTTCGAGCAATGTCATCGGCGCAAAACTAGCCACTGGTCCCCTACCATTGCCCTTGTTTATTTCGAAACGGTGCCTATCTTTGCGGCCCAAAAGTTTTCACGATAGATAGGCGCCACACACATGGCACATCATAAGTCAGCGATCAAGCGTATTCGTCAGTCACGGAAGCGCAAGATCTACAACCGCGGAAATAAGAAGGTCATGCGCGAAGCCATCAAGGCCGTGCGCACTGCCACAACGGTCGATGCAGCACAGGAAGCACTCCGGGCAGCATTTAGCATTCTCGATCGTGTTGCCGCCCGCGGTATCATCAAGAAGAACAATGCGGCCAACAAGAAGAGCCGCCTGGCCAAGGCTGTCAAGAAGCTTTCGGCTTAAAACTGAATCAACGACGTACGTCGTCACGGACCCGTAGCTCAACTGGATAGAGCATCTGACTACGGATCAGAAGGTTTGGGGTTCGAATCCCTACGGGTCCGCAAACGAAAAACGTAAAGACCGCACAATGTGCGGTCTTTTTTTTGCGCCTAAATGGTCGGCGTGCTATTCGGCAAGCATTTCCAAGAGTGTTGGCAGCCAATTGTCCTCGCTGATCGACCCAATACGCTTCATCAGCCGCACCTTGTCAACTGACCGTATCTGATCGAGTAGGATCCGGCCGGGCTTTCGCTGCAGAGTCACTTCTGGTCGACAAGCCAGGGGCTGACCCTTCGTTGTTAGCGGAGCAATAATGACTCTTGGAAGTGCCGAATTCATCTCCGTTGGAGATACAATGACTGCGGGACGCGTCTTCCTGATCTCACTGCCAATGGTCGGATCAAGATTCACCCAGTAGACATCGCCCCTGGTATATGGTTGTCTCACTCCCATACCCACTCCTCCGTGTCCTCGTCCGACGGTAT
This sequence comes from Patescibacteria group bacterium, assembly GCA_044376225.1. GTDB lineage: Bacteria > Bacteroidota > Ignavibacteria > Kapaibacteriales > Kapaibacteriaceae > UBA10438. Next base: position 39,406 of record JBILLF010000012.1, on the reverse strand, counting down.
GGAGTTTAGCACAGATTCATCAGCAATCGGTGACTCAAACCATCCCTGGCGAGGTGATCGTTGGGCAGTTATGACAATTGACTGATCCACGACCTCGATATTCACGATGTCCTTCATGGAACACTCCTTCAGATATGATGCTGGTATAATGATTCCTCGACTGTTGCCGATCTTCCGTAATGAGCATTTCATAGGGTGTTCCGTGACGTTGAACCAGTAGAAAACTCGAAAATAGCAACAATGTTGTAACGCTGCGACGCTCTGTGTTTCAGCAGCTATGACAGGATGTACGTCAGTAATTCAGTAACTCAGTAATTCAGTAATTCAATACCTTCTTCCGGAGCGCTCGCCCAACCGGGCGTTCATACAGGTAGTGCACCCCAAGAGCTGCGATGTTCATCACGACATAGGCGGTGAAGGCCGCCAGAACAAAGTGTAGGCCGGCCTGCTCAAGGTTCCATTGCAGCGCCATACCAATGTTACGAATCGGCCCAAGGGGCATGAACTGGATAAGGTACAGGGCAAAGGAGATCTCACCGAGCAGAATGGCTGGACGCGTCGAAAGCAGGCGCGATGCCCAGCCCCCTGCATGGAGTCCGGCAATGACGATGGCGGCGCAAAATGCCAACCCGTTGAGTGCGATCGTGCCGAGCTTGTGATTGCCTGCCTGTGTGGGACCACCCAGGACGACGATGGCATTGATACAGGCAAGATAGAGTCCACTGCCGACCACCACCAGGATGTCTCCTCTGCCCGAGAGGCGATCGCGGAAGGTTGCCATGACGCTTGCTGCCAGCATTCCGGAGACGAAGTCACCAAGTCGACCGAAGATGGTGTAGGTGAGGACGTTTGGATCCCACCGTCCGGTAACGAAAAAGGCGATCTCCCGGTAGTACTCTGCAAGGCCGCGTCCGGCGGCAACAGTCAGTGCCCAGAGAATCAGGACAACTACCACGGTACTTGTCAGAGGCCACAGTCCTAATCTACTCAGCTTGAGGCGGCGGCGAAGGTCGGACTGAAACTTCGCCAGGTAATAGATCAGCACCGGTGCTATGATGTAAAAGCTCTCCTCAAGCGTAAGCGTCCACATGGGTGCATTCAACGTCATGCGGTAGTATGGATGCCACCCGTGAAGCAGCGTCAGGTGTAGTCCTACGTCAAGGGGCGAAACACTGCCGATAAGAGAGAGTGCGGAGAGGAGCACAATGAGCATCGTCACGGGATAGATGCGCACAAGACGTCGCTTGATGTATGCCGACCAAGAGAATACGCCAGCAACGAGTGACTCAGCATAGAGGTGCTGGAAGAGATAGCCCGAGAGCGCAAAGAAGATGTTCACGCCCGTCCAGCCATAGCGCAACGGTGCTGGCACAACATCGTGGTGCGGACCGATCATGTGTCCGATAAAGACGATGCCGGCGGCAACGGCTCTCACACCGGTCAGTGCCGGGATGTGCGCTTTCTGCATCGACGAAGTTACGAGGAGCGGTCGAGCTGTCGATACACCATGGATAAACGATGATTCGATCTCAGATGGGGCTCGTTGCGGCGAAAGAAGTCCCAGTACATGGCGTTGAAGGGGCATGCCCCCTGACCCGACTTCTTCTTGGCATCAAAGGTGCAGCCCTTGCACGAATCGCTCATACGGTTGATGTAGGCCGCACTCGATACATACGGCTTTGTCGCCAGAAAGCCCCCATCGGCATACTGACTCATCCCCAACGTGTTGGGGAGCTCTACCCATTCAAAGGCATCAATGTAGATGCCCAGATACCATTCATGCACGGCCTTCGGATCGAGTCCGGCCAGCAGCGCATAGTTACCGATGATCATCAGCCGCTGAATGTGATGGGCATAGGCCATATCGAGCGACTGACCAATGGCAAGAGAAAGACATCGCATGTCGGTCTCTCCGGTCCAGAACCACTCGGGAAGGGGCTTGGCGTGACTAAAGAAGTTCTGCTCTACATATTCGGGCATGCGCGCCCAGTACACGCCACGCACGTATTCGCGCCAGCCGAGGATCTGACGGATGAAGCCCTCGACGTGGTTGATGTCGATGCCTCCTTGATGATAGACCTGCTCCACACGGAGGATCACTTCCAGCGGCGAGATCATCTTAACGTTCAGGGCAAAGGAAAGAAGCGAATGGAACAACCGACGTGCATCGTGATGCATGGCGTCCTGATATGTTCCGAAATGGCGAAGTCCGGTTGCAAGAAAATCATCAATCTGACGCAACGCCTCTCTCCGATCAATTGGCCACCTCGAATCTTCCGAATGGGCGTTGCCCATAGTCACCACACCAGCCTGCTGGATCTGCTGCCATAGCTCGGTGTGATCATGATGCGGACGCAGGTCCACCGGTTCGGCAGGAGCCCCTTTCCATGCACCGCGGTTTTCATCATCGTAGTTCCACTCTCCGCCAAGGGGCTCGCCCTCCGACGTGAGAAGGACGTTGTGCTTACGGCGCATCATGCGGTAGAAGCGTTCCATCAGCCAACGCTTGCTGTCGGCAAAGAACAACGCAACATCATTGCGATCGGTCAGGAAGTGTTCGGTGGAGACGCACCGGACGAAGATCTGAAGATGCTCTTTTGCAGAACGGAGAATTTGGTCGACGCGATACTCGTCGGGCTCCTGGTACGCAAAGGATGTAGCACCCACCTGCTGGGCCACGCGCTGGATGTTGCCGAGAAGATCTTGTTGGTTTTCGGGATCGACGATCGTAAAGTATGCTACAGTATGGCCGTTGCTGCGCAGCATTTCCGCAAAGCGCCGCATGGCGGCGAAGATGGCGATGACCTTCTGGGCGTGGTGGCGAACATAATCCGTTTCGGACCGAACCTCCATCATCACATAGACCACTGATGCATCGACCGATGAGAACCACGAGTGGTTTTCATTGAGCTGATCTCCGAGAATCAGGCGCACTTCTTTCATCGCACATCACCTAGCCAATAGGCTGCGTATCTACCGTTCGGGTCGTAGCTCTGTTGCTGGTGTTCGATGCTGAATCGACGTCCGCCGCGTGGGTCAGCCCCCTGTCCGGCAATGTATCGCCAGTTGCCCTCGTTGGATGCCGGATCGTAATCAATGAGATGTTTGGCAAACCACCACTCGCCCCATTGCCACGGACACTTCAGTTCGTGGATGAGATAGCTCGCCGCGATCTGCCGCATTCGATTGCTCATCCAGCCGGACCGTGCGAGTTCGACCATTGCGGCGTCGACAAAGCGGCAGCCTGTAGCCCCCTGACACCAGACGTGGAATGGTGCGTTGGTGCTTCGCGGAACACCATCCAGCGCGCTGGATTTTTCCGTCATCGCCCGGAAGGCAAAGAAGTCGCGCCAGACAAGCTCAAACCACAACCAGTAGGTGCCGTCGTTAGCCCCATGCTCGTGCTCGTACTGCCGCACACTCTCGGCAATAGTGCGTGCCGAGATGTTACCGATTGCCAGCCACGGAGAGAACTTGCTCGAGAAATCCGTTCCAATGAGCCCATTGCGTGTGGCCTTGTAGGAGTCGATCTGCCGCGTCTGCAGATACTGCACAAGATGTGCCAGAGCAGCCTGCTCGCTTGGTGCAAATGCTGCATCATGAAACGGGAAGGCACTTCGCTCGTCGGCTTCGGGCACTTCTATGCCCAGTTCTTTTGGTGTGGGCACATCCGCGCACACCATCCCTGCCACCAGCGGCGGCAGGTGCTCGGGTGCAGGCACAGGCATGCACCACTTCGTTGCATCACACTCGAGATCTCTCCTGAACGACGTAAACACGCCGGGCAGGCGATCGAGCGGCATCGGTAGGTCATCGACATTGTAGAGCGTTTCTGACTGATGGTAGAGGTGCCGCACCTTGGGTGAAGGGGGCTGCACACGGAACAACAAATCAGACCCACGCTCGCGAAGTGATCGCTGCAGCCAGGAAAGCGAACCCAGAAGGAATGCTGCTCTATGAGGTCCTATGTCAACAGATGGATCCCAATCGTACACCGGCACGAGATGCTCAGCCCCCTGACATGCCTGCATAAGACGAGGATTATCGGCAAGGCGCTGGGCGCGTCCAACGTGGAACTCATTGAGCATTGCCCGGACCCTTTCGATTGCGTCGGCAAGCGTCGGAACAGTACTTGACCTCGTCCCAGACGCGCTCCCACTTTTTGCGCCAGGCAAACGGACGCTGACAATGGGCGCAGATCTTCGTATCCAGCTGGTATTTCTTGATCATTGACATGAATTCAGGTAACATTCACACCCTAGATTGCGTTCCGTCGAACACGATACTGAGGTAAAAGATGCTCGTTTACGTAACTCTCTTTGTCCTGGCTGTGCTGACGAGTTCAGTGACCCACGCGCAGGATCTTCGCAACGACATGTTCGGTGTGCGAAGGGCAGGCCATGAGCCGCGCACGAGCAAACGCTCAGAGGTCACACAGGTCGAGGATCGCTTGCGTCCATTCTTCCATGGCGTTGCCAGTGGCGACCCACTCACCGACCGCGTGATCATTTGGACTCGGGTAACGCCGGAGAACGGCGAGGAGAGCGTCGATGTACAATGGCGCGTTGCAACGGATACGGCGTTACAGAATGTCGTGCGGCAAGGGGCTACCACTTCCCTTTCCGTGCGCGACTACACGGTCAAGGTAGACGTCGATGGCCTCACTCCCGGCACCGTCTACTATTACGGATTCGTCGCCTATGGACGTGCCTCGCTGACAGGACGCACGAAGACCTTGCGCACCGGCACCACGGACCACGCAAAGCTTGCCGTTGTCTCATGCTCGAATTATCCCGCCGGATACTTCACCTCCTATGGCTTTATCGCCGATCGTAATGACCTCGATGCTGTGCTGCATCTGGGTGATTACATCTACGAGTACGATGCCGATACAACCTCCTTCGGAGGACAGACCGGCGCACGGATTGGCAGGCGACATACACCGGATGCGGAACTCATCAAGCTTAGCGACTATCGAACGCGATACAGTCAGTATCGGCTCGATCCAGACCTCAGACGAGTGCATCAGCAGCATCCGATGATCCATGTCTGGGACGACCATGAGTCCGCCAACGATTCCTACACGGACGGCGCACAGAACCACCAGGACAACGAGGGCGAGTGGAACGCACGCAAGGCGGTTTCGCGCCAGACCTGCTATGAATGGATGCCCACCCGCGAGTCCTCGGACGGAAAAATTTACCGTCGCTTCATTATCGGTGACCTCGTTGACATCTCTATGCTCGACACGCGTCTGGAAGGTCGTGATAAACAAATTGAAGAGGTTGGTCCCTCGGCTTCCCAAGCTGCAAAGGATGCTATCAATGACCCTAATCGCAAAATCATGTCAGCTAGCCAGTTCAATTGGCTATCGGAGAACCTCACAACGTCTTCTGCAAGATGGAAGCTGATTGGCAACCAGGTAATCTACTCCCCAGTAAACGTCACGCCGATCGACACCAGTTACCTTTATACCTCCATCGGCCCCCTGTTCTCGGCCATCCTGCGACCCCAGCTACCTGCACTGCAGACCGTTTTCGAGCAGGCATTCTATGGTGACGTATGGAGCAACTACCCCGCACAGCGAAATGCACTGAGCACACTCATTCGCTCGCGGTCGGTCGACAACGTCGTGGTCGTCACGGGCGACTTCCATTCTACGTTTGCGATGGAAGTACCCGTCTCAATCGGTGAGAAGATCAAGCCCGTAGGTGTGGAGTTCATTACCCCTAGCGTCACGTCTTCGAACTTCGACGAGAACTTTTCTGCGGTAGCTGGACTGAGTGCCATCCAGCGGCAGCTACTCAAGACCGTGGACACCACGCTCACTCAGCGCAACCCTCACATGAAATGGAACAACATCACCGACCATGGGTACATGATCGTCTCATTCTTCCCCGATTCCGTGCAGTCCGACTGGTACTTCATTAGCAGCCTCACCGAGCGCCCTACAGCGCAGCGCTGGGAGCGGGGCTATCGAAGCCTGTCGGGCGCAAATCAGGTGCAACGGACAGCGTCATCCGCAGCGAACAAGATTGTTCAAGATACCCCTGCACCGAACGACCCTCCCGTTGTCACGTCAGTTTCGAGTGATGCCCAGCCCCGAACGACGGCGATCACGATCCTCAGCTGCGGCCCTAATCCTGCACGCGATGCATATGCATTTTCCTACGTCGTTGCCCAACCATCAACGATCACGGTAACACTCCGCGACGTCCGTGGCAGCATCGTTTGGAGCAGCGATGCTGCACTTGAGCATGGCTTGAACAGCCTGGTGATCAGCACGTCAGAACTGGCCGCGGGCAGGTATCGTCTGGAAGTCTCCGATGGCCTCAACCGCGCCGGCGTTGATCTGATTCGTCAAAAGTGATCGAAGGTCAGGGGGCTTGCATCGCCCCCTCACTGTGAGTTCGTAACTTCTTGCATGAAGTTCACCCTGACGAAACAGATTCTTCTCGGAGTGGTCCTAGGTGTTGCCATAGGATATGTCGCTCCCGAGTTCGGCACCAGCATCAGCTGGCTGCGTGATGTCTTTCTGCACCTGATCAAGGTCATCATCGCCCCTCTGGTCTTCGCTACCGTCGTCGTTGGCATTGCTGGCGGTGGACATGGCTCTCACGTTGGACGCTTGGGTGCGAAATCGCTCCTATACTTCGAGGTGGCGACCACGCTGGCGTTGTTCATTGGCCTTGCGGTAGTGAACGTTGTTCAGCCCGGTACGGGAATCACGCTCGTTGGCGATCCCGGTACCCTTGGTAGCGTCGCAACAAACCACCCCAAGACTCTCATCGAGACGATCGTCCACATCTTCCCAACGAGCATCATTGATGCCATGGCCACAGGAGATGTTCTGCAGATCGTAACGTTTTCAGTCCTGTTCGCGCTGGCACTTACACGTGTGGGCGATCACGCCAAGCCAATCCTTGCGTGGTGTGAGTCTCTTGCGCAGGCAATGTTTGCCTTCACCAATCTGATCATGCGGTTTGCTCCGATCGGTATTGGCGCAGCCATGGCCTCGACGATCGGACATCAAGGTCTTGGCATTCTTGGGTCATTGGGACTGTTGATCGGGGCCCTATACCTGGCGCTCCTTCTCTTTGTCGTCCTTGTTTTCGGTTCGGTGATTACCATAGCGCGGGTCCCACTTCGCCCCTTCATCAAGGCTGTTCGCGAGCCGTTCACCCTTGCCTTTGTAACAACATCAAGCGAAAGCGCCCTGCCGATGGCCATGGAGCGCATGGAGCAATTCGGGGTTCCAAAGCATATCGTTGGCTTTGTGATGCCGGCCGGATACACCTTCAATCTCGATGGCACCACATTGTATCTGTCAATGGCCAGTGTCTTTGTGATGCAAGCAATAGCTACCACGGTTCCAGGGTTCACATTTGACATCGGCCAGCAGATCACGATGATGCTCGCGCTCATGATCACCTCAAAGGGCGTCGCAGCAGTGCCACGGGCGTCATTGGTCATTCTTCTGGCAACGCTATCGACGTTTCTTCCCGACAACCTGAAGCACTATGGCCCAATCGCCGTTGCGATGATCTTCGGCGTTGATGAATTCATGGACATGGCTCGCACCAGCGTCAACCTTCTGGGTAACTGCCTAGCGACAGTTGTCATAGCGCGCTGGGAAGGGGCTTTTGATGATGCAAAAGCCAATGCCTACGGACGGGGTGAGGCGTAAACGTTTGCTCAGAATTGCCGTCAGTGTAATACCGCAAACGAGACCGTCGCGGTGGCGCCGATCACGAAGTACCTGCCAGACGGCCATGTTGACACATCCACAGCTGACAGTTGAGATGACGTCAGATCAACTGTGGCGATCGTAACGCCAAGCACATTGACGATCCTAACCTGTCCGGCACGGGACGAACCGATACGCACGATTTCGGATGCGGGAACCGGAGCTACCGTGACATCGGCTGCCCGATGCGGATCTTCATAGACATCGGTCTCCTCGTCGGGAAAACGAACATGATACCGTGTCCAGTTCTCTGAGCACCAGTGCGCAAGGATCTCATTTACCGTACCACCAAGCGGACGTACGATAAGGGCATCGCCTTCCATGTACTCAGCCGTTGTTATGAGCTCACCAGTGCCATAGCCATTGTAGACTGCCTGACATACGGCATCGTGCGTGGAGATGAAACGATTGCCGCTGGTGACCGGAGTACTGAGATCTTGCAGACGTCGCTGTTCGGTCTGACCTGATGCTCCGCCCCCTGCCCAGTGATCTTTCTTTTCATAGCGTCCGACCATGATCTGAAGCGTCTCCCAGCATCGGCAGGCCGGTGAGGTAAATGCCTCGCCCTGTGGAACACCAAGCATGCGCTGTGCCTTTCCAATCTCATCACACTGCTCGCGCCCCTCGGCGATAAGGTTGCGCCCCGGGAAACACTCCGGCGATGGCCCCTTGTCTTTTTGATCCCAGTCCGTCTTACCGTGACGGTACATGAAGACCAGACCACCCTTGCGCATCTCCTTCATGACCTCACGATATCCCATACGTCCGTCACGCTGGGACTCGTACGCTCCAATATCGATCTTCCTTCCGACAAGCCGCGGATTACCAATGATGTCATGCTGACGGTGATTGACGTAGGCGTCCAGATATCCGCCGTCGCGGCCGATCGATCCGGGCAGCTGATTCAATCCATCATCGTCGGTGCCATAGATGTTATCCGGACCATCAAGGTCGGACGTGTCCACGAAGTCAGGCTGGAACTGCCAGAAGCCATAGTCATAATCGCGTTCGATGACGTTGGAGCGTCCTACAAGCTTAAGCGTGTCACCGTCTGGTTTCAGCTGTGCGACATGCGTCGTGGTATCCTCATCTCCATTCCACATCAGGCAGTTCTGAATCATCCCGGCGTTGAGTGCCGCGGACTTGCCCTGCAACCGATTTTCAGCCGTCAGATAGTTCTTGTAGAACGTAACGTTGTTGACATAGAGATCGGAACTGTCCGAACCGATGGCACCGCCCGAGATTGCAGCGCTGTTGCCGGAGAACACGGATGACACGATCTGCGAGGTTCCGGGTGATCCGGAGATATAGACTCCGCCACCGCGATTGGCCACGCAGTTGATGAAAAAGGACTGACCTATGAAGGGCCCCCACTGACGATTCCATGCAGGACTCGTTCTGTCGGAGTTGATGTACACCGCACCACCATCGCCTTCGGATGTGCAGCTTTCAAACACACAGTACTCGATCTGAACGCGCCCGCCACCGATCATTCTGATAGCCGCACCATTACCCTTCGATACACAGTTGAAGAAATGGTTATTGAAGATCCGCGGGGCGCCGCCGTTGATAGCGATAGCGCTGGCTTGCGTGCCCCTGAAGACAAAACCATCAATGCGCGTAATCGAATCACACTGATTGAGCGTCAGCAGGCTTGCCCCGTTCTCCGAGTTAAGAACTGTGCGGTTGCGATACCAGTCACGCTGTTCGCGGGCTGTCTCTGTACCCTTGAACCCGCCATAGAATCTCATGCCATTGCTGATCTGAAGACCGACCGGGGCGATCGTATAGACGCCCTTTGCCACCCAGACCTCGTCACCGGACGCGCAGGCAGCAACCGCCTGGTCGATCGTACGGAAGGCTGAAGACCAACTCGCCCCATTGCCGCCGGCTGCGGCACCTGGTGCCACGTAAAGTGTGTCCGCCGCACATGTGACGGACAGTATGAACATGGCAATGATCAGGGGGCGAAGCATAACGTGCATCCTTACGGAATGATGACCGTCGAACGGATACGCCAGTGCGGTCCAAAACGAACGGCATGAAAATAGGAACCTGGAGGTGCCGTTGCGCGCTCGAATGTCCTGCCAAGAACATCAACGAGCATCTCCTGGTCTGGCAGACGGTCTAAGAACTCGGATTCAGTGGTGCCGTTACCATCGCCAACGCTGCTAATCAGCTGCTCGACCGTCCAAACACCGTCGGCCGTGCTGAATACAAAGTAGCCCGGCATGTGGGCACAAGCGATCACTGGGCTGATGATGCGAAGCTCCACGGGTTGCACAACCCAACGGTCCGGCTGCCGCATTAGGGCCGGACCAGAGCGTCCGTCCGGCTGGCGTACCCATGCAACAGGTCGCTCGGCGGCGTCATCAATGGACGTCAGGAATTCAACACCGGCATCAACTTCCGACCATGTGACACCGGCATCGGTACTGGTGAACAATCGCTTACCGAGATTGATGATCACGGCGCCATCAACCATGGAAACTGATTTGAAGCTGAATCCTCGTGCTAGCAATTCATTGGTGATGATGCGATCGAAGAAGTAGGGAGTTCCGTCTGGAGCGTAGGCATCCACCACCACCTGACCCTCGGGTTCGGGCGTCATGATGGTCTGGATCCGCACAACAAGCACGGTATCACCGGCAGCAGCGAGCCCTACACCAAATACGTCTGGGATGATCACGCGAAACGTCGTGTCGGCTGCGCCCATCGCTTCGATGCCACGGGATGTCTGTATGTAGGTTATGCCTGAGCCCTGAACAGCCCCGTACCCGGATCTGTTCATACCCCACCTCGTCGGCGTCCCAAATGTCAATGTCGATGTCGCCCCCCCAGCGGTGATCCATGTTTCAGATCCGACTCTCCGGAGGTCTTCATGGGGCAGTTGACGGGCCTGATGATCCTTGACCACACATCGATCACCTGTCGGCATAACTCGAGCAACTGCTGGAAGAACCGACCAGTTGATGGACCAGAGGATATCGGCGATCGTGACATTGGGCCCGGACAGTAGACGCTTCGTCCCTCGACTGATGCTACCCCTGGTGTCAGCCAGGAATTCCCAGGAACTGGTGTCGATATCCTGGCGTTTGAGTCTCCAGCTCGCTCCTCCTGCTCTGGGTACAATGACAAAGGCGTCTCCAATGTTGGCAAGGATCCGATGCGACATCGGGGTGAGCAGCATGCTCCTTTGAGTCCCGGTGGAGACGGCGCTGTCAACGGTGATGTCGGCGGCAACGTCCACCGCACCATTGGCAATGCGCCCTGCACTCAGTCCGTAAACAGCCAGATCTTCTAGTCGATCAGAGAAGGCACGCACCGACCGCACGCGTCCGCCGTGATCAACGAACACTCCCGTGGATGTCTGGTACACAAAGGAATCAGCATACCCCACCGTACCGGAGAGCACCTCGTCATGAATGGCAACGGTCCAGCCAGTAGGAGGCCCACCCGATGCGGTGCGGATCACCTCACACACAGTACGGCCACTACTTCGATCCAGAACAATGACCGAGTCACCACAGAGGCGCAGGCTCGTGGCTGGAGTGTAGCGTGCCTTTGTGAGTGCGATCGCATGAATGAATGCACCGGTGGTGTCGTACACATCCACTGTAAGTGGATCACCTGGCTGGCTTGTTGTGAAGAACAGATACCCGGGTGTATTGCACAGGAACTGTCCCTCTGCTCCCAGTCGCGTACTGTCGTCCCAAACCCAGGGGTTTGAACGAAACAGCCACCATGATGTATCAGAAGGAGTTCTACGCTGAGCAACCGCCCAGAGCGTGTCATTGTTGATCTTAATCACTGATGGAACACCACACCGATACAGATCCGGATAACAAGTCCGCTGCACCGCTTGACCGTGGTAGATCACCGTTTGATCAACGAGACAGATCAACTCCCCGTCGTGCACGCTCGATGCGCTAACGGCGGACGAATAGCCGGTCTCCACGAACAGGCGCTGCGGTCCCTGCGCTCTCGCACCATACGCAGCCGCTAGCCATACTCCGAGAGCGAACACCAACCAATGGTATCGTGGACGTTGATTCATCACCATGCAAAATGAAAAAGGGGCAACTCGTTTCCGAATCGCCCCTTGAGAAACTTCATGAGAGAACAGATTAGTCCTGGCCAATACGTGCCGACCGACGTACCGGTTTGCGTGCGGCAACTTCCTCGGTCTCCACTTGTGGGATGATGGCCTCTGGTCCGAAGATATTGCCGACATCCGATGCAACGAGCATCGACTGATAGGCACGAAGACCTGTACCGGCAGGGATCAGCTGACCCAGAATGATGTTCTCCTTCAGGCCTAGGAGCTTATCCATCTTGGCAGCTGCCGAAGCATCGGCCAGCACGCGGGTGGTTTCCTGGAACGAGGCGGCGGAGAGCCACGACTCGGTCGTCAGAGATGCCTGCGTGATTCCCAGCAGCAGCGGCTCGCCGATAGCAGGCTCTGCCGTGCGGCTCTTAGCCCCTTGCTTTTCGTTCTTCTTGAGGTCAGCGTTGATATCACGAACGAGTCGCTTATCAACGATCTGTCCGTACTTGAGCTTGGAATCGCCCGGATCGGTAACAACGACGCAGCCCTTGAGACGATCGTTCTCGTCGCTGAAACGCATACGGTCTACCTGATCGCCTTCAAGGAACGGAGAATCTCCGGAATCCGTGACGCGAACCTTTTGGAGCATCTGGCGGACGATCACCTCAATATGCTTGTCGTTGATCTTCACACCCTGCATGCGGTACACTTCCTGGATTTCATTGACCAGGTAGGCCTGCACTTCGTTGATACCCTTGATGTGCAGAATGTCGTGCGGATTGATAGCACCTTCGGTCAGACGATCTCCGGCGCGCACAAGGTCACCCTCCTGCACAAGAACGTGACGTCCGATCGGCACCGAGTATTCACGCTTGAGCTGCCCGTCGAGGGAAGTCGTTGCGATCACGCGGGAACCGCGCTTGGGCTTTTCGATCGAGATGATACCGTCGATCTCAGTGACTGCGGAAGGGGCTTGCGGGGCACGTGCTTCGAAGAGTTCCGTAACACGTGGCAGACCGCCCGTAATGTCACGGAGACGTCCGAGGTCACGAGGCATCTTCACAAGCTTAGAACCGATGGCCACCACGTCACCGTCATCAACGACGATCTGTGCACGTGATGGGATGATGTACGACTGGATCAGCGTACCTTCATCATCAACGATCTCGATAGCCGGGCTCTTGGTACGGTCACGTGAATCGATAACGATCTTGGTTGTGTGACCTGTCTGCTCGTCAATGGCTTCCTTGAAGGTCAAGTTCGGCACGAGATCACGGTAGCGGACACGTCCGGCCTTTTCCGTGATGATCACCGAGTTGTATGGATCCCAGTCGTACAGGATCTCGCCCTTCTTGACCGTCTGACCGTCCTTTACCTTGAGTTCGGCACCATAGACCACATCGTACTTCGTGACGACCCGGTTCGAGCCTGGCTCGACAATGTTGATGACACCGGCGCGCGATACCACCACGTCGATATCCTCTGTCTCTCCAGGGTAGTTCACCGTGCGGATAGCATCGAACTGCACCAAACCGTCGAACTTGGCCAGCACAAGGCTCTGGCTCATCGACAGCGATGCCGTACCACCTGTGTGGAACGTACGGAGTGTCAGCTGCGTACCCGGCTCACCAATCGACTGCGAGGCGATCGTACCGACGGCTTCACCTGTATCAACCAGCTGTCCGGTGGCCATGTTGCGACCATAACAGCGAGCACACACACCGCGCCGTGATTCACAGGTCAGCACGCTACGGATCATGACCGCTTCGATCGGGCTGTGCTCGATATTCTCGGACACCTCTTCATCGACCGTCTCGCCCTTCTTGCAATACACAACGCCGGTAAGCGGATCGACGACATCGACCAACGAAGTGCGGCCGATGATACGCTCCTTGAGCGGCTCCTTGACGTCTTCCCCGTCTTTCAGCGCACGCATTTCCACACCGCGAATCGTACCGCAGTCATCTTCCGAGATCACCACGTCCTGCGCCACATCGTGCAGACGGCGCGTCAGATAGCCAGCGTCGGCCGTCTTGAGAGCCGTATCAGCAAGACCCTTACGGGCGCCGTGCGTCGAGATGAAGTATTCAAGAATGGTCAGACCTTCCTTGAAGTTCGAGATGATCGGATTTTCGATCAGTTCGGCTGAAGATGCGGCAGCCGTCTTCTGCGGCTTGGCCATCAGTCCGCGCATACCAGCAAGCTGACGGATCTGCTCCTTCGAGCCCCGTGCCTGCGAGTCAAGCATCATGAAGAAGGTGTTGAAACCGTCCAAGTTGGAGGCCAGCTCGTTATAGAGCTTGTCAGCCACGCGGTTGGTCGCTGTGGACCACGTATCGATGATCTTGTTGTAGCGCTCACCTTCGGTGATAACACCCGAATGGTAGTAGTCTTCGATCTTATCAACTTCCTTCTGAGCGCGATCAATGATGTTGGTCTTCTCAGCCGGTACCACCACGTCAGCGATGGACACCGACAGACCACCGCGCGTAGCTGTTAGGAAGCCTGTTTCCTTGAGCTTGTCAAGAAACTCAACCGTCTTGGCCAAGCCTGCCTTGCGGAAACAGTCGGCAATGACCTGACGCAGACGCTTCTTGCCAAGCATTTCGTTCATGTAGCCGATCTCAACCGGAACGATCTTGTTAAAGATCACGCGTCCGGCAGTGGTCTCCATCAGCTTGCCGTTGAGACGCACCTTGATCTTGGCGTGCATGGCAATGCGCCCAGAGTTGTAGGCGATGACCACTTCTTCCTCACCGGAGAAGATCTTGCCTTCGCCCTTAACGCCGTTGCGAGCCTTTGTGAGGTAGTACACGCCCAGAACCATGTCCTGAGAAGGCACAGCGATCGGCTCGCCGTTCTGCGTGTGCATGATGTTGTGAGCCGAGAGAATCAGCAGGAGAGCCTCGAGCTGAGCTTCGTGACTGAGCGGCACGTGCACGGCCATCTGGTCACCGTCGAAGTCAGCATTGAAGGCCGTCGTCACCAGCGGGTGAAGCTGAATAGCCTTACCCTCGATGAGCTTCGGCTGGAAGGCCTGAATACCGAGGCGGTGAAGCGTCGGGGCACGATTCAGAAGCACCGGATGACCGTCGATCACCGTGTCGAGAATATCCCACACCTCGGTGGTTTTCTTTTCAACCTGCTTCTTGGCGCTCTTGACTGTCTTGCAGTGTCCGCGCTCGATAAGCTTGCGGATGATAAGGGGCTTGAACAGCTCAACGGCCATATCCTTTGGAAGACCGCATTCGTAGAGCTTGAGCTCAGGACCCACAACGATAACCGAACGGCCCGAGTAATCGACCCGCTTACCGAGGAGGTTCTGACGGAAACGTCCGGTCTTACCCTTGAGCGTATCAGCCAGCGACTTCAGAGCGCGCTGTGACTCACTGCGAACGGCACGACGTGAATTGTCGAAGAGTGCATCGACCGACTCCTGCAGCATTCGCTTTTCATTGCGCAGGATCACCTCTGGTGCCTTGATGTCGATCAGGCGCTTGAGACGGTTATTACGGATGATCACCCGACGATAGAGGTCATTCAAGTCGGATGTGGCAAACCGGCCCCCTTCGAGAGGAACCAGCGGACGCAGATCCGGTGGAATGACTGGGATAATGTCCAGAACCATCCACTCAGGACGGTTTGGCTCCTTGATCTCGGCGGTGCGGAAAGCGTCAAGAATCCGCAGACGCTTGAGAACATCAGCCTTCTTCGCCTGCGACATATCCTCGCGGGCTGTTTCACGGAGCTTGAAGTAGTCTTCATCGGCATCTACACGACGAAGAAGTTCCTTGACAGCCTCACCACCAATCAGGGCGATGAACTTGCGCGGATCTTCATCATCCATGTTGCGTTCTTCTGGACGCAGGTTGGCCAGTACCTCGAGGTACTGCTCTTCAGTCAAAAGGTCCTTCTTCTGAAGACCCGTTGAACCTGGTTGAACGACCACATACGATTCGTAATACACGATGCGCTCGACGTCCTTTGTAGGCATGCCGATAACACCGGAAATCTTGCTCGGTAGCGAGCGCAGGAACCAGATATGGACAACTGGCACGGCCAGCATAATGTGTCCCATGCGTTCGCGGCGGACGCTCTTTTGCGTCACCTCAACGCCGCAACGATCGCACACGATGCCCTTGTAGCGGATGCGCTTGTACTTTCCGCAGGCGCACTCCCAGTCGCGGATCGGACCAAAGATCTTTTCACAGAAAAGACCATCCTTTTCCGGACGGAATGAGCGGTAGTTGATCGTCTCCGGCTTGGTGACCTCACCGTGGGACCGATTCAGAATGTCATCCGGCGATGAAATGCGAATGGTGATCGAACCATAGCCGCGTTTCGGGATGTTTTGGAACTGCATCGTAACTCCGAGCGAAAATTCCGTGATTTCAAAAGTTAGAAGAGAACCTGAACGTCATGCTCAATCGAGCTTGACATCCAGACAGAGACCCTGCAGCTCGCGGATCAGAACGTTGAACGACTCCGGAATTCCCGGCGTCGGCAGGTTCTCGCCCTTGACCAGTGTCTCATACATCTTGGCACGTCCCTGCACGTCGTCTGACTTCAGCGTCAGCATTTCCTGCAGGGTATGCGCTGCACCATAGGCCTCAAGCGCCCACACTTCCATCTCCCCGAGACGCTGACCGCCGAATTGGGCCTTACCGCCAAGGGGCTGCTGAGTGATCAGCGAGTATGGTCCGATCGAACGGGCGTGAATCTTGTCTTCGACAAGGTGAGAGAGCTTCATCATGTAGATGATACCCACGGTGACCTCGTTCTGGAACGGTTCGCCGGAGCGTCCATCATAGAGAACAGTCTTACCTGTGCGTGGCAGGCCTGCCTTTTCGAGGTAGTCGCCTACCTGATCCCAGGAAGCCCCGTCGAAGATCGGCGTTGCAAAGTGCACGCCAAGCTCGCGTCCAGCCCAGCCGAGAGCGGTCTCATACAGCTGACCCAGGTTCATACGTGAAGGCACGCCAAGTGGGTTCAGGACGATGTCCACTGGACGTCCGTTCGGAAGGAACGGCATGTCCTCAAGCGGAACGATCTTCGAGACGATACCCTTGTTACCGTGACGTCCGGCCATCTTGTCACCGACCTGAAGCTTGCGCTTCTTGGCAACGTACACCTTGGCCATTTGCTGGATACCGGGTTGAAGCTCATCACCAGCAGCGATCTTGTTACGCTCGATGCGGGCATCAAGGATGAGATCGTTGCGGCGGTTTTCAAAGTTCTCCAGCAGACGATGGACAAGCTTCATGGTCTTCTTGTCGGCTACCCAGTCCTGGTCTGTGCGGGCATTCGACGGCAGGAACGTGCCACCCTCAAACTTTGCCAGCATATCCTTGGCCACGAACTTGGCGCCGCTGCGGAAGATCACAGTGTCATTCGTCGAGCGAACCCCGAGTGATGTTTCTCCGTCAAGGATTTGACCGAGACGCTCGATGCAGTCAATGTCGAGGGCACGGAGTGCTTGATGCTCGCGCTTCGTGATCAGATCCTGGCGCTTCTTTTCCTCCAGGCGGAACTCGCTGTCGCTGGTGAGCACACGGCGAGCAAAGAGCTTGGTGTTGATGACCGTTCCCTTGAGGCCCGGAGGTGCCTTCAGAGACACATCCTTGACGTCGCCAGCTTTGTCCCCGAAGATCGCACGCAGAAGCTTTTCTTCCGGTGTCGGATCGGTCTCGCCCTTTGGAGTGATCTTTCCGATCAGGATGTCTCCTTCTCGGATCTTCGCTCCGATGCGCACGATACCGCGCTCGTCGAGGTCCTTCGTAGCCTCTTCACTGACGTTCGGGATCTCGCGCGTGAACTCTTCTTCACCACGCTTGGTGTCGCGAACCTGAAGGGTATATTCTTCGATGTGAATTGAGGTGAACACGTCTTCGGCCACCATGCGCTCGCTGAGCACAATGGCGTCTTCGAAGTTGTACCCACGCCATGGCATGAAGGCGACCATGACGTTGCGACCGAGGGCAAGTTCTCCCTTGTCGGTTGAGGCACCATCAATGATCGGCTGACCCTTCGCAACGCGCTGTCCGACAGCAACGATCGGCTTCTGGTTGATGCTCGTGTCCTGGTTGGTCCGGTAGAACTTCTGCAGCTCGTAGGTAACCGTGCGGTCACCGTCAAACGAGATCAGACGCTCATCAGCATTACGCTTATCATCATAGACGATACGGACAAAGTCGGCGCATACGTAGTCTACCACGCCGTCATCTTCTGCAAGCACAAGGGCGCGTGAGTCGCGGGCCACCCGTGCTTCCATACCTGTACCAACGATCGGAGCTTCCGGACGAAGCAGCGGAACGCCCTGGCGTTGCATGTTCGAACCCATGAGTGCACGGTTGGCATCATCATGTTCAAGGAACGGAATGAGCGAGGCAGCTGGTGATGTGATCTGGTCCGTGCTGACTTCCATGTACTGGACTTCAGATGGGGCGACCACTTTATAGTCACCGCTAAGACGAGCCTTGACGGTCTCACCCAGGATACGTCCCTTCTCATCTGTTGCCGTCGAGGCTGGGATGATGATCTGTCCCTCTTCCTTGTCAGCCGGCAGAAACTCGAACTCTTCCGTGACCACGCCGTTGACAACCTTGCGGTACGGTGTTTCGATGAAGCCGAACTTATTGACTCGGGCATGGATGGCCAGCGAGGAGATCAGACCGATGTTTGGACCTTCTGGCGTTTCGATCGGACAAAGACGACCATAGTGCGTATAGTGAACGTCACGAACCTCGAAGCCGGCACGCTCACGCGTAAGACCACCGGGACCAAGAGCCGAGGTACGACGCTTGTGGGTGATCTCCGATAGCGGGTTCGTCTGATCCATGAACTGCGACAGCTGGTTCGTGCCGAAAAACTGGTTGATGACGCTGGTGATCGTACGGGCGTTGACGAGTTCGCTTGGTGTCACGTTCTCACTATCACGGACCGAAAGACGCTCCTTGATCGTGCGCGCCATGCGTGTCAAACCGAGATTGAAGGTCGATTCGAGCTGCTCACCGACCGTGCGCACACGGCGGTTGGCAAGGTGGTCGATATCATCGACGGGCATTTTAGCATCGCGAACGTCGATAAGATACTTTACGATCGAGACGATATCATCCACGGTCAGTGTGGTGACGTCCAATGGCACCAACATGCCGAGCTTTTCATTGATTCGATAGCGTCCGACAACACCCAAATCGTAGCGCTTCGGGTTAAAGAAGAGCTTTTCTAACAGGCCCCATGCCGTGTCGAGATCCGGTGGATCTGATGAGCGCAGCTGACGGTAGATCGTTTCAAGAGCATCCTCACGCGTGCGGGCCGTGTCCTTGGCAAGCGTCTTTGCGATGATCGGCTCGTCATTCGGATTCTCATACTTGTAAACGCGAATCGACTCAACATCGGAAGCGCGCAGTGTTTCAAGCAGCTCCTCATCAAGGACAAGGTCGCGCTGAGCAATGATCTCGCCCGTGCTCATATCCACAGCATCCGCTGCGATTCGACGTCCGAGGTGATCATCGGTTAGCTTCTTGACCGGAACATCATTGGTCAGGTCAAAGAGGTTCAGAAGATCTTCATCGCTCGAGTATCCCAGAGCACGAAGTAGTGTGGTCACAGGGAACTTCTTTTTGCGGTCGATGTAGGCATACATCACGTCATGGATGTCCGTGGTGAACTCCACCCACGAGCCTTTGAACGGGATGATACGTGCCGAGAAGATCTTTGTGCCGTTCGGGTGAATTGCTTCGTCGAAGAAGCATCCCGGCGAGCGGTGAAGCTGAGCCACGATAACACGCTCAGCACCGTTGATGATGAACGTGCCGCGTGGCGTCATGGCAGGGATCTGACCGAGATAGACTTCCTGATCGATCGCCTCGATGTAATCTTCCGATGTCCTGTCCGCCTTTGACGAAAGGCGCAACTTGGCCTTGAGCGTCTTGGCATACGTCAGCTCGCGCTCACGGCATTCTTCTTCGGTGTACTTCGGCTTTTCGATCACGTACTCAAGGAAGCTCAGTTCATACACGCCTGAGTTATCCTCGATTGGGAAGTTGCTCTCAAAGGCGCGCTGCAGGCCCAGAAGTCGACGCTCTGCAGCGGCGGCATCTTCCTGCAAAAAGTCCTGATACGAATCGATCTGAATCCCGAGAAGATCGGGATACGTCGATTCAGACTCGATCTTCCCGAACGAGACGCGCTGGCGTACACGCTGCAGGGGAAGCTGGTACAACGCTGTTTCTGTGCTGAGACCATTCATGGAGAAAGCTCCTGACGGCTTGTAAAAGGTACTGTTTCGTTCTGATGATCGAAATGTCAACCGTCATTGACCTGTTTCGACTGTCAGAACGCCCCCTTGCAGGGGGCTGGTATTTCTACGACAACGCCCGAGACGGCATTTCTGCCGCCCCGGGGCTGCCATACTTCGTCTGATGATTACTTGAGTGTAACCTTAGCGCCAGCTTCTTCAAGCTTCTTCTTGAGAGCATCGGCGTCGGCCTTGCTGACGGCTTCCTTGACGATCTTCGGAGCGCCTTCGACCAGGTCCTTGGCTTCCTTCAGACCAAGACCCGTGACTTCGCGAACGACCTTGATGACGTTGAGCTTCTGAGCTCCACCTTCGGTGAGTTCGACATCGAATTCAGTCTTCTCTTCAGCTGCGGCGGCTGGTGCTGCACCAGCAGCTGCACCGGCAACCATCACTGGAGCGGCAGCTGAAACACCGAACTTCTCTTCAAGGGCCTTCTTAAGATCGGCTGCCTCAACGAGGGTGAGGTTTCCGATCTTTTCAACGAGTTCTTCTACGATTGCTGACATTGGATATTCTCCAAAATTGAGTGGTAAATGTTCGTTTTTCGTCAGGATGGCAATCAGCAAACGAGCTGCTGATCACACACAGACCGCCGTGGTTAGG
This sequence comes from Patescibacteria group bacterium, assembly GCA_044376225.1. Taxonomy (GTDB): domain Bacteria; phylum Bacteroidota; class Ignavibacteria; order Kapaibacteriales; family Kapaibacteriaceae; genus UBA10438. The sequence continues at coordinate 18,706 of JBILLF010000012.1, read as the reverse complement.
CTGCCTTCTTCTTAGCGACCTCTTCGATGATCGAGGCCACATCACGCATAAGGGCATTGACGCTACCAACGATACCGGAGATCGGTGCGTGGATGCTGCCCAGCATGCCGGCGATAAGATCTTCGCGCGTCGGAAGCTCGGAGACCTGCTTCAGCTGCGATGCATCAAAGTACATGCCTTCGACTACCGCAACTTTGAGACGGGGCTTTTCAAGCTTCTCGAAGTGCTGGCGGATAATCTTGGCAGGAGCAACAGGGTCGCTTCCACCGAGGATCATCGCCGTCTGTCCGGCCAGCTTCTTGTCTTCGATCTCGTAGCCACCGACTTCGGCCAGTGCACGCAACAACAGGGTGTTCTTGGCAACCCTCATTGTTACGCCCTTGGCGCGCAGATCTTTGCGGAACGCTTGGTCCTGCGCAACGGTCATGCCGGTGAAGTCCACGAAATACAGACTCGACGCGTTGCGGATGTGTTCCGCGAGCTCGGCGACGACTGCCTGCTTTTGTTCTTTCGTGATCATAATGTTGTTTATTGTTTGTTTCGCCGATACGTCAACCCGTCACTGACAGGGTTAGAAGCGTGACGCACCGGCTGTGGCGTAATAGTTTCGGATTTTACTGATCGGCACCGACCGACTTCGCGTCAACGCGAACGGCAGGCCCCATCGTGGAGCTAAACGTGATGCTCTTGACGTACTTGCCCTTGGAAGACGCAGGCTTGGCACGGACAACCGTTCCAACGAATGACTGGAGGTTCTCCATCAGCTTCTCCGTTGAGAACGAGCACTTACCAACGGCGGCGTGGATGTTCCCAGCCTTATCGACGCGGAACTCAATCTTACCGGCCTTGACTTCGCTGACAGCCTTGGCAACGTCAAACGTCACCGTGCCGCTCTTCGGGTTCGGCATCAGACCACGAGGTCCGAGCACGCGACCGAGCTTTCCAACCTCGCCCATCACGTCCGGTGTGGCAATGATGATGTCGATGTCTGCCCAGCCCCCTTGCAACTTCTCGATGTAGTCCGAGAAACCTGCATAGTCCGCTCCGGCATCAAGTGCTTCCTTGTCCTTCGGTCCCTTGGCGATCACCAGCACGCGGACGGTCTTGCCGGTTCCGTGCGGAAGCGCAACAGTGCCGCGGACAAGCTGGTCGGCCTTACGGGGGTCAACACCCAGATTCATCGATACGTCGAAAGACTCGTCAAACTTTGCCGTGGCATTCTTCTTCACGAGTTCGACGGCCTTGGAGATGTCATAGGACTGCGTGCCGTCAAATGACGAAGCAGCCTTCTTGAAACGCTTCCCTTGTGCCATGGAAGGATATCCTTTCGTGTTGTACAAACGGCATCCGCGGACGGACACCTCCAACAGTGGTTAAAATTCAGTGATGATGTTCGAGAAAGGGGCTGATCAGTCTGTGACCGTGATGCCCATTGAGCGAGCCGTGCCGGCGATCATGCTGATCGCGCTGTCTTCCGTGTGACAGTTAAGGTCTTGCATTTTGATCTTGGCGATCTCAGCAAGCTGAGCGCGATTAACGCGTCCGACCTTGTCACGATGCGGTGCCGCAGAGCCCTTATCCAGCCCAGCAGCCTTCATCAGCAGAATTGCGGCCGGTGGTGACTTGATCTCGAACGTAAAGCTCTTGTCACTGAAGAACGTGACAAGAACCGGCAGGATCATGCCCGGCTGCTTGGCCGACTTGGCATTGAACTGCTTGACGAATTCCATACCAGCAAGACCGCGCTGACCGAACGCCGGACCGACCGGCGGGGCCATGGTGGCTTCTCCAGCCTTGAGCTGGAGCTTGAAGGTACCCATGACTTTTTTTGCCATGACGTAGTTCCTTTCGTGGTCTGCGGCAGGATGAACCTGCCTCCCACATCAGTGATTAATGATTTTCGATCTCGACTTGATTGAAGTCCAGCTCGATCGGGGTCTTACGCCCGAGGATGCCGACTTCGACTTTCAGTTTTTGCTTCTGAACATTGACCTCACGCACCGTTGCGTTGCAGTCCTTGAATGGTCCGTCAATGACCTTGACCGGATCACCTTCACGGAATGTTGCCTCCACCGTGGTGACAAACCGGCGTTCCTCAACACGGCCGAGGATACGGTCAACCTCGTCCTGACGAAGCGCCTGAGGATGGCCAGTTGTAGTTCCGGCAAAGCTGATCACCGACGGAAGCGACAAGATGATGTCACGCAAATACGGCTCAAACGAAAGCTCGATTAGAATGTACCCTGGGAGGAAATTTCTAATCCGCGTTCGCTTGCGTCCATTACGAACCTCAACGATCGTCTCGGTTGGAATCACAATGCTGACCACGCGATTGGTCATGCCAAGGCGAGCCAGCTCGTTTTCGATGGCCGTCTTGACGCGAGCTTCATGCCCCGTCAGGATCCGCAACGCGTACCACCGCGCCTCGGGAATCTGTTGTAAACCGGCTTCAGGCATCGTTTCGGCCCTGCTCAGTAAATGAACTCAAGAAGAAAGACCACTACACGGTCGATCGCAAACACCAGCGTCGCAAACACAACGCATGTGGCCACAACCACCATGGTGCTTTCCTTCAGCTGGTCTTGCGTCGGCCAGGAGACCTTTTTCATCTCCTTGCTGACGTCGGAAAAAAATCCGCGAATCGCATCAACCATTGTTCTTCCTCCCATCTCGGTTCAACGACATTGTGCACGGGCGGCAGGATTCGAACCCGCGGCCTGCGGTTTTGGAGACCGCTGCTCTACCAGCTGAGCTACACCCGTACGTGAATTGTCAACAACTCAGAGCTGATGACCGGGATTGAACCGGTGACCTCCACCTTACCAAGGTGGTGCTCTACCAACTGAGCTACATCAGCGATGCATCCGACCGCAGACACCAAAGCCCTTCAGCGCACGGGCTGCAATGCCCGAACACCTCAGGGTCTGTGTTCTTCGAGCGGGAGACGAGACTCGAACTCGCGACCAACAGCTTGGAAGGCTGTGACTCTACCAACTGAGTTACTCCCGCAATACGACAACGCTTCCTTGCGAAAACGTCTGTGTGGGTAGGGAAGGATTCGAACCTCCGTAGACATAAGTCAGCAGATTTACAGTCTGCCCTCGTTGGCCGCTTGAGTACCTACCCAGACAACAGAGCCGGCAAAGTTAGGGGTCGGGGGAAAACTATGCAAATGCCCCGGACAAAAGACTTTCAAGCCATCATGGCCACAAACTGCTCGAACAGGTAGTCTGAGTCGTGTGGCCCAGGGCTGGCTTCGGGGTGATACTGCACGGCAAAGGCCGGAACATCATTCAGGGCTACTCCAGCACAGGTGTCGTCGTTGAGGTTGACGTGCGTCATTTCAACCCGCGAGGGCAGAGAATCTGGATCGACCGCAAATCCGTGGTTCTGGGATGTAATCTCAATACCCCCCGTACGAAGATTCTTGACCGGGTGGTTTGCCCCACGATGCCCGAATTTCAGCTTGTACGTAGAAGCACCTACAGCCAGTGAGAGGATCTGGTGGCCGAGACAGATGCCAAAAATGGGTTTGTGCCCCAAGAGCCCCCTGACAGCATCAATGGCCACCGTAACAGCTGCCGGGTCACCGGGACCGTTACTTAGGAACACTCCGTCGGGGTTCATGGCTAGGATCTGGCTGGCGGTCGTCGTGGCCGGGACCACGGTAACGTCACATCCGAAATGATGTAAGCGTCTGAGGATGTTGCGCTTAACTCCAAAATCAACCGCTACGACCCGACGCCTTGGGCCACCACCAGATGCTTCTGGACGGTAGTCCCATTCACCGATGGAGGACCCTTCCCAGCGATACGGTTCGGCCGTAGAGACAAGGGGCGTAAGGTCAAGGCCATTCATCGATGGCACCGCGCGGGCACGCTCTACAAGCTCCTGCGGGTCAAGCGAATCACCGTGGGCGATAACGCAGCGCATCGCCCCCTGCGAGCGGAGGATGCGGACGATCATTCGAGTATCGACGCCTTCGATGCCGGCTATGCCTTCGGATTCGAGATAGGACTGAAGTGAGCCTGTGGCCCGATAGTTGGACACGACCGGCGAAAGCTCGTGCACAACAAGGCCGGAGGCCTGAATGCGATCGGACTCCACATCGTCGGGGTTAACGCCGTAGTTGCCAATGTGCGGGTACGTAAATGTTACGATCTGACCCTTGTAGGAGGGGTCTGTTACGATCTCTTGATACCCGGACATGGCCGTATTAAAAACCAGCTCACCCGTGCATTCCGCACCGATAGCACCAATGGCCGAACCCTCGATCGTTAAACCGTTTTCGAGGGCTAAAATGGCCTTGGGACGGGGCATAGGGTGTCTCCGATTACCTGTGCGAAATGTGCGTGCGAAAATACCCCTCAGACTCCTATTTTCACCACAGGAGAATTGTCTTCAGTACCCATACCGCTCAGATTGTCGATTCATCATCCGGTCCCACTTCGACCGGGGAGATGTCTTCGCTCAACGGCAAAGTCCTGATCCTCAACCAGTCCTACGAACCCATCAGCATCTGCAGCGCAAAGAAAGCGCTGATGCTCCTGTTTCTGACGAAAGCCGAACTCGTCGAGCAACACCCGAATCGAAATGTTCGCACGGTGCGAGTGACCTATCCCTTTCCGTCCGTGATTCGGCTTTGTGCCTACCTGCGGGTTCCCTTCAAGAAGATCGAACTCTCCCGCAAGAACATTATGCGTCGCGATGGCATGCGCTGCACCTACTGCGGGGGCGGAACTCCACCGCTGACAATGGATCACATCATACCACGCTCGCGCGGCGGAATTGATTCGTGGGAGAACCTGACAACGGCATGTATCAAGTGCAACAACAAAAAAGGAAACCGCACCCCAGACGAAGCAGGGATGCGGCTATTGACTGTTCCAAAGAGACCCCATCACGTGATGTTCCTCAAACACGCCATGGGTCAGGTCGATGATACCTGGCGGCCTTACCTGTTCATGGATTGAGCCGAAAGGCCGCCTTAAGATTGTTATCAATCGCTGACTCGTTCTTGGGATCCGTAGGATCAAGCATCTGACCGTTGCCAAGGAATGCCTTGGCCGTTGAGAAAACGACATTCGCCGATACGCTTCCTGTTGCCGGGACGGTAAAGGAGGCAAGGGGCAGTTCAATGTTGCTGGTGATATCGCTCTTGTACTGGAACGCTTTGCGAGCACCGCTACGCACAAGGTGACCATCGATGATGATCGAATACCGGTCGGTGCTCACAAAGTCAGCAAACTGTGGGTCGTTCTGATACGACGGCACCTCACTGCTGGAGAAGCGATGGACTTCGTACTTCAGTTTATCATACATCCCGGGCGTGAGATTCACAGAAGCCACCACACGTGTTCCCGAGCTGTCAGCCAGAAACACAAACGGTCCGGCTTTGATGCTTCGATCATCGGCACTGTCGTTGGCGTTTGACGGATGCAGAACCAACCGCTCGACGAGCACCCGAACTCGCGTGACGATAACGGAGTCTGCCTTGTCACCGGCAGTATGAGCCCCCTTCAGCCCGACAGAACTGGTTGTGACGTTGTCGATCCTGCAGGTAACAGAGAGGTTAGAACTTGGAGCGATTGTGTCATCAGTAGAACAACCCACGATGACACCGGCAACGATGATACAAGCGAACATCCAAAGACGATACGACATGAGCACCTCAACGGGTTACTGAATTACAATCAGCTCCGAATCACGTGCACCGTTGATCTGACGGGCAATGACTCGGTAACAACCCGTAGCGAGACGGGAAACGTCGAAAGCAATTGTGCCCTCGGCATTAGCAACCGTCTGCAATACACGACCATTCAGATCAACTAGCTGAACCTCGTCGCAGTGTCCGCGAACCCAAAGCTTCGCACGACCGTCAACGACAGGGTTTCCAAGGACCGTCAGGAACTGGCCCTCAGCCTCTTCATCTACCGACGTGGATGTTATGAACTCCATCTGATACCATGGAGTCTTGAGCTCTGCCGTATTCAGCAGCGTTGTGAACCGACCGCCACTGCGCTTACCCACGCCGATCACCTGTCCGGTCGGGCGTCCATCCTGGCCAAGGGGTCGAATGATAAGCGAGTCGAACGTTGGTGCCGTGATCGACACCCGCACACCAACACCTTCCATCTGCACAGGCCCCTTGCCCCATGATGTCAGGTTCAAATTGGTAGCATCGAAAGCTGCTCCTGCGTTAAGGGCTCGCGTGCTGATGGTCAAGAGCGACCGCTCTGACTCAGCGAAAGGCTTTAACGTCTGCGAAGCAACGGCAACAAGGGCATGAGGCGCTGCTGTGGTCTGCTCGACCGAGAGTCCTGCCATGGTGATGATCTGACCGGATAGTGGCCCCATCACGGCGGCGTGCGTTGGCGTCTCGATGCGCATGATACCCTTCGTAGCATCGCGATAGATCTGCCCGTTCTCGGCATCCAAGGCAGCAAGATCTACGTCACCGGCAAGCGCCGATACTTCGAGATGTGGCAGGAAGGATGACTGTTGTTTTAGCTCCTGACTGATGCTTACCCGCCGAAAGAGTGGAATCCGTTGATCAGTACTGACCGACAGTCCAAATGGCGTTTGTATGTGAAACCTCGGAAGCGTCACAGATTCGGCGGTGTGCTCGATCACGAGTTCCTTTTGCGATGGCTCGACAGCACCACGTCGAATCAGACTCGCCGTCCACGGAAACATCGACACGATGTTTGGCTTGTTGCGCAACATCCAGGCATCGTTTGAATCAACCGAGATGGATCCGACACGACCATTGTCTGAATAGACACTGAAGAACACGCCATCCCAGTCCTGCAGTCCGGCATAGGCAGGATAGTGCGCCATGAGCTCGGACGCATATGCGCGCGGGAACTGCACCGAAGCATGTGACATCACGAAGGCCTTGCCCTTCGGACGCACCTGGGCGTGACCGTAAAGATATCCGCCATACGGATTAGCCGAGACGGTGTTGGCATCCGAGAGCCATTCTACGGAGGAGAAGACATCGTACTCGCGCACCGCATCGAGTTCATAGAAACCGACGAGGCGCGACGATGGACACAGCAGCACTGGGCTCTTGAGCGTGTCGCGAACCATACGACGCACGTTCGTGAGCATTGACCGGAAGTTCTCGTAGACAAATCGAGCATTATCCTTGGAGCGTCCTACGGTGATCTCTCCGTCGAGAATGGACGACATGCGAATGTTGCGTTTAGCAAGGCTCTCTCCCGGGCGCATACCGCCGCGAGCAGCCTCACGAAGCTGGACGTCGTCAAGATACACGTCGCCACTATCTGCACCGAGGAAGAAGCCGAGTGCCGCGGTTGTAGAGTCCGTCACCGTAGCGGTGAATGATATGGTGTACTTTTTCCATTCGGAAGTTATACTCAACGTTTGAGCAACGCCATACGAGTTATACGGCGAGCCGCCGTTGAAAAGGTAAAGAGAGATGTCTCGCCCACCACGCAACTGCGTTGTCTTAGCCCAAAATGTCAGATCGTACGACTGAAGATGCCGCATCAACGGCAGACGTTGGGCGAGCCCGATCATGTACGATGCTTTCGTCGGATCGATCTTGTTGATGCGCACGCGTCCCGACGAAGCCCCTTGCTGCTTATCAGCGTCGCTGAATTGAAACAATGCCTGAGCCCCAGTGGTCGTGTTGATGTTCAAGACCCACGCTGCACTGAACGGATCTTCAAAGTCGCCATTCTGAATGATGTTTTGTGTTGACTTCGGCGTTGACTGCCATGCGCTGGCCAGAACAACATCTGTCTTGTACGTGTTCTCTAGCCACGCATTCCAAAGCGAATCAACGTAGGCTACGTGCTGGATACCGGTCGATGTTGATGCCGCCGTCGGGTTGGGACGAATGATATCATTGGTGTAAAGCCAGAATGCTATTGGCGAAGCGTCCTCTGCAGCAATCACATAGGCCAGAGCCGGATCATCTTTGTACGCCAGCTTCGTAAACTCATTGACGTGCGTCAGCATTGCCCGCATCACGTCTCGGTGGATTTGCTGGATACGACGATTAAAGAGCAGTGGCACACGAGCACCCCATCCCGTGGAATCCGGCTGCAATACTCCATCGCCTGCACGGGGCGTCCATGTGGACTGAAAGGTGAATACGTAGAAGATGCCGTGCTGACGAAGCTGGTGCATGAACCAGTCGAACTTCGCCATCTGAACCGGATCTAGGCCGTCCTGCAACGTTGTGTTTGTGCCCGATCGAAAAATGCTCACCGGTGGCCACGCACTTACGTCAAACGTGTTCAACCGAACACAATTGATACCGAGTGCTTTTAATCTTCGAGCAATGGTGATGGCGTTGGCACTATCCGGAAAGATTGAGAACCACTGTAGCGTTGTGCCAACAAGCCGAAGTCGGCTTCCGTCAGCAAAGCCCAGGTGCCCATCATTCGTCAGTATCACACGCCCCTTGGAACCAGCTACTTCAGATGGCAGCGCAAGGAGCGATGAGTCGAGATCAACGTCATGATCAACAGCAAAGGTGTATGGGTTGGCAAGGGGCTGCGCAACGCTCGAGATCGGCATGACGACAAATGACGCCAGGCCAATAAGGATCAACGTGATTCCGCAACTCAACGGTGTCATAAGGTACCTCATCGTGCGATCTGAATGGTTGTGTGGGCAACAGTTCGAGCAGTGTTTAGCGTCAACACGTATGTCCCGGCTGGAACATGACCAAGCTCTAGACGCGCAACACCCGTCCACGATTCTACGCTGGCCGTGGCCTGCCGGCCGCCTCGCAGATCCGTCAAGACAATATGTGCATCGGCGTTCTGATCGACATTCACTCGCACGACGACGAAGTCGGAAGTCGGGTTGGGTCCTACGCTGATGAACGCCGCTTGCGCGTCGGATTCACTGACACCGACGGGCTTAGACGTGAACAGTTCCGGAGCGCGTGACCCGAAGTCGCGGAATAGGAGCTGTTGCTGCGTGCTGGCGGGAACGCCGAACCACTGCAGTAAAACACTAGAATAGACATCACGGTAATCATACTGCATCAGCATATCACCGATCGGGTCGAGATTCACCAGATCCGGATTTGATCCATATACCTTTCCGCCGTTGACCTGTGCGCCGAAGGCGAAGAGCGGTGCTGCCGTGCCGTGGTCGGTACCAACGCTGCCGTTTTCGTACACCCGGCGTCCAAACTCGGAGAACGTCATCCCCGAGACACGCTGGTCCTGGCCGCGATTCTTCATTTCCTGCATAAACACCTGAACCGCATCACCGAGCTCGCGAAGCAGGTTGGCATGCGTTCCCAGGGACGAGTCATCGGTAGACGTCTGGCTCGCGTGCGTGTCGAAGTTGTTGTTTGCCCAAGAGATCAGGAAGATCCGCGAGCGCAGTCCACCGCTGATCAGCTGGGAAACGACCTTGAGCTTGGCTCCAATGTCGGTTGTTGGGAATGTCACGGTCGGCGTGCCGGACTTGTCGTTGGCGTCTTTGACAACCGAGGCATACACATCGGCGCTGCGCGCGATGTTCCGCATGAATGTCACTTCACGTCCGGCCGGCGTATCCGACTGCTCACTACTCGGCACCTCACCGGCACCGCCTCCGCCATTGACCAGACGGTAAAACTCGTCGGGATCACGGAAGCTAATTCCCATCGGGCCTGCTGCCCCGAGAAGTCCAAGAGACGTGGCATTGCCGATCTGCACCGCCAACGGGTGGGCCGGCAGTTCATTCGGATACGACGGGGCCAACGTCTGCAGATATCGCCCCACCCAACCCGTAGAGCCCATCACGTCGGCATCTGTGGCCGTCAGCCAGATGTCCGTACCGCGGAAGTGCGAACGATCGGGATTGGGATACGTCACACCCTGCACGATGGCGAGCTTGCCCTCGTCGTAGAGCGCACGAAAACCCGTCAGGGATGGATGCCAGCCAAGGGTATCGTTGATGCGAAGCGTTTTGTTCTTTGGGATCGCGATGGTTGGACGCCGTTCGTAGTAAAGGGGGTCGGAGTGCGGCACAACCGTATTGAGCCCGTCGTTGCCCCCTGCCATTTGGATCAAAACCAGTACACGGTCCTGCTCCTCCAGAAGCTGGTGCAGACGTGGATCGCCCCCTGCCATGGCCTGGATGCTCATCGTGTCGATGAGCGTTGGGAGCGTTGCGATTGCCATGCCGCCGCCAGCTGCATTTCGCAGGAATGAGCGCCGATGCATACGACGTTCGGGCGACTGTTCGTTTGATGGTGTTTTCATGATCCTCCACTCCCTGGTCACATCAATTGAAATTCAGGCATTCGCACAATAGCTTGAATCAGGAATCTCGCACGCTGAACAGCCGATGGGGCGTTGATGTCCCATTCGTACTTCTGAGCGCCGGCAAGCATGATCTCCAGAAGCACGTCGTGTTGCTGCTTGGTGATAGGCATGGGAAGTAGCACAGCAGCAACATTGGCAACGATCTTCTCGGCATCGTTGGCATCGGGTAGCTGCTTCATGAAGGCGATCACATCGGGCACGAGAGCCTTGCCTGCCTCATCAACGAGTTTCGTCGAACTGCCGATCTGTCGTCCGTCCACAAAGCTCTCGCCAAAGCGCTGACGCTGCGGGAAGGTCGAACTGGTGATCCAGGCATGATGCCCCTTCCAGCCCTCGACGGTCGGCGGATAGAACGGCTCCTGCGTAAGGCGCGTCATCACCTGACCAACGTAGGCACGGTTGACGGTCGTAGCGCCGAGCACGGAGGAGATCCCAACAACGAGCTCTAGCGGACTCTTGATAAGCGCGCCGCGAAGCTTTACGTCGTAGAAGTATTCAGAGGAAAGTAGTATCTGCAGCACCGTCCGAACGTTGTAGTTCGAATTGCGCAGCAGCACAGCAACCTCTTCGATCGACTCCGCTGTAGGGTCAGGCTCGACATAGGTACGGAGCAACTTTCGTGCGATGAAGCGACCGCATGCAGGATGTTCAAGTGTGATACGGATCACGTCCTGCCACTCCCAGGGACCGGTCTTGTCGAGTATTGTCTTCTCTCCTAGGTCTGCAAGCTGCCGGTTGTACGAACCGGTGAGTCCGGAGATCCTCCACCCGGTAAAGGCTCTGGCAGCCTCCAGAACGTCACGCTCGGTGTAGTTTCCAACGCCCATCGAGAAGAGCTCAAACCATTCGCGGGCAAAATTTTCGTTGGCACGCCCCTTCACACTCTGATCGCCGTTGAGATACCGCAGCATAGCCGCATCTCCCACGATCCGGCGTGACATTTCAGCGTAGTCATAGGCATTGGACCGCAGCATCTGATGCTGCCCCACCATCCAGTGCGCGACGTATACGTTGAGGTAGTCACTGGTGAACGTGTTATGCCACAGCATGATCAACCGCTCGCGTGGCGAGGTGGAGGTCATCACCCTGTCAAGCCACCACTTCTGCATCTCCACCCACAGACGATAGGCTTCGTTGAAGTCCTGCACGTTCGGGGTCTGGGATGCCCATGAGGGTGACGGGAAAGGGGCTTCTGTCGCACTCAAGAGCTCCGTAAGTGCCTGGGCCGGACGTTTCCCGATAAGGGAAACGGCCCGAGCATAGGTAAGATGAAGACTCGTGCGCCTGAGCAGGTGGAGAGCATCTTCCAGTGTCAGGGCCGTGGTCCGTTCGCGTAGATCAGCCATACAGATCTCAGCAGTGGTGAGAACATTTCTCTGAAGGAACAAAGCCCGCCATGAAACGGACCTTTACAGATCCGAACATACGTACTTTTGTCACCTCGAGAACAACATTTCACGGAGCACCCGCATGGCCGAATCATCGACCACACCGCCTTCACGAAGCACGCAGCCGTCCACCGTTGAGAAGTATGGAACCTACCTTGCCTACGGAGCGATCCTGCTCGTCGTGGTGGCCTTCTTTGCCGATGCACTCTTCGGCGGAAAGAACTTCATGAGCGGAGGCGACAATGTCGCCTTTTACTCTTTTGTGCCCTATCTCGAAGCAGCCAAGCAAACAGGAGAGTTCCCCCTTTGGATGCCCTACATCTTTGGTGGAATGCCGTCACTGGCCTCCTTCCTTGCCGCCGGAGATCGAACATGGGACTTTGTGGCCACGGTGATATTTTCTGTGCCCCGGGCAATGGGCGATGCTACCAACAATGACACCACACGTCTGGTGTTGTGGTACATCATCTACGGATGGGGCGTCTATACTCTGGCTCGCCAGAAGGGTCTTGAGAAAATGGTCGGCGTATTCTCTGCAATCGGCGCTGTGATGAGCACCTTCGTGATTGTCTGGATCATGATCGGTCACAGCACCAAGCCGGTGTCGATGGCCACCCTGCCGTGGCTTCTGCTGGCACTTGAACGTCTGCGTGAACGATTCACGCTTGCTAACCTGTTTCTGCTCATCCTGCCGTTGGTCGTTCTGGTCTCTGCCACCCACCCACAGATGATGTTCTACATGGGGTGTGCTCTGGCCCTCTATACCGTTGTCGAACTTGTTACGCGCCTGATCACGCGCTCCGGCTGGATGGACGTGCTCAAGGCAGGGGGCGGATTGGCCATAGCAGGCATTATCGCTCTGGCTACCCATGCTGACATGTTCATGGCCACGCGCCACTACACGCCAGAATCAACACGCGGATCGGCTCCTCTGGTGCAGTCAACACGCAACAACCAGGACCAGTCGGGCGGCAACGACTATGAGTATGCCACCAACTGGTCGTTCTCTCCGGGCGAGATGTACACGTTCCTGGTTCCGAGCTACTATGGCTTCGGTAACACTACGATCAAGACCAGCCGCAACGCACCGCCGCAGCGCGCGCAGCTCTACTGGGGACAGATGCCGTTTACCGATGCAGCCAATTACATGGGCATTGCCGTATTGGTCTTCGGACTGATCGGTATCTGGCAGTATCGCAAGGACCCCTTCGTGATCTTCCTGACTGTGTTGGGAGCGTTCTCGCTGCTGCTCTCGATGGGTAAGAACTTCCCAATTCTCTACGATATCCTATTCGACTACGCTCCGGCGTTCAACAAGTTCCGAGCCCCCTCCATGGCCCTGTGCCTACTGCAGTTTGCGCTTCCGGTGCTGGCCGGCTACGGGCTAACGGCGGTGATCGGCTGGGGGAAGAATTCGACAGCCGCCACTCGCAAGGCTGCGTTAGGGGTATTCATTGCCACTGCCCTTGTCTCAGTAATGGTGTACCTAGTTGCCAGCGATGAGAGTGATTACAAGAAGGAGGTCGATACGGCGTTCACAGCCAAGAACGGTCAGCCTGCCCCTGGGGAGTTTCTCGAGATCGTCTACAACGAAATGCATGCGGATTCACTGGCAGCAATGTTGTACCTGATCATCATCGGTGGACTCATCGTCCTGACAGCTCGGGGCGCGATTAAGCCCTCATTGATGATTGTTCTCTGCATTGGCCTGCTTACGGTTGACCTTTGGCGTATTGACCGACGTCCGTATGACCCAAAGAAAGGGTCTCCCGAACAAAATGTCTTTGCCGCTACCGATGTGGTGCAGTTTCTGAAGGCAGATCCATCAATGTATCGCGTCTGTGACCTTACGCAGACGGTACCGGCGAACTGGTGGGCCTACCACTTCATTGAGAGCGTCGGTGGCTACAGCTCTGCCAAGATGCGCCTCTATCAGGACATGCTGGATGTGGCCGCACCGGGCCCCGGACGCGAGCCCGTTCCCGGCAACAGCATGATCATTAACCCTTTCCTGTGGAGTATCCTTAACGTCAAGTACATTGTGAGCGATCGCCCACTCTATCCAGGCGTCGAGCCAGCCTTCCAGTCCCAGGAAATGGGCGTGATGGTCTATCGCAATGATGAGACACTGCCTCGCGCCTGGTTCGTAGACACACTGCGCGTTGAGTCCGACCGGCGCAAGCTACTTGAACACCTGCGTGATGGTACCTTCGATGCTCGGCGCGTGGCCTACGTTGAGAAGACCTTTGACGGTATGAGTGCTATGGGCACAGACTCGACATCTTCGGCAACGGTACACGAGCGTTCAAATCACCGACTTGTTCTTAGCACAACGTCTTCAGCTGCGCAGATGCTGGTAGTGAGCGAAATGTTCTACAGTGAGTGGAAGGCCACCATCGACGGTAAGCCCGTCGAGACGGTTAAGACAAACTTCTTGCTTCGTGGTGTGCCCGTTCCTGCCGGCAAGCACACGGTGGAGTTTCGGTATGAGAGTCCGTCCTTCGAGCAGGGTCGCACCATCAGTCTTGCAGCCAACGGTATCACGCTTTTGATTGGTCTTGGCGGCTTGCTGATGTGGCGTCGTGAGCGCAGTCAGGGTCAACAGGCATGAGGCAGGAGTTACATCAGCTGTGTGTTGAGTTGATGACCCAGCACGGGGCGCTGGTTTTATCCTCAGAGAACCTTGCATCGATGTCCGAGCAGGATGCCGAAGATATCCGCCAGGCGTTCGGTGCCACATCACTGTTTCGTCTTCCTGAACACGAGGTCGGCTTCTTTGACTGGCTTCGCCAGCACGATCCCGGCGTATGGACAGACCTCTGGGAAGGGCAAGAGCATGCCCCATACCTCGTCTCGACAGCGTTTCTCAAGGACTTTGTTGGCGCCCCGATGAAGGGGGCTTTCATGATCTGCGACCTTCAGTCACAGGTGAACTACTACTTCACGGAAGACATGCTGCTCGAAAAGGAATCCACAGACTACGTCAATGCAGTCCGTGAGCGTTTCCTCGGTGGCGGAAATCTGACGGTGGAGCAGGCACTAACGGTAGAGATCTCTGCAGGGCCTGTCGATATCTGGCACTTTGCCTATCTGCGGGGTGTTGATCTTGACCGTGCGAAGAAGGCTGTTGCCTCGCTGGTGGACGATCGGATTATCGTCCATGTACCGTCAGCTGATCATCTTTCATCCTACTTCGACATCGGATAGCCCTCATGCTGGTGGTCAAGTTTGGCGGCACGTCGGTGGCGAATGCTCCCGCATTATCAGCCACGGCAAATGTTATCAGGCGCTACACGCAGGAACCAGGTGGAGTCATCGTGGTGCTCTCAGCGACGGCTGGCACGACGTCAGCTCTTCTGGAGATCGCACGCATGGCCGGTAGCGGCGAAGACCACCGACCGATCCTTGAGAGCCTGATCTCACGGCACCGCGACCTCGCCTGTGAACTTGTCGGCTCAAGCACTTGTATCGATGCCCTCTGCGATCAGTGCATCCACTATGCGGAAGCAGTTGCTCTGCTTGGGGAATGGAATCAGGTAACACTCGACGGCATGGCTGCATTTGGCGAGCTGATGAGTTCGGCCATTCTGCATGCAATGCTCAAAGGCAACCTACAAGCGAGTCTTGTCGATGCCCGAGACCTGATCATCACGAGCAGCATCGACGGCGGTGTAGATTTTTTGGCTACAAATGGGGCGTGCCGGTCGCATCTGAGTCCAATGCTTCAGACTGAACAGATCATCGTCACTCAGGGCTTCATCGCCCGGGACGCTCAGGGACGAACCACTACGCTCGGAAGGGGCGGGTCTGACTACTCAGCCGCCATCATGGGCGCGGCCATGGGCGCACGAGAGATCCTGATCTACACAGATGTCAGCGGAGTCTACTCGGCCGACCCGCGTATTGTACCGGATGCTAGCCCCCTGCCATCGATCACGTTCGAACTGATGCAGGAAATGGCTTCCTACGGAGCAAAAGTGCTGCACCCGGAGACGATCACGCCGGCTGTGCGCGCGTCGATCCCTGTGCGTGTGCTCAATACGTTTTCCCCGGACGACCAGGGCACGTGCGTGACCTCATCGTCCGGGGAATTGTTGGATGCATGTGCCGTTACCGTTCTGCGCAGGGTAGAACTCGTCACTGGTGCACTGGATACTGCGGACCACTTGCTGATGCAGGAGTCGCTGCGGCGTCACATTGTCCTCACGCAACGAACTCTTCAGGGGTCGATGACGGCCATCCATTGCCCTGAAGAATCATGCATGAGCGAACTCGAGATTTCACTTCTTGACCAGGACCATCAGCACCAGGCCGTCAGTATGATCGTTGTGACGGGGTGCGAAGCGCACAACCCCGATGTTGCTCGCATGCTGTCATCAGCTCTGGCGGTTCACGTTCGCACCGCCTTGCTGATACCAATGTCGCTTACGTGTATCGCTGCGATCGTTGACCGCACGGCTGCTGATGTATGCATGCGTGCCCTGCACGCCGCAGTTACTCGTCGACCAGACCAAGTCTGAGTGCTTCACGCACAGCGCCGATGTGACGCAGGAAGAGCACGAAGTTCACAGCCGTAACGGCGATGCGGAAGTTCGTGATGTCTTCACCTACCAGCGACAAGAAGTTCGCCTTATCAAGCACAAAGTTTGGAACGCTCCAGACCAGAATGACCGTGGCCAAGATGCCTGACATTGATGCAATGTGCACCTGCTTGCGGATCACATAGTTCCCGGTCAGGTACCCAAGGATCCAGAATACCAGCGGCAAGGGGCTCATGGCTGTGAGCACACCGGTGGCCGTTGCAAGTCCGCGTCCGCCATCAAAACCGAGAAACACCGAGTAGTTATGTCCGGCAACAACACCTACCGCAGCCCATGCCGTAGCAGCAAATGAGCCCTCATGGAAGTTCTGCGCCAGAATGACAACGATAGCGCCTTTGAACATATCGAATAGCATCACTCCAATGCCGGCAGCCTTGCTTTGGCTGACGTCGTAGAGGTTGCGTGCGCCGACGTTGCCGGTTCCCTCTTTCCGGATGTCGGTGCCAGCCATGATGCGCCGCACCACCCAAGCTGTTGGAAATGAGCCGATGAGATATGCTACACCGGCAATGGCGAGTAGCCCCAGATTCATGTTCTCCCCTTGAGAAAACGAAGTTGAAAAAGTGAAACGGTCATGAGCGTCACAAAGATGAGAAAGGCTACGGCACTGGCATAGCCCATTGAGTCAGATTGTTCGAATGCCTGATGATATACTTCATAGACCAGCGTCGATGTTGCACCGAGCGGCCCTCCCTTTGTCATCACGTATACCTCCACAAAGACCTGGAAGCTCTTGATGCTGTTGATGACAATAACGAACAACAGCGTCGGACGCAGCAAAGGCAGCGTGATCTGAAAGAACTGCTGTCGGGGAGATGCTCCAACAAGCTCGGCCGATTCGTAAAGGTCCTTTGGAATGGCCTCCATACCCGCCAAAAACAGTACCATGTAGTACCCTGCCGAGATCCACACGTCCATGGCCATAATGGCCGGTAGCGCGGTGGAAGGAGAGAGAAGCCACCCGTCGACGGGGAACGGCAGCCCCATTGAGGCACAAATAGCGCTAACATATCCGTCACGGGAATACAGGTTCGTGAACACCAGAGCGATCACGACCAGTGACGTCACGGACGGAAGAAAGAAGGATGCACGGAAGAACGCAGCAAATCGCGGGGCACTCTTTCGTACGGCCAACGCCAGGAGAATGGCCAGCGTGGTGGTTACCGGTACGGTTCCGAGTGTAAAGATGGCCGTGTTCGAAAACGCGTTCCAGAAGTCCTTGTCCTGCAACGCCCGGCGGTAGTTGTCAAGACCAATCAGAGTCATCTCATTGGTCAGTGTCTTGTAATCACTCAGACTCAGAACAAAGGCGTAACCAAGGGGATACAACCAGAATACCGCCAGGGTAACGAGCCAGGGCGCCAGAAGCGTCCACGTATTAATGGTTTGCCTATGCATGACGCACCGCAGCAACGAGCTCGCGAAGCTCGGTGTATAGCAGCTCCAATGGTAGACCGACGATGGTGTAGTAGCACCCTTCGACGCGCGAAACAAACACGGCTCCGAAGTCATCCTGGATGCCGTAGGCTCCGGCTTTGTCAAGGGGCGACCCAGTGCCGACATAGGCATGGATCTCCTCGTCGGACAGGTCCCGGAACGTGACATGGGTAGCTCGGCTGGACCGGCGGCTGGGAAGCCCCCTGCCACGTCCGACAAGAGCAAGACCGGTGTGCACGGTATGCGTGCGACCACTGAGGCGACGCAGCATTGACACGGCATCGTCGGCATCGATCGGTTTGTTCAGTACCTGGCCGTCGAGCACTACTGTGGTATCGGACCCGATCACGATCGCATCGCCCTCTACCAGTTCTGCTCCGCGCACGGCCTTGCGCCATGCTAACTCTTGGACGTAGTCGGCAGGAACCAGCGACGTTGGCACGGCATCTTCGTCAATACTCGGCACAACACTGGTGAACACAAAGCCAACGTGACGCATTAGCGACTGACGGCGCGGCGACTGGGACGCAAGAACCAGGGGGACCGGCAGGTGAAGTAGGTCGTTCAGGACGATCATATTCCTGCGAACTTACCGCCGGAGGCTTCAATTCATCACCGCTAACTTTTAGCGACCGAGCGCTGCCTCAATGGCGGAGGTGAGTTCCGTGGAGAGTGGATCGACGCGACTGGTGTAGCGGGCGATCAGCACACCGTCCTTGCCGACGAGGAACTTCTCGAAGTTCCAGTCGATCTCGCGGGCCAGTGATGCATTGCCACCACCTGAAGTGAGGAACTGAAACAGCGGGGCTTTGTCCGAGCCCTTGACGGTAACCTTGCTGAACATTGGGAAGGTCACATCATACTTGGTCGAACAAAAAGACTCAATCTCCTGATCCGTGCCTGGCTCCTGTGCGCCGAAGTCATTGGCCGGGAATCCGAGGATCACCAGCCCCTTGTCCTTGTATGTCCGATAGAG
>JBILLF010000046.1:0-16775 GCA_044376225.1 Patescibacteria group bacterium | reverse complement strand
TTCGCACAATACGCTCGTCATCGCTCAGCGCACCAATGGTCATAAAGCCCACGATGCGAAGGGAAGACTGCGTCGACACGAGCTCGATTAGTTGATCTGCTTCATCCGGATGACATCCGTGCTTGCTTGACTCGAAGGATGTGTTCACCTCGATCATCACATCCACGGTTGCGCTGCGTTTGCTGCACTCAGATGCGATGGCATGAACCAGTGAAGGACGGTCGACTGACTGAATGCACTGTACGCGCCCGATGACCTCCCGTACCTTGTTAGTCTGAAGGTGTCCGATGAAGTGCCATGTGATGTCAAGATCTCTCAGTGCATCAGTCTTCGGCACAAGCTCCTGAACGCGGTTCTCACCAAAGAACTGCTCGCCCAAACCATAGACAGCACGAAGTGTCTCATCAGACTGAGTCTTGGTGGCCAGCATCAATCTGGTGGCGTCGGCAGAACGTCCGGATGCAGCGAGTGCATCCTGAAGTCGCTGATGAACAGCCCGAAGTGAAGATTCGAGGTTGTGCATTAGGGGCCTAGTGACGAATGACAACGGAAGATGACTTCGCAACGCCATTGGCGGTCACACGCACAATGTACTGGCCTGATGCAATGTCGCTGACGTCGATGATGGTTGAGCCCCCTGACGAATCGACACGTCGGATGGTACGGCCATCAATGGTAACGAGTTCAATGACGTACTGGCCATCAGTTCCATCCAGCTGTGCGATGGTAAGACGGTTGTGAGCTGGATTCGGTGACACAGCGCCAGCATCGGCTTCAACTTCGGCTACACTGGTAATGGTACCCGTAACGAATGACTGACGATCGGAGAAAATGCCCGTGGCATCGCGATCAATTGACCGAACGCGCCAGAAATAGCGTTTTGTGCTTTCGAGTCCGGACAGGGCATATGTCGTATCGGCCAACGCCGTCGCACTTGCGAGAACAGGCTTGAAACTCGCATTGGCAGCAACCTCCACATCATATCGCAGAGCTCCCGGCACCCGCTCCCACGTCAGGACAACTGGAGAAACACCCGTTGCACCCTGCACCGGAGAGAGGAGCGTTGGCGGACGAATTGCAGTGTAAAACGACCATGCAGCAGACGGCACCCCTGCTCCGCCCCCTCCATATGGCTCGACAGACCACGAATATTTCTGTGGACCCTGACGCAGTCCCTGCACCTTGAGTGATGCTCCCTGCACCCCCTGATAGACTGCATTACCCGCAGTGTCATCTTCGCACACAAGGCGCACTGTGTATGTCACCGCACCAAGGGCGGGCGTCCAGGTCAGTGTTGTGTCGGGGAGAATACCTCGACGCTCGTCACGTGGCGAGATCAAACTCACAAGTGTCGGCTTCCCAGGCAGTGCAGTGATCTCACCCCACCAGGTGCCCCTTCCATGAGTTGCAACAGCTATGGCACGATCGGCCTTGGGGTCGGTGGACATACGCGTGACCACCATGTCGCACGGAACATTACCAAGCTCTTCAGTAGCCGTTGGCGTCCAGACAGTTGACATACCATTTGTCTGAGGCGTAAAGTACAGTCCCGTTGATGTGGCCGCGATGATGACCGTGGTTGTCTGGTCATAAGGTCGGATCGCTGCCCAATTCACGGCTGGACCGTTTCCTGTGCCCGAGAGGTTCTCCTCAAGATTTCCGGCGATGGCCTGCCAGGATTCACCCGCATTGAAGGACTCGAAAATGCTTACAACACCATAGTTGGACAGGCACGCCACCAGATGATTGCGATCTCTCGGATCATTTGAAATCGAGTTGACATATGCTCCCGAGCGCATGGCTGAAGAGGTGATGTCTCTTGGCGTTGTTTCGGAGCGTTCGGCGGAATCCAGACGAAAAATCTTTCCGGCGGAGGTTCCGTAATAGACTCGATGATGATTACCATCGGGTGTTGTCGATGCCAATACACAGGAGATCTGGGCAGCTCCTACACTGTTCGGAAGCGAGTCCCAGCCGATCAACGTCGAGTCGGAATTGCCCGCAGGAATGAGATTCACATCGTTTAGTCGCCAGAGCTTGTCGCCCCCTGCCATGTAGATAACATGCTGATCCACCGGATGCGGCGCGTATGGATTGATGAATAGGTAGTCCTTTGGTCCAATCGGATCGATGCGCTTGCGGAAGAGCTCGGCACCGGTCGTGTCGTAGCGCATATAGTACACACGACCCTGCTGCGATGAATAGTAGAGCGAGAAGGACGGGCCGCCCTCGGCAAAGTAGCTGTAGGCACCATCACCGCCACCAACACGCAGCCACGGTGTGGTCGTGGGTTCGTTGTCTTGGCGCTGATACCAAACCGAGTTATCCTGCATGCCGCCGATGATCATCTTCGACGTCTCGTAACCCTCAATGTTCGGGATATCGACCGTGTAGAACTGCGTTGTGAGGTAGCCACGGTTGAGATCGCGCCAGGCCACAGAGTCGGCACGAATATCGTCGGTCACATATACCCCACCATCATTGGCGCTGTACATCTGCTTCGGGTCTGCGGGATGAAACAGAACATCATGCTGATCTGGATGATGATCCTTGTACGACGAATACTTATCGAACGATGGCGTGGGTTTCCAATAGCCCCCTATCCACTTCGAACTCTTCGTTGATGAGAATCCGTCTGAAGAGCGATAGAGATTCGTACCACCGATCACAACAAGGTTCGAATCATGAGGAGAGACCTTGACCAAAAGATCATATCCACCCTGGGAGTAGAAGTCGCCCCGTTGCTCATCCGTCAGCGGTATGTTGGCCGAACGATTCCCCCACACGCCGGTATCGGTAGAAGTCCTAGTGTACTTCCACAGACTGTGCCACTCGAAGCGTTCTTCACCACGGTAGATCGTCGAACCCCTTGCCCCTTCATCCGGCGTTTCCGCAAGAACGAAGACCTGTTCGGGGTTCTGGGGGACCTCTGCCAGGACAATACGCTTGACGGTGTTTTTCATGTCAGGGGGCGTCACATTCGTCCAGGTGGTGCCATTCGTACTTCGATAGACGCCCCATCGTGATGCAATGGCCCCTTGTGTGCCCGTGAAACCGCCAAAGGCTGCATAGAGGGTGCCATTGCGTGTAATGATCACGTCAGAAAAGAGTGAGTTGCTACTCAGGACAGGCGTCCATGCTGACCCTCCGTTCGTCGTGCGGTAGAGGCCGGCCCGTGCCGTTCCAACGTAAACCTCCTGAGTGTCACGCTGCGGATGAACAACTACTCGCCACGAATAAGCGAACTGATGGCTTGCCGGAATGCTTGTACTGATCGTCGATGGAAGGGGGCTCCATGTGACTCCGTTATCGGTCGACTTCAGAATTCCGTTACCGGAGATCTGTGCTGAGTTCCCATAGATCTCTCCGGTTCCGGCATACCAGATGTTCTCAAAACCCTTGCGTGTATCCTGCGCCACACAAGCGATGCTGTGCAGCTGGTCGGGCTTGGTGCATATCGTCCACGTGGCCCCGGCATCGGTCGAGCGCCAAACACCGCCGGATACCGCGCCAAGGATGATTGTGTTCGCATCCCGCACATCGAAGGCAATGGCGCGCGTTCGGCCGCCAATGTTCCAGGGTCCGCGCGAGCGCCATGTCGCAAACCCCTGTGCCTGCTCATACGACTTTTCGTCGCCGATGTTTTCGGCGAGCTTGCGAGCAAAGGCCAACTCCCGCTCCCGCATATCGGCGGGGATGACGCCCAGGCTGGGATCACGATGTTTAAGCTGATCGAACTCCCGTCGCCCCTGCACGCTGGGCCCGTCAGGTACGGTATGCGTGCTACATGAGGCAAGGACGAGGGTGCAGGCGATGACTGCAACAAGTGATTTCATCGGCGAAAGAGCCCCTTGATTGAGGAACGGCTGCCTCCGAGAATTCCGAAGGCAAGTGCACAGTAAAGG
The DNA here is from genome assembly GCA_044376225.1 of Patescibacteria group bacterium. Taxonomy (GTDB): domain Bacteria; phylum Bacteroidota; class Ignavibacteria; order Kapaibacteriales; family Kapaibacteriaceae; genus UBA10438. The sequence goes on along the minus strand of JBILLF010000046.1, from coordinate 12,870 downwards.
ACAACGGCGGCAGCACGAAGAACTATGGCGAATTGTCCGTCGAAGGAACTCCCATCGACAGCGAGAAAGAACAGACCAGAAGCGCCGACCAGAGTACCCACTCGTTTCCAATCGTAGCGGATTGGATACACCTTCTGTGAGAACCCATAGAGAAGAATGGCACTTACGACATAGGCGAGAACCTTTGCCCAGGCCGCCCCCATGATGCCGAAGGACGGAACGAGCAGCCACGTGGCAGCAACGCTAACGCCGGCAGCAACGCCGGTAGCAACAGGAAAGAACCCCGTACGCTTTTCGATGTGCAGTCCGGCAGCCATGTTGATGAACACTCCGTTGAAGAAGTAGGCGAACATCACCACCGGGATGATCGTCAGACCGTCCCAGTACTCGGGGTTGACGAAGCGTCCACCAATGAACGGTAGCTGCACAACGTATTCGATGAACAACGACGTGACGAGGAAGATCGCACCGCATACGGCCGTGAAGGCTGTAAACACGCGCGAAAAGGTCTGCCTTGCATCCTCGTCGTCACGGTGATTCAGATAGAACGGCTTCCAGGCATACTCGAACACCGTTACGAACATCATCATCGGCAGCGCTAGTCTAAAGTTGGTCTGATACATCCCCACCACGCTGCTGCTGGTGAGCATCAGCATGATTGGGCGGTCGGCAACTTGAACCATGATCGACGAGAAGTTTGATGGGACGGTAGGCAGACCGAACGAGAGCATCTGCCGGAGCAAACCGCGCGTCGACTCCGACGTGGACCGCACCGTACGGAGAATACTCGGCACGAACACGGCAAAGGTCGTGGCACTGCCGACCACGCCAGCCCAAAGAGCCCCCTCTATACGCCAACCAAGGCCTACGACAAAAAGGAGCGTGAAGGCAAATGTCACAACCACCGAGAGCAGTCGCAGGGAGGCAAAGGTGCGCGGACGCTGCTGCATACGAAGCTGGGCAAAAGGTATCAGCACAAGTCCGTCGAGCAATGGGATGAGCGCGGCGATCTGCACAAGGTGAGCCCCCTGCCCCCCTAGGCCAAGCACCGGCGAGCTGGCAATAGGTGTTGCAAGGAGAATGGTTGCCAGTGTAACAACAACGCTCAGAACCGCCACCGTTGAAAAGGCCGTGGTGAAGACCTGATGATTCCCCTCTCCGGCGTCCTTGCGCCAGAACCGCATGAACGCCGGCTCCATCCCCAAGGAATAGAGGATGTTGACGAAGGCGATCATCGCATAAATAGCTGCCACCTCACCGATCTCTGTTTTGCTGAGATAGTTCGTAAAGAGCGGCGTCAGCAGAAACGTCAGAAACCTCGACACCACGGTCGAAATGCCATAGACAACGGTATCCGAAGCGAGTCGGGCGATCTTGGAACTCATCCTGCCGTGGGTCGTTATGCGTTAGGGGGCGAAGGGGTGCGGACGTAGTTTTGCAGTGCTACAAACATAGGCAGACCATCATGCGTGCACGGACCCAATTCCCCATCTTGTCAGCTGTTTTTGCCGTCGTCTTCGGACTGTCGACGCTCAGCGCCCTTGCCCAGACAGCCACGTCGCCCGAAGCCCAGCGGATCGTTGATCACGTGCGGGTTCTTGCCTCCGACAGTTGTCAGGGCCGCGGTCCCGGAAGCAGCGGGATTGACAAGGCTGCGGCCTACGTCATGTCGCAGTTCGAGGGGATCGGGCTGAAGAAGGCCGGACGTGCCAGCTATGGTGACCCGTTCACGCTGACAACTGGCGTGAAGCTCACTGGCACAAACGCCGTGAGCTTCTCCGTCGTTATCGAACGTCCGGGCGTTCCTCCTGACCAGACACGCCCAATTACCGTCGGCTGGAAGCTTGGTGCCGATTACCAACCGTTCGGCTTTAGTGAGTCGGGCTCGGCCAAGGGCGATGTGATCTTTGCAGGATACGGCCTGTCGACCTCATCATACGACGACTACGCCGGCATCGATGTGAAGGGGAAAGTCATCGTCGTGCTGCGTGGCTTGCCAGGCTGGGCCGAGAAGGACGAGTCGCTGCGCCAGCTATCATCGATCCGCAGTAAGACCACCGTGGCCCGGGATAAAGGGGCATTGGCTGTGATCTTCGTGAACAAGAACGGCGACTCTGCGGATGTACTCTCGCGGTTTGGACTCGACCGTCTCGGTAAGAACTCTGGCATCCTTGTTGTACAGGCCCGCCGGTCAACATGCGCTAAGGTGTTCCCTCCAAAGGGCACGTCACTGTTCGTTGCCGAATCCGAGATCGAAAAGACCAAGAAGCCAATGTCGTTCGGGCTTGCCAATGTCTCTGCCAGCGTAACAGTGGGGCTGAACTTCGAAGAGAGCACCACGTCGAATCTGATTGGAATGGTCGAAGGAACAGACCCTGTTCTCAAGGATGAGTACGTGGTCGTTGGTGCACATTACGACCACATCGGGATGGGCGACGAGAACTCCCTTGCGGCATCACCAGAGCCTGCCATTCACTATGGCGCTGACGATAACGCCTCCGGTACAGCGGGTGTGATCGAGCTTGCACGCGCGGTATCGGCAAGCCCCCTGAAGAGAAGCGTTCTCTTTATGGCGTTTAGCGGCGAAGAGAAGGGGCTCCTTGGCTCAAAGCATTGGGTGTCTACGCCGACCATTCCGCTGGAGAAGATTTCAGCGATGATAAATCTCGATATGATCGGACGCCTCAAGGACGGCAAGCTGAACGTCCAGGGTCTTGGAACTTCGTCGCTCTGGCCGGCAGTGATTGACTCGGCAAAGAAGGGGCTGCCCCTTACCGTAACGACCACAGCCGATGGTTTTGGTCCAAGCGATCATTCGTCGTTCACGGGCAAAGGCATTCCAGTGCTGTTCTTCTTTACCGGACTGCACGGGGACTACCACCGTCCGTCGGACACCTGGGAAAAAATCAATGCCGACGGAGAAGTGACGGTCCTAACGATGGTGGAGCGCGCCCTTCGCATCATCGGTGATGCTCCGACACGTCCAGACTTTGCCAAGGGAGCCGACAAGCCCGCCGCCACACAGTCATCAAGCATGGCGCTGAAGGTTACCTTTGGCGTGGTGCCAGACTATAGTGACGATCCTCAGGGGCTGCACATCACGGGCGTCAAGCCGGGCTCGCCCGCCGAAAAGGGCGGACTCGAGGGAGATGACATCATTACGGCCATGGGCGCAACGACCATCAAGAACATTTATGACCTGATGACGGCACTCGGAACCTTCAAGCCGGGCGATGTCACAACCGTCAAGGTGCTACGCGATGGCAAGCCCCGTGAGCTGACCGTGACCTTCGTTGGTAAGTAAGCAGGTTAGTTGTTGGCAAACGCCCAGGCCACAACGGCCATGGCGTAGACGCAGTCGTTGACCTCGTGCTCTTTAAGCTTGTCCACCGTATCACCCTCGGTGTGGTGATACCAGAAGTAGCGCTCACCCTGCACGCTAAGCTCCATTGTTGGCACTCCCATTCGGTGAAGGGGGCTCGTGTCGGCTCCACCATCACCGGTGGTTATGGTTGAGGCATGCACCTTCGATAGCAGGCCGTTGGCAATGTCTTCCGCCGTTGCCCGCACCACGCCGTTGGTGTCGCTGCAGGTAAAGCCGGTTGGCGCAAAAACGCCGGCATCACTCTCGATGGCCATCACGTGCTTTTCATCGGCGGTCTGCTTGGCATAGGCTTCGCCTCCGCGCAAACCGTTCTCCTCATTGGTCCAGAAGCACACACGGATTGTACGCTTGGGGCGCAGTCCGAGGGTCTTCATCATCGTGAGCGCCCGCCAAGCCACAAAGCAGCCGCCGGCATCATCCATGGCGCCAGTGCCAAGGTCCCACGAATCGATGTGGCCGCCCATCACGACCACCTCTTTTGGTAGTTCCGATCCGGGGATCTCGATGATCACATTGCGTGATGGAGCGTCAGGTTGCCATTGGGCTTCCATCGACAAGGTCAGCTCGACGGTCTCGCCCCGGTCCTGACATCTCTGCATCATCATGGCGTCTTCCATTGCAATGGCTCCGTGCGGGATCTTTGGCACATCGTTCTGATACCCCATGCCGCCAGTATGCGGCGTCTGAATTCCGTAGGGTCCAACGCTGCGAACCAATGAGGCAATCGCGCCATAGCGCGAAGCCTCCGAGGCTCCGCGGACGCGATACTGCACGGTCTCACCGTACGTCGTAAACGGCACGTTGAACACGACGATCCGGCCCTTGGCTTCCACTTGGCGTGCTTTAAGGTCATCGAAGCTCTTGACCACGAGGACTGCACCCGTAAGGGGCTTGCCATCGGTACCAATGCTGCCGCCAAGGCCACAGAATGGCATCGAACGGCTGATTGGTTTGGACATCGTCAGCGATTCACTACCACGACGCCAGTTAGGGACCATCACAGGTTGGGTCTTTACCTTCCAGCCTTCGGCCGACATCTTGCCGATGAGCCAGTCGAGCCCCCTTTCCAGATTATCAGAGCCACTCAAGCGCTTCGGATAGTGATCGCAGAAATCCGCCAGGAGTGAGTAGCACCCCTTGTCGTCCTTCGTCCACGCAATCATGCGCTCAGCATCGCGTGCAAAACGCTTTGAGAGCTCATCTCCGGCAGCAGCGAGTGATGTTGAGCACAGCAGAAGAGCGGCAAATAGTCGGAGGATTGTCATAAGCGTCCTGACGCAAAAATGGGTCGATGAAATTTTGACTCCGCAAAAAATACGACAGCGCGACCGTGGTATCTTTGCACGTCGAGAACTTCCATTTAGTCCGAGTTAATGATGAGCATCTCTGTACGTGCCGTTCCCGAATCGGAAACGCTTCGGTTCATCAAGTCGCAATGGAACTTCTATAGGAATGACCCGAATTGGGCACCACCGCTGATCATGGACCGGCAGAAGCTGCTCAATACCAAGAAGAACCCCTTCTATCAGCACGGATCCATCCAGCTGTTCCTTGCTGAGCGCAACGGCGAAGTAGTTGGACGAATTGCCGGGATCATCAACCGAAATCATAACACGACCCATAACGACAAGGTTGGCTTCTTCGGATTCTTTGAGAGTATTGAAGACCAAGAGGTCGCCACTGCCCTGCTCCGTGCAGCTGAAGACTGGGTGAAGTCACAGGGTATGACCGAGATCCGAGGACCCGTCAATCCATCGATGAACGACGAATGCGGTCTGCTCATCGACGGCTTCGACGGAACGCCGGTGATCCTGATGACGTACAACCCGCCATACTACGCCAAGCTCATCGAAGGGGCTGGGTATGGCAAAGCACAGGACCTGTTTGCCTACCTGTTGCACAACAAGGATTATGCTTCGGACAAGATGAAGCGTCTGTTCGACGTCATCGTCAAACGTAACAACCTTACCTTCCGGTCGTTCAACTTCGGCAACGCGAAGCAGTTCAAGCAGGACGTTGAGACACTAAAGCAGATCTACAATGCCGCTTGGGAGAAGAACTGGGGCTTCGTGAAGTTCACTGATGCGGAGTTCGATTTTCTTGCGGCAGACCTCAAACAGATCGCCGATGAGAACCTGGTCTTCGTTGTCGAAAGCCACGGCCGAGTTGCGGGCTTCTGCCTTGCCCTGCCCGATGTCAATCAATGCCTGAAGCACAACAAGAGCGGCGGCATCCTCGGTGGTGTTTGGCACCTACTCACCAAAAAGAAGACCATCGATCTCGTCCGCATCATCGTCCTCGGGGTTCTCCCCGAATTCCGTGGTACCGGCATCGATGCGGCCATGTACATGGAGATTGGTGAGCGCGCGAAGAAGCGTGGAATCCTCAAGGGCGAAGCCAGCTGGATCCTTGAGAGCAATGAGATGATGAACAAGGGGCTAACCCAAACCATGAATGGAGAACGATACAGGACGTATCGGATATACCAGCGACGAGTGACGAGTGACGAGTGACAAGTGACGAGTGACAAGTGACGAGTGACGAGTGACACGCCATCGATTTACTAGCCCCGGGCCTTGGCCCGGGGTACGAGTGACGGATCGTCATCCCGGCGAAAGCCGGGATCCAAGTGCCAGAATGACGAAACAAATCGATCCCGGCCTGCGCCGGGATGACGACTTAAACCTAAAACCCAAAACCTAAAACCCGATGGGACGCGCATTTGAATTTCGACGGGCCCGCAAAGAAAAGCGCTGGGCCAACATGGCACGAACGTTCACGAAATACGGACGCGAGATCTCGCTGGCCGTAAAAGCTGGTGGGCCGGAAGTGGAGACCAATGCGCGTCTGCGTGTGGTGATCCAGAACGCCAAAGCGGCGAACATGCCGAAGGACAACATCGAGAGTGCCATCAAGAAGGCATCTGCCAAGGATGCGGCCACACTCGAGGAGATGAATTACGAAGGGTACGCCCCCTACGGAGTTGCCATCTTTGTGGAGACGGCCACTGATAATCCGACACGGACCGTGGCCAACGTGCGGTCGTACTTCAACAAGTGCAGCGGACAGCTTGGAACGTCGGGATCGCTGGAGTTCATCTTCGATCGCAAGGGTGTGTTCACTATTCCGTCGGCCGGTGTAAACCGCGATGACCTCGAGATGCTTCTCATCGAGAACGGGGCTGAGGACATCGTGGATCAGGACGAAGACATCATTGCCTACACGTCGTTTGCGGACTTCATCGGTGTGCAGCGCGCCCTTGAACAGGCCAACATCACCGTGACCAACGCTGAAGTACGTCGCATCCCAAACAACACCGTGACCTTGACCGACGAGCAGGCCGAAGAGATCATCAAGCTTATCGACCGGCTCGAAGACGACGACGATGTGCAGAATGTGTTCCACAACATGAACGAGAACGAATAGCATGTGCGGTATTGTCGGCGTCTTCAATCATCCGCAGGCCTCTGCTCTGACCTATTACGCGCTGCATGCATTGCAGCATCGTGGACAGGAAGCAGCCGGAATTGTATCAATGTATGCCGAAGAAAAGTCCGGCAAGCCCCGTCTCGGAATTCATAAGGGCGAAGGGTTGGTACTTGACGTCTTTTCCGATCACGAGTTGTTTGAAAAGGCCTTGCGCGGACGCTCAGCAGTGGGGCACAATCGGTACTCAACCACCGGTAGTAATTCGCTGGCTAACATTCAGCCGTTCAGCTTCAACTATACGGGCGGAAACTTCGCGCTGGCCCACAATGGGAACCTAACCAACACCCGTCCCCTGCGAGATCGACTCAAGAGCGACGGTGCCATCTTCCAATCGACAACGGACAGTGAGCTATTCCTACACCTGATAGCCCGCAGCCGCAAGGCTACGCAGATCGAACAGATCCGCGAGGCTGTGCAGACGGCGCAAGGGGCATACTCGATCGTAATGCTCTCCGAGACGGCCATGTATGCCACACGCGATCCTCATGGCTTCCGGCCGCTCTGCGTAGGCCGCATCAAGCATAATGATGGATACGGATACGTTGTTGCCTCGGAAACGTGCGCTCTGGATATCATCAGCGCCGAATATGTGCGGGATGTGGAGCACAACGAGATCCTTGTCTTCGATGAAAAGACCATCGCTACGGGCGAGATCACGTCGCACTATATCGACGAGTCGATGACAACGTCCCGTCACTGCATCTTCGAGTATGTGTACTTCTCACGTCCAGATTCGAAGATCTTCGGCCACAACGTGGATAAAGCACGTCGAAAGATGGGCAAGAACCTAGCCAACGAAAGTCCGGTTGCTGCGGCCAACGAGCGCGATGTTGTCGTGATCGCTGTACCCGACTCGGGCAACACTGCAACACTGGGTTATGCCCGAGTGAACCAGGAGCGGTTTCCTTCACGATACGAGATCGGCCTTATCCGCTCGCATTACGTTGGTCGCACGTTCATTGCCCCGGGTCAGGATAAGCGTGAGTTCAAGGTCAAGACCAAGTTCAACGTTGTGCGTGGCGTTCTCGAAGGCCGCACGGTAGTGGTGATCGACGATTCCATCGTCCGTGGTACCACGTCGAAGTCCCTCATCAAGCTCATTCGTGAGGCCAACCCCGAGCAGGTGCATCTGCGCATCACCTCGCCCCCTGTCAAACATCCGTGCATGTACGGCATGGACTTCCCAAGCGAGAACGAACTCATAGCGAACCACTTCACGTCGGACGAAGCCATTGCAAATGAACTTGGCGCCGACAGTGTGCGTTATCTCAGCGTCAAGGGGCTGATGGACTCCGTTCCACAAGGCCCCGGCATCAACTACTGCACTGCATGCTTTACAGGAAGCTATCCGGTGGAAGTAGACATGACTGTGACGAAACTGAGTACCGAGGAATGAGCACAGAAGAGTTTGACGACAATGCATCGATGCTGCCACCCACTACGAAGAATGGGTGGCTGTACTTCTATATCGTCGTTGCCGTCTTGGCAGTTACGGCCGTCGTGCTCGGTGCGTTGTATCGTGATTCTACCAAGCCAGGAGAGGTACTCTCTCGCCAAAAGCTGAAGTACGCCAAACGTGTTGTTTACACGGTCGTCTTCAGCAGGATCGAGCAACGTCGTGCCGACAGCATCATCGATGTCATTACTCGTGACATCGGAGCAGACACAGCTACGACCGATATGATCATCGGCTCGCCTACCACCGATCCGTGGTGTGCTTCCATTGGTGAGTATCGACGCAACCTCCGCAAGGCAATGTCAGCCGACAAGAAGATCCCTCTCGGCAAACAGTCGGTTATCGTTTCGATGGTCGGTGGATTGCTCACCAAGAACGAGCTTTCCGCAACGCTCTATCTTGTTGGCGACATGTCACAGGATGATATCTCAACAATCGTCCCACGCACCTCCCGCACCGCCGCCGCACTCGAGCTCCGCTCCCGCATCATGGGTCCGGTCACCGTCGTTAACTGTATGGACACTACCCGCCCAGGAAACGCAGCGTATGCAAAGCTGTTTCAGGGAAAGGGGCTGGACGAAAGACTAGAGACGAGTGACGAGTGACGAGTGACGAGTGACGAGTGACAAGTGACGAGTGACAAGTGACGAGTGACGAGTGACAAGTGACGAGTGACAAGTGACGAGTGTCTTGCTCAGCGCAGCTGCGTCCCTCCGTGAAGCGGAGTCCCTCGCGCAGCGAGTCCCTTGTGCAGCTGTCCCTCGCGCAGCGAGTCCCTTATGCAACTGTCCCTCGCGCAGCGAGTCCCTTGTGCAGCTGTCCCTCGCGCAGCGAGTCCCTTATGCAACTGTCCCTCGCGTAGCGAGTCCCTTGTGCAACGAGTCCCTCAGCTCTTCAGCCGTCATTTTCCGACGATGACGATTTCCGTCCGCCTGTTCAATGACCTCCCGAACTCGGTGGAGTTATCACCGATCGGTTTTGCGGAGCCTAGTCCAAGGGCCTGGAGACGCTTTGGTTCTACGCCTTTCTTCAACAGATAGGCCCTCACTGCCTCAGCGCGCAATAATGAGAGTGCCTTGTTCTGCTTAGGACTACCCGTGTTATCGGTGTGTCCTTCAATGCGGACTACCACAGAAGGGCGGCTCTTCATGAATTCGTTTAAGACTTCGAGTTCTTCAACACTGTCGGGAAGAACCGAGGATGCGACTGGAAAGAGCAGATTTTCGATGATGATCTTACGACCGATCTCGACGATCGGGATGATCTGCTTCACCAATTCCTTTTTTCGCTCGTCGAGCAATGCAACGTTTATTGAGTCACTACGAACTTTGGTGTCGCTCTTGTAGAACACCGTGTACAGATTGGTCAGACGCTGGGAGTATACATCAAGGATCTTCGAGAATGACTGGTTGAGGTCGAATATTGTTCCGCGAGTACCTTCTGCAAGACGCTGATATGGTTTGAGATTGGCCGGTACGATACAGAAAGCTCGGACCTTCAGCTCATTCAGGTGCTGAATCATTGTCTCCACGTTGTACTTCGTTCGTCCACTGCCCCTTTCACCCGCTTGATGGAAGCCAGCATCGGAAACGAGCACGGCAACGCGATTCGCAGCAGGACGGAATCGTGCACGGCTGGCATCATACAGCGCTTGAAGTGCATTCTCTTTTTCATCAAAACCGCCAAAAGCTTGGGCCTTACTCAACCACCCGAGAAACTTGCCGACACTATCAGTTGGCTCATAGATTGCTTCTACAACGTCACTGTAGAGTACAAGTCCAAGCTGGTAGTCGATGCCACGCTTAGAAAGATTCTGAACAAATGATTCGATGTTGTTGCGCACACCATTGATATAAGGCTGCATTGTGCCCGTAACATCGATGACAAACATGAAATCGACTGGTACGCGCTCTTTAACGTCGATCTTGTGAATCCGAGTCACAGGCCTTTTAACGCCATTCTCCATGACGGTGAGAGCGTTAGGCCTAAGGGTGTCTAGAACCTTACAGTCCCCTTCACACTCCACGACAAGTCCGATCTCCGGAAATGTTGACAGAGTAACGTTCTGAATCGTGAGCTTTACGCCATCAAGCGGAAACATCACCTTCGCGTGTTCAGCTAGGCGTCGACGTTGCTCAAGGGTTGAGTCTTGCTGCAGGGCATAGGACGGCATCGACGTGCCAAAGAGCACGAAGCAGGATATCAGGCCGAACGCAGCACACACGGTGTGCATAAAGAGGAAGCTTATAACGTGAGTCGCAGAACAGGGCTAATCATGAACATGTGCTCACGCTCAAACGGGCGAAGTCCACGCAGCGGTTGTGAGTACTTCGCTTCGAGGTACAGCCACTGACCGAAGAGAGGCACATAGGCATGCGCCATAAGCGTCTGATTGGCGTACTGAAGGTCAACGCCGAACGGAAATGTGCTTTGATTGCGGTACTCAACCTTGGCATAGATCCAGTCGCCGAGTTCGTTTGGCTTCCATGTTTGGAGGCCAGAGATGCCGTTGATCGCAAGGGTCGTGTACCCCGTTGCTGTATCAGCCAGCACAGCGGCTTCTCGCACTTCGTAGTAGTTCACGCCGAGATCGAAGCGAAAGTAGTTTTCCGGACGTGTTTCATCAAGCCACATGTTGTAAAACGCTGTAACCTGTCCTGTTGCTCGCAGAAGATTGACGGTACTCCGAACCACGTTCGATGGGTCGATCAGCGGATCATCAATGAACAGATCGCGACCTTCGGCAAGAGCAGATGTGGCATAGGTCGTGGTATCTACTTGGGTGGTTGACTTGATCGGCTCTAGAGGTAGCTCAGCATTAACGCTGATACCAAACCGTGGATTGAACGGCATGTTGAAGTCGAGAGCCGTGACAATCTTCCCACCATAACCTGCATCTATCCGCCGAGAAGGAATGAAGCTCAGAATGCCGGCCTGCCGGGGGTCGCTCGTCATGCGATATCCCATACCCATCCGAGCATTGATCAAGTATGGAATTGCGCGGCGAGTTTCGGCATCGTTGTTGACATAGAGAGGACGCTGTAGCAGCACCTTTGCTTCACCGGCATTCCAGAAGTGATAACCTGTCTGGTCGGTACCCATGATGTTCGAAAGCCAGAAACCAGACTTACCGATCTTCAGTGTCTGCTCAAAGGCCGAAAGCGTGAACGAATGGGCTGCGTTAGCAGGACGAAGGAAGCTGGTAATTGCCTCTGACTGGGGCTGAGAAGCCGGTGTTGTTGTTGGAATCTCCGTGTAGCAGTATGGACGGGTCACGTCTGCGAGCTTGGACAGGATATTCGGAATGTTCGTTGACATCTCTTGTGAGGTCATTCTCTCTGTGCCGCATTCAACGATCAGAATCTCGAAGGGATCCTCCGTGTTCGCAACTGGTTGAGCAGTCACAATAATTTTCTGCTGGTCGAGATTTTCACGGCGATAACCCAACACTCGGAACGCATTGAAGATCTTGGCTTGAATGTCCGACTCACAGACAAACCAGCGAGGGAAGTATTGAAGAAGTTCCGGATCGATGGACGTCAAACGTGTGAAAACACTCGAGTCCGCCTCCTGTGCTATGGCAGGTGTCATGCTACTTCCGAGCAAAACAAGAAGAGCGGCAGAGGCAATGAAGAATCGGCGCATAATGTTCGTCATTGAGTTTTGCATCAGAAGTTGAGAATGGCTCGAAGAGAAGGCATAAACACGGCGTCGTTTTCCCATGCCCGAGGATCGCGGAAGACCGGCGAGAACATATTGACATCGACTCGGAACCCGAGGCTCTGGGATGCCTGAATCTGCAACCAGACATTGCCAAGAACTGATTCGTCGAAATACTGCAAGGAAGCACCCATCGGCGTGCTCCAGCTGGTATTCATGAATTCGATCTTACCGGAGACGCCTCCGATGAATTTGCTGTCCAACTTGGCAAACGTTGAATCCTGAAGACCGTTGGCATCCACCGTGTCAACAAAGCGCCAACGTTCCATGCTGTACCCCGTACCACCAAGGCGGAAGCGGAACAGATTGCTTTCATCGACTCGGATGGCAAACGTGTACTGTGCACTCGCATGGAACCGCACGAGGTGATCGAGCGGGCGTCCACCGATACGTGCGTCGAATCGAGCGCGGGTCGTTCCGTTAGCCTTTGTTGTGCTTTCTGCGTCATTGAATACGTAGCTACCCGAGAAATTGAAAACCCCGGATTCCGCAATGATCTTGATCGGCACTTCGAGTGCGGCGTTAACTCCAAAGCCTGCATTCGTCATGGTCCGCACGTTGCCGAACGATGCGGAAAGGTCTGACCACCCAGCAGTAGGAAGGATAACACCGAGACGCGCCTGACTCCATACGGCATTGAGCGACATACGCTCACTCCAAAGGGTAGGATAGTTAATATCCTCAAGCCCGTAACGCAATTCGAATCCGTACTGCGCCAAGCGGCTGTTGTACGTGGTGACTTCAACTTCCTGCTCAGACTCCGTGCCTGTACTGTCCATGACCATCATTTTGATGGTTTTGGGTGTTGGATCTGGCCGGT
>JBILLF010000045.1:0-16806 GCA_044376225.1 Patescibacteria group bacterium | reverse complement strand
AAGCCTTTCCTGTAATACGCGTCGATGTGTAGCGACAAGGGACGGTTACAAACTTGGTTCCGGCCATTTCGATCGGGAGCATGGCGTCATGCACGTTGTTACGCACGAAGTGCGCTGGCGACGATCCACCAAGACCCACGAGGATATCGGGGTAGCGCAGGATACCAACCTTTGTGTGACCAGAGACGACACCAACCGGCTTACTTGCCTTGATCATCGTTCCGGAAAGGTCTGATTCCCATTCCTTGTTCTTCATTTCATCGATCTTAGCCTTGATCAGGAAGCACTCTCCCTTTTCAAGTGTGATCGTCTGCGATGCACCCTTCTTCACAGGCGAAGTTTCCATACCGCCTTCGGTACCAAACGTCGGAGTGTAGGTGAGGACAGTATTGTCCTTGTCAGCAATCACCAAGATCTGGCTTGGACGGTAGTTGTAGCCCTCAGATGGCGTTCCATACCGGTCCTGGTAGAAGTTCATGGTGTAATAGTTCTTACCCCATCCTTCAACCGGAAGGTGCCGTGCCATTTCGCCGTTTCCATTCCACTGCTGGAAGGTCGAAACAGAAATTGGCGTCTTTGCATCCACGACGATACCAAAACCTGTCTTCGTCTCTGACTGGGTGTTCATGTAGGCAACCGAAATCGGCACCTTCAACACCTTGTTGGCTTCAACCGTGAACTCCTTGTCCATACGGGGAGCTTCGTTGATCGTTGCCGGCGTCATGACGCGAACCTTGGTCTTGGTGCGCGATGAAATCAAAAGCATCATCGGCTGAGCCATAGGCTTCTCCGATGGGCTGGCCCAAACTTGCGGGAACGCAACCATGTATCGACGGCCTTCAGAGAGAACCATCGAACCACGCTTTTCAGACGACTTGGTGTCAGCGGCCGTCGCGCTGCCAATGCATGTCAACGTGAGCAACAATAGTGCCACGATGCGCATTGTGAAGGTGGATGCAAGTCTCATGGACTTCCTCCTGGGGTGATAAAAAGGTAGAGTAACTTGTCAAGTGATAACGCCCGGCATAGGCCGCGTCCTCATAAAATAACCGAAAACCTGGTACGCACAAGGTTTTCTACGGTGATTATTCTAGGATTATGCGATCAGCACCGAGTTCCTTACAACAGCATAAACACCGGGCCGTGGATTTGGTTACATGCTGTTGACCCCCAAATGGCGTTTAATGAAGTCGTTTTCGCAGGAACTTATCCACGGGTACTTCAAGGGGCATGCACAGCAGAACCAACCCCGCCCCAACAAGGACATCAACGACGTAATGGTACCTGAGATAGATGGTAGCGAAAACTAAGCTGCTACCAATACCAAGAAACACGTACCGAAATCGGCTACGGAAGCGAAAGGCAAGCACAATATTGACAATCGTGAGCATTGTGTGCCCGCTTGGCATACAATCCCGATTGACAACGCTGGCAGGATTGGCCGAACCGGCAACCACTCCCCCACCGACATTGATGACATCTCTCAGCGTGTCCGTCAGCCAGAGGCCTGGGAGTTCATCATTTGTGGCGGAGAAGTCATGTAGTGTAAAGCGAGGCCCGATGGCCGGCAGCAGGAAATACAGCAGATACGAGATGAAGAAGACAAAAGCCATCATTCGTGAGAACTCGACAACACGCTGAACATCGCCTTTGAACCACAGCTCCAGGGCGTGGGCCACCGGAAGAAGGTAGAAGACGAAGTAGCAAATCTGAAGATACTCCGTTACCACTGGGGTAGCGAACTGGGCGAGCCAGACCGTCGGATCAACACCAAACATTGCCCGATCAGCGGCGATGAGCAGGTGGTCGTAGTCTCGTGGATGAACAACAGTTACGAACAAATGGGTCTGGTCGTACAGCATGTAAATGACCGGAACGACATAAAACTGGCGCACGAAATGCACGGCGGCCGAACCGGTTAGACGACACAGGATGATTGAAGCCCCAATAAGCAGCAGGACGAGGACATTTGTCCATATGGCAGTGACACTTCCGTGGATGCTCTGATGGAAAATCAGGGCCAGAAGGCTATAGAGTGCCAGCATTAAAGCCGTGTAGAGGTCCGCAGAGTGATGATCCTGGCGGATGATGCCCCACAACTCACGAATACGCGCCGGCGAACTCACAGCCCTTCCTCCGAAGAAGTTGGTGCAATCTCATGTCTGACAGTTAGGGAGAGGTATATCTGCGCCAGCACGTCCGGCGCACACTCCTCCGCCCGACGGCGTGCCAAATCCATGCCAGCATGAATATGATCTACCTTTAGTGGCACCTTGTGCCGGTGCGCCCAGTCAGCCAGGGCATTCGTCATAACCTTCCTACGCTGGGAAAATGCCGAACGGACGAAGTCCATAAACAGTCCCTGCGGCAAGGCATGTGAGGTGTCAGCAGATAGGTCAAATCGCACGACGGACGACGTCACCGCCGGCCGCGGGAAGAATGATCCTGGCTGCACATGAAACAACAACCGCGCAGAGCCATGAAGCCAGCAGGCAACGGAAAGAATTCCATAATCCTTAGAGCCGACCGACGCGACGCACCGACGAGCCACCTCGCGTTGCATCATGATGACGCCGCGACTGAGCTCGTGTCGCTGCTCAAACATCCAGAAAAGCAGGGGGCTGGTAATCGCATACGGGATGTTTCCGATAACGAATCGATGCTCTCGACTGTGCAGCGGGAACAACCTCCCCAGATCTACGGTCAATGCGTCCGCCTGCAACACCTGCACGCGACCGTTCGCAACCCAGGGCTGCTGCTGGAGGAACGCAACAGCTCGCGGATCCACCTCAATGGCAACGACATTCGATGCCGGGGACTCGGCAAGATGAGTTGTGAGAGCCCCCTTGCCAGGACCAATCTCTGCAACGACGTCATCATGCGTCAACTCAAGTGCAGAAACAATGTTGCGTGCAATGCCAACGTCCGTCAGAAAGTTCTGACTGAATCTGCGACTGGGTGCAAACGTGGTCATGTTGCCCTGTTGGCTGAGGAATGCAGAGCACTCCGAATGCGAGTCCACGCATCGTCAAGCGTCGACGAGATCACCTTAACGTCACCGATCACTGGCATAAAATTCGTGTCGCCGTCCCACCGTGGAACGATATGGACGTGGAGATGATCTGGAACGCCTGCGCCAGCCGCCGAACCGAGATTCATGCCAACATTGACACCGTGCGGTTTGTATGACAAGCGAACCGCCTTGAGTGCTGTTCGGACGGATGTCATCAGACACCCATATTCCTCTTCCTCAAGATCCAGCAGATCTCCAACGTGGCGTTTGGAGGTGACCATCACATGCCCACCGGCATACGGATACTTGTTCAGGACGACAACTGAATGCGTCGCCACATGTAACACACCTAGGTCCTGATCGGCATCGACAACAACTGAAGCATCACAGAGAAAACAGCCGGAGCCCGCCCGCTGTTGGTCGGACACGTAGGCATTTCGCCATGGAGACCAGAGTTGGTTCATTGTCATCGAATAAAAGGGGGCTAATGCAAACCGCTGAGACAGGCCGAAAATAGCGATGCCCACTCTCAGAGTGGGCATCGTGAAGTTTCACAGGAGTGGAATGCCTACTTAGAGAGCAAACCTAACATCCACACCAATCTGAAGTGCATTCACACGGATGTTATCGGCATCGCTGAGCTTGGTGACGCCAAAGTTGTAGTAGGCACATGGGACAACAAGAACGCGCCCAACAGTGATCTCATACTGCACACCTGCCTTGATGGCGAGGCGCAGGGCTGAGTGCCCCGGGATATCATCTTCAGCTGTAATGGCTGTCCGACCGAAATTTTCATACTTCGTGCCAGGCTTCTCCTTGAAGACTGCATTGTCTGGCTTGATGAGGTTCATCCGCTGAACTCTCTGAACATCAGCAACAAATCCGACCGTTGGTCCGATAACGACACCAAAATTGGAGTTGAAGAGGTTGAGCTTGTAGATGAGTTCGATGTCAAATGTCGAGTATTTGATATCAGCAGTATGCTGAACCTCAGAGAACACGACATTGCCAGTCGATGTATCAGTTGACGGAAGAACATCACCTCCCTGATTAAAGAACGCTGGGAACGTGTTGTACACGGCGCGAGCAATAATCGAGGACTTTGACTCTCTAGGCTTACCAAGCAAATACTCGAAGGACAGCCCGAGGTAGTAGCCATTCTGTGTGCCGCCGGTGAACGTCGGACAAAGCACGTCTCCGGAGACCGACTGGAAACTCGATGAGTGCAACGAGTTGTTGTATCCACCTACCGGTCCGACATAAATGCGTGGCGCTCTGCGTGCAGGCTGAAGCGGCGTTGCACGGGCGCCAATCTCCTGCTGGGCCAGCACTGACGATGCCGAAAGGAGAAACGCTGCAAGGACGGTGAAACCAAATTGCCTCATACTCGATGGCCCTAGTTGACGATGATGATGTTCGTGACCTCGACCCCATTTCCATGACTGATGACCAATCTGTAGAGACCAGACCCCAGCCCAGAACACGAGAAATTACAATGTTGACTGCCCTTTTGCAAAGACAAATGTTCGGCAAGCAGAAATTGTTGGCCTGAAAGCGACTCAGCCCACACGCGAGCGGAAGTAGCCTGCGGTGTCGTAATTCTTATCGAAACAATGTCATCGAATGGCTGTCCCAGGGGGGTAACGTAGATGCCTGGCCGGACACCAATATCCACCATGCGCAAACGGGAGCCACACGGATCAACGTGGTAGTCAACCGGCGAGGAGAGATTCTGCCGGAAGCAGGGCGTACCCTCGAGCAGTCCTATGCACTGGCTGAGATCGGGATCGGCCCAAATCATCGTTCCGCGCAGGAAGCATGATATAATCCATGGTCCGCTCACGGGCTCCCTCAAGCGCACTCGGATCGCCCCCTTTTCCTGCACAATGTCAGCCTGGATAGCTCGAAGCGTGTCATTTCTTTCGATTGTTACAAATGACGAATCGGGATTGCCAAGCGAAAAACGACTCCGGTCGATAACCAGACGCATCATGGGTAGCTGTGGGACGGTCTGAAAATCAAGTAGACGAGCCGTCATGGCAACCGTAGCCGGGCCCGCTACCACTAGTGGCGCGCCAGGGATATCAACGTTGACAGATGTTTTGGGTTGATCGACCTCGACCACTATCGAATCCTCATATCGGGTTCCTGCTGAGTCGACTATTCGAAGAACGATTGTCTGCTGGGCCAGCGTGTCATACTCGGCAGATAGGCGAGCCGTCCATACCTGACCGGGTTGGATGAAGAGTGGCCCTGGATCGACAATCACGTTCGTGCGGCGTTCATCTGTGCCGGCACTGTACATGAAGACTACAACACTGTCAAGGCGTGCTCTGGCCGTTCCAGGATTAGCGATTTCGACCAGTATCGGCTCCGAAACGCACGAGCGTGCACGCAGCGCTGAGCTAACGCGAGGAACCGGACGCGCCACCGGCACTGGTACGCCGATGCCGAGAAGACGGAACCGGGAAAGCGCACGCTTGCCTTCAGGGGCGGCGTTGCTCTCGATCTCAATCATGCACTCGTGCAGTCCTAGCCTTGCCGGCTTGAATGACACGATATCCCGAAGGACGGTCTTTTCGGGTCGGATACCGGGTGCAAGATCCTTCAACGCCGTCGGTATCGTGAATGCTGCCGAGTCCGGACCAGCTATCGTAACTCTTGAGACCGTAAGGTTCGTGTTTCCACCGTCAAAGCCTGTGACCACCAGCCCTGCAAGACTGTCGCGCGAGGTGCCGATGACGACTGAATCAAAATCAATGTCCTTCACTGAAATGTCTGGCATGACGCCGATACCACGGAACTCGATACTCAACGGTCCATGTGCCTTCCAGTCAACCTCAGCTGGTAGAAGGAATCTCATGGTATCGCGCGTCGTAGGAGAGAACGAGGCCCGGATCTCAAGCGAGTCTCCGGCGTTAAGACGAGCCCCCTTTACAAGACCATCCGAGTTGAGCGTAAGTGCACTCGGAGAGCTCGAAAGGTCCGCGCGAACAACGCACCAGCCGTCACCTGAATTGCGGAGACGAACGATTGTATCGTTCATACTGCCTACAAAGCGCTCCTTCCAGTCTATGATCAGCGGAGCAACCTCGGGAATGACGCCGCGCGCCCGGTAGACTAGAACTGCACCTGTCGAGACACTCCCCACAACGGAGTCTATGCGTTCCGCCGACCCACGCTGACGAGCAATGAAACATGCACTGACCCAGAGGGTATCCCCGGCCGGAATCGACCGCGGCAGACCAAGTGAGGCGGTATCAACGACGAAGTTGGTGTCTACTGTTGATGTGATCAGCTTCTGTGCGTCAGTCGGACGGTCTCCATCGTTGATAATGGCGATCCGACCACATGCCGTGTCCCCTATGCGGACCTCACCGAAATCAAGGGTGTCGCCTTTTAGACTTAGCCCACGCCGCGACCTCACGTAAAAGGTCTTGGTTTCTCCACAGTTCATCCTCAGGGTTATCGAGGCTACCATGGCAGCGGTGTCAGCCCACTGAGTGGCGCAGATCGTGACGAGAGCGGAATCTCGCGGTCGGATAACGAAGCCCCCTGTCGGCTTGGTCACGACGATTCTCTGATTCCCCTGCAGGTCAATACCCCGAATTGAAACGGGCGTAGAATCGCGATTACGGATCACCACCGTCGTGCATCGCTCAACGCCACGCTCAGTTTGGATCACTACGTCGCGCTGGACGTCGATGTCCGGGGCATCGTATCGGTACAACCACTCCCGGCCGTTGCCTCGGTCATCATAGGCGTGTATCACGATCTGTGCATCTTTCGACCGATCCCGCACGGCAGCGTCAAACCTCACCGAGCCAGCAGCGTCTGTCGGCTTGGATACAGTCCATGTGTAATTGAACGTCGAACCGGTGATCACTTCCACATCAGAGAGCCGCGCCGAATCACGCGATACGTCGATGATCCGCCCCTTGACTGTGCCGCAGTCCTGCGTGAGCTCATAGATAGGGGGCGAGGAATCTCTCCGTCTGACGGGATCGAAGGCAAGTCCGACGAGGTTGGCATAGGAATCGGCTTCCGAGGTTCCATACATCACGGCACTGAACGACCCCGAGTCACAGCGCATAAGATAGGCCCCCTCCTGCATTGAGATCTGTGCCCAACGAAGATTCGTACCCGGCACCACTTGAACATTGAGCAGAGGTGCCATTGATGCAGCTCGTCGTGAACCAATCATCAGCGAGGGCAGAGCTTCGGGGGTTGCTATTACATTGAGATAGTACCGCAGCGTCTGCGGTGGCGTCGTCCGAACAGGCTCAAGCGTTGGGAATCGAAACAAGGCTTCATTGACAAACTGCTCTATCGGAGGTGTGATCACCATCGCCGGATCACAGACTCCGCGATTTGTCGTTCGACTAGCCATGTGCTGAACCATGAAAAATGGCTCGGACGATGTCCACGAGGCGGCCTCTGCAATACTCGTATCGATGTAGCTCCCAACGGACGGCATGGTCCAGGTTCTCGATCGCGTCCGCGTGGTCATCGTGATCTTCTGATTTGGCTGAGAGGCCATGAAGCGATAGACATCCGCTCGCTCGGTGGATAGGAACGGCGCTGTAGCGAAGGTCTTCCCCCACTTCGTCACTGGCGGCAGCTGCTCAACAAGGTGATCTTTCGATAGGTCCTGGCTCGTGGGTACACTGGTGCGCATATGCCCCGAGATAACGGCCACTGGCTTCGATGATATGATCGACGACCCTGTCAGGTCATCACGACCAATCGCAGTCGTTGCTGCCTGAACTAGGTAGCACTCACCCCGGTTCAGAACAAACTTGAAGGGAACATTTGCAGGGCGCCCGAGAAAGGTTGCAGTGGCTGGAATGACTTCAACATTCGTTCCATCCTCAACGGCCATGATCATAAACTCCCCGCTCCTGAGCTTTGCACTGGTGGGATTGGCGCTAGCAGGATAGCGATCAGACGGCCTGTTGATGCTGTAATATTGGGTCCCTAGGTGCCGAATGGGAATCGCAGAGTAACTATCCGTTGAGCGCAACAGGGTGTTGAGAGCATAGACGACGATCGGCACATCCGAGGTCACGAAGATCGACTTCTGCATCGCGTACTCGGACGCCGAATTCATGTTGTACACGTGAACGTTCTCCACGTGGACCGAATAGGCGGGAACCTTTACAACCTTCACGCCTTCAAACATCGACTCTATCGTCACCGTGGCGTCATTCTGAGACGAGATGAAGATCTGCAGTCGGGGATCCACGCCGACCTCCAGCAACTCATTCTGCATGAAGCCTACCACAAAGGATGTGCCCTCGAGCGACGATGACCCTCGTCTGGGAAGCACACGCTCAACCTGGGCTGCAAGCTGCAGTCCGAAATACAGGAACAGAGCGGTGACGATGAGGGGGCGTGACTTCACATCACGTCGATGTTACGATAAATCGACTTCTAGCGCAACAAGGAACGACGACGTGGCACTGGTAGGTAAAAGGGACGGCCCTCAGGAATGATCATGCCTGGAATCTGGAACTCACTCTCACGACCGCGAACCAATCGCTCCGGATGATTCTCCCCGCTGACACCGCCAAGCCAGTACACGTCGGTCAAGGCATCGTGAACAATTCGCGCATCAATGGTGTCAGCGGCGACCTTGGCAAGCCCCTTTCGTTGACCCGATTCTTGCCGATATGTAATGCTAACGGACTGGCCGATGGCACGCAGAGCCCGCGACGAGTCGGCTTCGAAGGACATGACGATCTTGTCGCCCCCTATCTGGTCATACCTGACAGGAAGCAGCGAATCCGAGCGGGAGAGGAGAATGGCCTTGCCAATGCCGACAACCCTGCGAAGACGCTTACCCGAGGATTCCGCTTCGATGCTGGTTGCCTGCAGGACCGACGAGTCAGACCAGACAACCGGTGATTCGCTGAGAAGTATCCGGCCGCTTTGATCGTTGTAGCTAAGCCTGCCGGAACGTGAGGCCGTCGATCCGCGCACCATGAGAACATTGCCAAGCGCCGTCATGCCTGACGAGTCGGCGGTACCCTGCAACGCCGACAGCAGCGTGTCCCCCCTGATAAAGGTTGTATCAGCAGATCCCGAAGAGTCCCGTGACCATGACCACGCACGGGCCTCACCGACCAATTCCATGATACCGGCAGATGCGTCTCGGCGAGCCTGCATGCCGGTGAACCATGCCCCTTGCACCGTGTCGTGGATCTGGACGTTGCCTCGCGCCAACATGGTATCACGCTGGCGGTCATAGTCAAGCGAGTCGCACCACAGCCGGATAGTATCGTCAACCGAGTGGACCTCGCGCATAAAACGTGCACGCTTTGACCGCATCTCGTAGCTGCCGATCCGGCTGACTATGACGGTCTTTGCCTGCTGGAGGCGGATGCCGTGCACGGCATTTGCGGTCGATGTTGCGCCGTCATAGATGATCTCTGGGGCTGATATTGTCAGATCAGCCTGACGAATCACCACCGATCCGCGCAGTTCGACCGTGTTGCGGAGAACGTCCTGAACAACTTTATCGCATTGCCCTGTCACGTTTCCCTGCCGAAAACGCACATTACCGATAAAGGTCCTCAGTGACGACTCCAAGGAGCCGGAGCCGAGAAGACTGTCAGCATGCTCAAGGACGATCGGGATCTCAGGCCCGACGTCTTGTTGCGCTGACGCCTTGAACACGAACCCCATCACAAGGGTAACACAGAAGATTATTCGTACCATACCACCCAAAACTACGCCGCATGGCAACATGCAAGCCGTGAGCCGTAGTTTTGCGCCACTATTCTCACACCGAGGTACTGTGCACGACGTAGGATTACTCCCCAGAGAGCGCGCTGTGATTGCCGCCGTTATCCGCAAGGGGGCGGACCCGGCGATTGTTGAGGAGCACCTTGACGAGCTCGAGATGCTGCTCGACACTGCCGGAGCCGATGCTGTGCAGCGTCTGACCCAGGAGCGCGAGCGTCCGGACATCTCAACAGCCCTCGGCAAAGGCAAGGTCGAGGAGCTAAAGGAACTTGTTGAAAGCTCAAATGCGACCTCTGTGGTCTTTGATGATGAGCTCTCTCCAGCCCAGGTCCGTAATCTCGAGGAGGCCCTTAAGGTCAAGGTGCTGGACCGCAGCGGCGTGATCCTGGACATTTTCGCAGCTCATGCCCGAACGGTCGAAGCTCGTACGCAGGTCGAACTCGCCCAGCTGGAGTACCTTCTTCCCCGTCTTACACGAATGTGGACACACCTTTCGAAGCAGTTCGGCGGGATAGGTACCAAAGGTCCCGGTGAGACGCAGATCGAAACAGACCGACGCATGTATCGAACCCGCATGCAGCGACTTCGTGAGAAACTCCGTGAGATCGATGTCCAGCGTGTGGTCCAACGAAAAGGCCGAGAAGGGCTCCCCCGCTTTGCTTTGGTGGGTTATACCAATGCTGGCAAGTCGTCACTGATGCGTGTGCTGACAAAGGCCGATGTCTATGTACAGGACCAGTTGTTTGCCACCTTGGACACCACTGTGCGCGGACTGGCACTTCCCTCAGGCCAAAAGGCCTTGATCTCCGATACGGTGGGCTTCATCCGTAAGCTACCTGCTCAGCTGGTGGCATCATTCCGGTCAACACTGAATGAGACGCTCGAAGCAGATATCCTGCTCCACGTGGTGGACATCAGCAATCCTCACTATCGTGAGCATATGGCCGTGGTCGAACAGACCCTCACTGATCTTGGCGCCAGCGATACGCCGGTGATCGTCGTGTTCAACAAGATCGATGCTCTTACCGACTCGGCAACAATGGATGATGCCGAAGCAGAAAGTCCCGGATGCGTCTTCGTCAGCGCCCAGCGCGGCGTCAACATCGAGAGACTTCTGCATGTCATGCAGACCACCTATGAAGAGTCTGCCATCCTGCGCCTCTTGCGCATTCCGTACGAGGAGATGAATGTCGTTGCTCGTCTCTACTCGGAAGTCGAGGTTCTGCAACGAAGCGATGATGATTCCGCAGTATTATTGTCCGTGCGTGTTCCTGCCGACCAGCTTGCACCTTTCATGGCGCGGTATAGACGGTATGTGACCACAGATGCTCCTGTACCCTCCACCGTTAGTTGAGTGCTCCTATGGCAGCCCTTTGGATTCTGGCCCTGATCGTCGTCACCTACGTTGTGACGATCGTTGTGATCTACGTAGGCCAGGAGGTTCATGCACTGGTTGCAGCCGTGCTTCTTGCGCTGTGCGGATTTGGCGCTTTCAAACTCTTCCAGGCGCGGCTCACGCGACTGTGATCATCTATCAGCGGCCACTTTTGACGTGCTTCGACGACTGACCATCAGGAGCTTCGCGCTCATTGACTCCATCGACCTCGAGTTTCACCCGGGCATGACGGTTCTGCTGGGTGAGACCGGTGCCGGCAAGTCGATCATCATCGATGCCCTCTCGGCTGCGATGGGCGAACGTGTGTCCTCGGACCTCGTCCGCAAGGGGGCTCGTAAGAGCGTTGTTGAAGCAACATTTGACGTTGTTCGAGAGTCATCCGCTGCTGAGTTTATTCAGCAGCATGAGCTTGACTGGGAATCTGACGAGCTCGTGCTTCGCAGAGAGATTCCCTCAAACGGGGCTTCCCGGTGCTTTGTCAATGACACGCCTGCGCAGGCCACCGTGGTGCGCCAGCTTTCTTCTCTGCTCATCGATGTTCATGGGCAGCATGACACACACGGCCTAATGTCGGCATCGAACCATCTCGAGGCCTTCGATGCCTATGCCTTGACATCTGCCGATACCCGTTCACTGATGACTATGCGATGGTCTGAGCTCAGCCAGGCGTGCAAACGTCGCGACGAGCTGTTGCGGCGGTCACTGGATGCTGATGCTGACAGAGCACGACTACAGTTCATCCATGACGAGATCGCTGGTGTTGGCCCACAACCCGACGAGGACGACCGTATCAGTGCCGACCTGCGCCGCTTTGAGGCCGGTGAGCACGTTGTCAGCCTTGCAACAACAGTTCAGCAGTATCTCTATTCCAGCGATGCTTCAGCCTACGACCAACTGCGTCAGGCTCTTGAAGCGGTTCGAGAACTTCGCCGGTATGATCCAACCATGGAAGGCGTCGGTACAGAGCTTGAATCTGCGCTCATCATATGCAAAGAGGCCGCTGCAAGTGTCGGCACGCTTGCCGATTCCGACGATCGTGACCCCCAGCGCCTTGAAGAACTGCGTCAACGCCAGGCGGCCCTGCAGCGACTCGCGCGCAAGTACGGTTCGCTTGATCTGGCCATCGCAAAGCTTCAGGCCGTCACCCACGAACTCCATGAGGTTGAAAACCTCGAAGAGGTCCTGCGAGATGCCGATCTATTTGTGCAGAATGCCGAGCAACTGGCTCGCAGCCATGCTGAATCGATCAGTTCGCAGCGTCATGCGGCAGCGAGCGGCTTTGCTGAGCATGTCATTGGCAGTCTTCTTGAAATGGGCATGCCATCAGCTCGCTTTGAGGTAGCCCTGCAGCCTTCGGATCTGGGACCCACGGGTTGCGACCATGTGGAGTTCCTCTTCGCGGCAAATCCAGGGGAGCCGCCGCGCCCCCTTGCCCGTATTGCCTCAGGTGGCGAGCTCTCCCGTGTAATGCTTGCCCTGAAACGCGCTCTTTTGCAGCGGATCCCCACGGGAACCGTGGTACTTGATGAAATTGACACCGGCATCAGTGGACGTGTGGCTCGCACCGTGGGTCAGGTCATGCAACAGATAAGCATCAGCCAGCAGGTGATCTGCATAACGCACCTTGCACAGATCGCCTCGCTGTCTGACCACTTCATCCGAGTGACAAAATCAGCCGATAACGGCTCTACGACCGTGACAGCAAGTGCCATTGAGGCTCACCAGGCCCAGATGGATGTAGCACAGCTCATTAGCGGGACTGACGTCACCGATGCATCTCTTGCCGGCGCACAGGAACTCATGCAGCGCTCGGTTGAGTCCTCTCGACGTTCAAGGAAGGGGGCGTAACGCACGTATGGACCTCTTCGCTGATCCACTCTCATCGCCCGCATACAACCGACGTAGCCTTAGTGCCGAGGAACTGCAGGTGAGGGTCCTTGAACGCGGCGATGCCATTGCCATGAATCGCATTCTCGACGCTTATGAGATGGCTCGATCAGTACATGCAGAGCAGGTACGTAATGACGCAACGCCGTACTTTGACCACCTCGCCCGCACGGTGCTGATCCTGATGGATGAGCTCCGCACATACGATTCAGACCTGATCATCGCAGGCTTTCTACACGATGTTTTGGAGGACTCCCGCACAGTCACACGAGAAGTGCTCGAGTACAACTTCGGATCGTACGTTGCCTACCTAGTTGATACACTCACAAAGGATCTCGACTCGGCTAAGTCAGACCCTGACCGCATCGATCTTTACTATGCGGACCGACTGCGACGTGCCAGCGACGACTGTCTGTTGATTAAGCTCGCTGCCCGTCTTGACAACTTCCGTTGCCTATCATTCAATCTCAAAAAGAACCCGCTGGTGTATGTATCCAACACTCTACAGCGATACGTTCCCATTGCCGAGGCTTCGTCAAATGAGCGTCTGCAAAAGGTTGCCGCGATGCTCCGTAATGAATCCAATACTATTCTTGGATAATGTCCGGCGATGATGCACCATGTACTCCTTGATGCAGCTCTCGACGCCGCACA
Organism: Patescibacteria group bacterium; assembly: GCA_044376225.1. Lineage (GTDB taxonomy): Bacteria > Bacteroidota > Ignavibacteria > Kapaibacteriales > Kapaibacteriaceae > UBA10438. The sequence continues at coordinate 3,109 of JBILLF010000045.1, read as the reverse complement.
GCAGGCCGGCAAGATCCTAAGTAATGGCTTCGGCTCGGCTGGCAGCGTGGCGTCCAAGGAAGGCCGTCACAACCTTGTCACCGAGTTTGATCACGCCAGCGAAGCATGCATCATCGATGTCCTGCGAACGCATACTCCTGGAGCGGCGATCCTCACCGAAGAAAGCGGCAGCCATGATGGTTCAGATGATGTGACCTGGGTCATTGATCCCCTCGACGGCACGGTGAATTTTGCCCACGGCATTCCGATCTTTTGCGTATCGATCGCTGCCGTCGTGCGTGGTGAGATCATCTGTGGGGTCATCCATCAGCCGCTTCTCGATGAAACGTTCACCGCCATCAAGAATCATGGAAGTCATCTCAACGCAAGACGCCTGCATGTCTCGGCAACAGCGACGCTGGATGACAGCATCCTGGTGACGGGATTTCCCTACAACGTCGAAGACAATCCCGGACACTGCATCGATCAGTTTGCGTCGATCATACATAGGGGGCTTCCTGTGCGTCGCCTCGGCAGTGCTGCTCTGGACCTTGCCTACGTCGCGGACGGACGTTTTGACGGATTCTGGGAGGTTGCTCTGCAGCCATGGGACATGGCCGCTGGGGTGCTGATCGTCACCGAGGCTGGAGGCAGAGTAACGCACTACTCTGGCCGAGACTTCATACTCGGCACGGACTCAATCGTTGCGACCAACGGCGCAATTCATGATGAGCTTGTGCGAGCCCTCGAGGTGACCCCATGACCGTTCTCCACATGAGCGGTGCAGGAAATCGCTTTCTTCTGATCGACGATCGCGATCAACTCGGTGCGGAAGATGTCTTCACCCCAGACCAGGTCAGGGAGCTTGCTGCAGATCGTGCGCGCACGGATGGGGGCAGTATTGAAGGTCTGCTCCGGATCCGGCAGATCGGCACGTCGCGCGTTGAGGCTGATTTTTATAACCCAGATGGAAGCCGTGGGATGCTCTGCGGAAATGGCGCGCGCTGCGTCGTCCGCTATGCCGCCGACCATGGATTGCGAGCACATGAGGCGATTTCCTGCGTGTTTAACGGCATGCCCTTTCGCGCCCGCGTGTACGACGACGCAACCATCGGAATTGATCTGCCGACGCCGCTGCAGATGCGCTACTTTGCCCCGGGAAGCCTCGAAGCGGTGGACGTGCCGGTCTGGTATGTCGATGTTCAGAGTGATCATGCCGTGATCATTGCTCCACAGCAGGCCCCGTCACTGCTCGTTGCGCAGCTTCGGCATCACCCGGACTTTCCGCGTGGCGTCAACGTCAACATGATGTGCATCACGGATCCGCAGACAATCTCCCTGGCAACATTCGAACGCGGGGTTGAAGCCATCACCGGAGCGTGCGGAACCGGAGCTGTCAGCGCCGCCGTCACGATGTGGATGAGAGATCCGTCCAACACACGATACACCGTCATACCCCCGAGCGGCAGACCACTCGAGGTCACGATCTTTGCCCAAGCCGGCCATATTGAAACCATTGAACTGCGCGGAGATGCTGTCTATGACCATTGCTGAACACATCGATTCGATCTATCCATGGATGGTCGAAACGCGACGTCATATCCACCGTCATCCCGAACTCTCGTTCCAAGAGTTTGAAACGGCCGACTTTATATGCCAAACACTGGACAGTCTTGGAGTTGAGCACCGGCGCATCGCCACCACTGGCGTCGTGGCCCACATTGGCTCTGGTGAGCGGTGCATTGCTCTACGTGCGGACATTGATGCCTTACCAATCGTTGAGGAAACTGGGCTTGACTATGCATCTACACGTCCCGGTGTTATGCATGCCTGCGGACACGACACCCACACAACCATGCTCCTCGCAACCGCACGGGTTCTGATGGAGCGTCGCAATGAACTCGGCGGAGTGGTCAAACTGCTGTTTCAGCCGGGAGAGGAGATGGTTCCCGGCGGTGCCAGTATCATGATAGCCGAGGGGGCTCTTCAGGACCCCGTACCAGAGATGATATTCGGTCAGCATATTGATCCTCAAGCCCCCTGTGGGAAGGTCTCCTTCGTTACTGGACCCATGCTGGCTTCGGCCGACGAGCTTCACTGGACAATTCGGGGATTCGGCGCCCACGCGGCTCAGCCACATCTCGGGCGTGATCCCATCATGGCCGCCACGGGACTGGTGCATCACCTGCAGACGCTCATCACCAAGCGGCGCAATCCTCTTGATCCGGGCGTGATGACCGTCACCAGCATCCACGGTGGTTCGGCTACCAATATCATTCCCGATGTCGTTGAGATGAAGGGTACACTTAGAGCCTTCGATTCAACATGGAGAGAAGAGGCCTGGGCATTTCTCACGGAACACACACGGGATTACTGCGCCCTCCATGGGTGCGAAGGATCCCTAGCAATTTCAAAGGGTTACCCGCCGCTGATAAACCATGCTTCAGCGGTTGAGATGGCTCGCAATGTTGCACATGGTGTCATTGGTGCAGACAACGTCCTTGACTTTGAACCGAAGATGTGGGCTGAGGATTTTGCCTACTACGCTCAGCAGATGCCGGCCTGTTTCTGGATGCTCGGTGGCCGTCCAGATCAACTAGACACAATGCCCGGACTGCACAATCCCCGCTTTGCTCCGGAGGAGCGCGCGATGAAGATCGGAGCGGTGCTGATGGCTGAAACCGCTCTGCAGTACTTCGCAGGTTGACCGTCAAAGGAACGACCCGTCGGTCAGCGCTATGCAAGCCCCCTGTCAGAGGGGGCTGATCGAAGCGTGAAGACGGTGATCTCCGGTGCAATACCGATACGAAGCGGCGGTCCTACGGTGCCAATTCCCCGATTGACATACAGCTGCTGGCGACCCTTGGTATAGTGTCCGGCCCACTGGCGATAGATGTGTTGCGCAGGACTCCATTCGAATCCGAGCACCTGCACCCCAAACTGTCCGCCGTGCGTGTGCCCCGAGAGCATCACATCGACCTGCGCCTTTTCGACGACCGCGCGGTCCCAAAACGTGGGATCATGCGCCAGCAGGATCACTGGTTCGTGCGTCTCCACACCGTCAAGAGCGTCGTCCAGCCGCGCATACGTCTGGCGGAACCCTGTGTTGTCGGTGCCGGCGATCACGAGA
>JBILLF010000044.1:0-16881 GCA_044376225.1 Patescibacteria group bacterium | reverse complement strand
CAACGAAAAGGGGCTGGTTGTCACCAGTCAGCGATGACGAGCCACGGATTCGGATGTAAGAGGACGCACCCGGCATACCGGCGGAGTTGTTCACCTGGACGCCGGCAACACGCGAGGCTAGTGAGTTAACCACATTGGACTCGCGTGAGGCCACAATCTGGTCACTACCAACTTCCTGCGTAGAGTAACCGAGCGACTTCTTTGATCGGCCAAGACCGATGGCCGTAACGACAACCTCGGACTGACGGTCATCGTCATTCTGAAGAACAACGTTGATGACGTTGTTGTCACCGACGGTCACTTCACGTGACTTTTTACCAACGAGACGGAAAATCAAGGTCGCACCGTCTGAGGCCTTGATGGAGTAGCCGCCATTGTTTCGCGAGAACGTACCTGACTTCGTTCCCTTTACTTGAATGACTGCCCCCGAAAGAGCGGAACCGTCACTGTCTGTGACAGTACCTGTGATTGTACGGTCCTGTGCCATGGCCATAACGGCAGTGGCAAGAATAACCGCAAAGAGGTAGAAAACTCGTTTCATACTCCTGCACGTAGAAGTGGATGGAAATCGTTGATTGCCTGCTGTTACTGAATTCGTTACTCCCCAAGCACGCCCAGTTGGCTGCCAGCAGATCTCCCCAGATAGTGGCAAAGTGTCCCCTTAAAACATTGGATACAACACCAATGTTATGGTATGATTTTTAGGAAAGTAACAAAAACAAAAAACCGTCGACCGTGTTCGCCACGGTGACGGTCTCTAAAGTTATCCACTATGATACCACCCGGAGTTTCGACGGGTGACGGGGGAGCGACTAGGCTACGGCAGTAAAGCGGCGCTCGAACGCTGCCCGAAACGCCAGAATTGCTGCGGCATAAAGCCACGTCGAGACAATGCCGTTAAAAAGGAAATTGCCGGCGTCACGGTAGAAGGCCAGTCCAGCACCGTAACAGGCGAGGAGGCCTTCCACGGTATGCGGATACATTGTGCCGTGAAGCCAGACAGCACCATTGGTGACGAGGAAGAATCCGATACCGGATACAAGTCCGCCAGCTAGGACGGACGTCAGCTGGCGCTGCGGTCCGAGGTATCGTCCAAGCATGGATGTTCCAATGACGCACGCATACACGTACACCTGCGCCGTGTGCAGCGCATATTCAGCACCCAGGGTTAGCCCCATGACCAGATCGCTTAATACCATTGCAAGCAGAGGGACCACAAATGAACGCCGGTCGGTATAGATCATACCACCGCACAGCGCCACCGCGAGTACCGGTGTAAAGTTCGGCCAGTGTGGCAACAGACGTGCAAATGCAATGGCCACGATGGATGCCATGGTGGCAAGGTCAAAGATGCGGGTACGTGACATGGCTGGCTAGAAGGGTGCTGTGAAGGATACGACTAGTTTACATAATGCAGATTATGTTGCAGAAGCGGTCGTGCCGAGTGCTTCAGTGACACGGTCTGCAGCGTCCTGTAAGGTGGCTGCTACTAGGAAGTTAAGACCTGAGCTTTGAAGTATTTCCCGTGCTTCAATGGCGTTGGTGCCGTCCAGACGAACGATGACTGGAACGCTTACCTTCACCTGCTCAAGTGCTTGCAGGATACCGTTTGCAACACGGTCACAACGAACGATTCCGCCAAAGATGTTGATCAGCACAGCTTCGACGTTCGGGTCGCTCATCATGATGCGGAATGCATTGGCAATGCGCTCGACATTTGCGCCGCCGCCAACATCCAGGAAGTTTGCAGGCTTACCACCGGCCAGCTGAATGATGTCCATGGTCCCCATGGCCAACCCGGCACCATTCACCATGCATCCGACGTTTCCGTCGAGCTTAATGTAGTTGAGACTGTACTTGCCGGCTTCAACTTCGAGCGGATCTTCTTCAGAAACGTCGCGCAGATCAGCCCAGTACGGGTGCCGGTACTCTGCATTGTCGTCGAGATTGATCTTGGCATCTAGAGCTACGAACTCGCCGTCCGTTGTCAAAACCAGCGGATTGACCTCGAGCATCGAACAGTCTAGCGCGACATAGGCGTTATAAAGTTTGGCAATGAACGACAGGAAGCTCTTGAAAGCACTGCCACTTAGGCCGAGTCCGAATGCGAGCTCGCGAGCCAAATGCGGCTGGAATCCCGTAGCCGGATCAACGTGTACGCGGACGATCTTTTCCGGTGAATGCTCGGCTACTTCTTCGATATCCATGCCCCCTTCCGTTGAGACCATGATCAGATTCTGGCCCAGACCGCGGTCGAGCAGGATCGAGCAATAGTACTCATGGGCAATGCTGCAACCGTCTTCAATGAAGATTCGGCGGACAATCTTGCCCTCAGCACCGGTCTGAATGGTAACGAGCTTGTTGCCAAGCAGGCCTTCGGCCACTTGATAAGCACGGTCAGCTAGATTTCCACTCGTCAGCACGGTGACGCCACGAAGGGGCTTGCCGTCAATGACGACCGGTTCGTCAGTCTCGGGATTGTGCACCGTTCCCTTGCCACGTCCGCCGGCATGGATCTGAGCCTTGATGACGATGGCTTTGGAGCCGTGAGAAACGAAGTCGGTGAAGGCCACAGCGCCGGCTTCGGCGGAGGTCATCACAGCCTTACCCTTGAGCACAGGCACGCCGTGTGAACGCAGAAGATCCTTGGCTTGATACTCGTGAATGTTCATGGTGGTCGCTGATTTTCGTGTGGAGTTTCGTGGTGTCGTAACTTTGGCGTCGCGAAGTTACGCAACCATGCTCGTATAGCGTAGTCGCGAAATCCACACGAACCACTACGGAAGAACCTCATGCGACCGGCCACAGGATATCTGACGGTGACATTGCTTCTGCTCGTATGGTTATCCGTGCGTCCCCTTCTGCATGGCGAAAATCCGCTGGGCTCGGAATCGAATCCGATCCGCATCATGCTGACGCCGTCAACGGATGCCCAGGCGATCATCCGAGACGGAGAGGTGCTGGCCGAGTATATCACGCGCCGCACCGGTCTGCACGTCAAAGTGGCCGTACCGAATTTCTATATAACGGTCGTGGAGGCTTTCGGTACCAATCGAGCAGATATGGCGATCATGAATACGTTCTCCTACCTGTTGGCCAATAAAAAGTACGGGGCCAATGCGGTAATGCGGGTGGCGCGACGGTACGGAGAACTCTCCTATCGCGGTGAGTTCATTGTTCACGCCGAAAGCGGTATTACAACGATCGAGCAGCTGCGCGGTAAGACAATTGCCTATGTGGACCCATCGTCGACATCCGGTTACATCTATCCGAAAGATATGCTACGTAAGCGTGGCGTGTCGCCACGCCAAGAAATGTTTGCCTACGGACATAACCAGGTGGTGACAAAAGTCTATACGCGCGATGTAGATGCCGGTGCGGTGTTCTATTCACGGCCCGATACCGTAACGGGTGAGCAACTCGACGCGAGGACGAAGATCAAGACGGAGCATCCGGACGTATTCCAGAAGGTGCGCGTTATCGGACTAACCGAAGAGATTCCCAATGATCCCGTCGTTGCGCGTAAGGGGCTCGACAGAGCCATCGTCAGCCGAATCTGTGATGCGCTGTTATCGTTTCAGCGCACTGAAAGCGGCAAGAAGGCACTGATGACGATCGCCAGCGTTGAGGGTTTTCAGCGTACGTCGGATGCCGCCTATGATGACGTTCGCACACTCGTTGCATCCTACGGCGTGGACGTCGAGCAACAGCTACGAAAGTCGAAAAAGTAACGACTAGGAGAACGTCCGGGTAAGCCGCTTGGCGAAGGACGTGACCCCCCCTACCAGCCCGCTAACAAACGAAGCGAGCTCTTCAATCGACGGTTTGACGGTTGAGACCAGCAGGTGCTCAAGAGATCGCACGTCATCAGCAATTGCCTTGAAGGTATCAGCTCCGGCCGAGAGCTTCTGCAAGTCTTGATCAACCCGCGCAATGGTGCGCTGTGTCTGGTCAAGCACAGCAGCCGACTTCTCCAGGACAGGCTGCAACGAGCGTTTGACCTCATGCACGTCTTGCTGCATACCCTCGATCGATATCGTCATGCGATCGACGTTACGCAACAGCCGTAGGATGCCCACAGCAGCAACGATGCAAAGGGCCGTGGCAGACAGCAGGGCGATGGTGGCCGAGACGACCAGTACGGCATTGTCCATCGTTACAGCTCCGATGAATGAAGTCCAGCCGCGCCGTGGCTGTGCGTTGGGCGCTGGGCACGCGACTTTGCGTCCTTGAGGACCTGTTCTGCACTTTCGAGGATGTTCTCAGCCTGCGTGCGGGCCGAACTGACGATTCGCTCAGCGCGAAGACGTCCCTCGTTGATGACGTCGTCAAACTCCTGCGGTGCGCCATCCTCCTTGGTGAAATACTTCTGCGCTTTGTCATAGACCTCTTCGGTCTTGTCGGCAATGTCACGACGTAGTTCGCGCCCACTCTTGGGCGCAAACAGCAGTGCGACAATTCCACCAATTGCACCACCGACAAGCGCGCCCATCAGAAAGCCCCGCGTGTAGGAGCCGTTGTTGTTCTCTTCCATGATTTCAACCTCCTTACCACCTCTCGGGAAGCGTGATGCTCTTGCCCTGCGAGATGAGAATGAATTCGGCAAACTCCCTGACGGCACCGTTACCGCCCGGGTAGGCACTGACCATGTGGGCCTGACTTCTGATGGCCTCTACGGCGTCCGACGGACAGCCGCTTAGGCCGCAAAGTCGCATCACATGCAGGTCATTGACGTCGTCGCCAATATACGCAATGGTCTCAGCCGCTATGCCCAGACGACGAGAGATGTCGTGGAATGTTGCTGTCTTGTCGTGGCTTCCCAGGATCACCTCGGTGATGCCCAGCTTCTGGGCCCGTCGCAGAACAATATCGGAGTTCTCGCTTGTGATGATCGCCGTCTGGATGCCCCCTCGATGCAGCAGCGTTACACCCATACCGTCGCGGGTGTTGAAGCGCTTGAGCTCCTCACCCCGTGCCGAATAATACATGGCCCCATCGGTGAGCGTGCCATCGACGTCCATGATCACCAGTTTGATACCGGAAGCTCGTTCGTGATTGGTCATACAGGGGGCTCTGCGGTTACTCTGCGGTTTAGGGAGGGGCCGTGAAGCTTCACGGCGTAGTTTCGCACTGCAAAAGTACAGCGAGAGGTCATGCCCGCACGATATGTCATGCTTACAATGAGCGTTCACGACGAGGACGCCGACCTTGCCATTGGAGTCCTGAGCGGCTATCCGATTGTGGGTGTCGAACAAGGTCAGGACACGCTCACGGCGTGCTTTGAGCAGAACGACTGGCAGTCGGATTACGTCGATTCGGTCACATCAGAACTGTCGGCCATGAACGTCCGCGTCCATGGCACGCACGTTCAGGTGCTCGAGGACCGCAACTGGAATGCCGAATGGGAGGCCAGTATCGAGCCTGTCGTGGTCAATGAACGCATCGTGATCGTACCTGAGTGGCGCACAGATGAGTTCGAGCAGCCGCTGCGCCTGGTGATCACGCCAAAGATGTCATTCGGGACGGGGCACCATGCCACGACGCGAATGATGTGCCGCCTGATGGAGCGCTATGTCGTACCTGGTAGTTCCTGGATTGACGTTGGCACGGGCACAGGTGTGCTCGCGATCCTTGCTGCACTGCTCGGGGCTGAGCACGTCTATGCCTTTGATAACGACGAATGGTCCTACGTCAACAGTCAGGAAAACATCTCCCGAAATAAGGTCGAAGACCGCGTTCGTCTTGAGCATGCCGATCTGCATGCTGTGACGCTTACCCGGTGCTCGGGTCTGGCAGCCAATCTCTACCGCCATCTTGTGATCCCCTACTCTTCGGCCTTTGTCAGTGCCGTCGAGCCGGGTGGCGTAATCCTTCTGTCGGGCATTCTGCGCTATGATGCCGATGAAGTGTGTGCCCCGTTTCTTGAACTCGGATGTACGATCGAGGAACTTCTCACCGAGACCGAGTGGTGTGCCATCGCTCTTCGAACGCGGAGCACTTCGTGAGCGAATCTGAACCAACCGCCACTGAGAGACGAACTCCTGTCGTACCGATCGTGTTGGGGTGCGTCTTCGGAGCAGTCCTGATCGCCATGGTGCTCAACGGCGGCATGTGTGAGCGGTACAACCGCAAGATGGAGCGTCAGAAGATGATGCGCGAGTATTTCGAATCACAACGCCGTCGGTAAAGGGCTTACCCGGGAAAGCGAAGACAACACCTGTGCGACAGATCATCAACGGCTACGGACCGATCCTCAAGGCGGCGACAACATCATCGGTCGTCATCGACTGTGCTCGACGTCTGACCGATGTTGGGTCGGCATCGGTCAAGACGCTAACAGGATCTGCACGTTCGGTTCTGGTGGCGTCGCTGTGGACCATGGGCTCGGTACCGGTAGTCGTGGTCGTTGCAGATGATGCCGATGTCGACTCTTTTGTCCATGACCTGTCCGTGCTGGTCGGTGCCGATGCCGTCATCGGAATACACGGAGCCCAGCGTCAGAGTGCTCTGGCCGCCGGCGGAATGGTTCACCATGAGCAGATGGATGCCCTTGGGTCGTTGCACGAGACGGGACGGTTTATGGTCGTCTGCTCGGCCTCTGCACTTGGACTCAAGGCACCCGCAGCGGGCGATGTGCGAGCCTCGACGCTGACGGTCAAACGCGGACAGCAACTGCCGTATGAGGACACCATCACGGCGCTGCTTATGGCTGGTTTTGAACGCTCGGACTACGTCTCCAAGCCGGGACAGGTTGCCCTGCGCGGAGGAATCGTCGATGTGTTCCCTTCGGGATGGGAAAGCCCCCTTCGCATCGAATTCTGGGGCGACAGCGTGGAGTCCATCCGAGAGTTTGAGCCCCTGTCGCAACGAAGCATCCGTGAGCATGCTGAAGTGACATTCCTGGCGAGAATGTATCATCAAGATGATGAGTCGTTGAAGTCGTCGATCCTTGACCATCTTCCGGCCGAGTCGCTGATGGTCGTCGATTCCCCCGAGGCTGTTGATTCCGAGATGCATGCCCGCGAGCTGGGGCATCAACGCGCGGTTCTGACGTCATGGCCGATGCTGTTAAAGATCAACCCTCTGGGCGACGCCGACGTCAGCACGCGCTCACAGGCACAACCCTCGATGGGTGCCTCGGTTGAACAGCTGCTCCGCTCCGGTGCCGCCTGTCAGGCCCGTGGGATCATGCCGTATGTCTGCGCCGATGGCGAGCAGAATGTCCGGCGCCTGCGCGACCTTTGTGAAAGCATCCTCGAACAAGTTGAGGCAGATGATCCCGCCTCGGGCGATCTGCTTGTGGGCGCTCTCAACGGAATGACCTGGATCTCAGCAGCACTGAGCTCAGGGTTCATCTGGGATGATGTTGCCCTTGCCTGCTTTACCGAGCATCAGGTCTTTGGACGTCAGCGCGCACAGAAGCGCCAGCGCCGTTCCGAGACCGGGTTCTCGGTTCGCGAACTGCAGCAGATGCAGATCGGTGATATTCTCGTGCATGAGGACAAGGGGCTGGGCAAGTACCTTGGCCTTCATACGATCGTCATCAACGGCTCATCGCAGGAATGCGTCAAGCTGGAGTTTTCCGGTGGAGACCACCTCTACGTCCACCTGAACTATGTTCACAAGCTTTCGAAGTATGCCAGTGAAGAAGATGCTGTACCAAAGCTCTCTAAGCTTGGAAGCATTGAATGGGAGCGTAAGAAGGCTCGGGCAAAGAAGCGCATCAAGGATATAGCTCGGGACCTGATAAAGCTCTATGCCGCACGCAAGGCCCAGCCAGGCTTTGCCTATCCGGCCGACAGTATCTGGCAAAATGAGTTTGAGGCTTCGTTTCAATACGAAGACACACCAGATCAGGCTCGTGCCACGGCCGAGGTCAAGTTCGACATGGAATCTCCGACGCCGATGGATCGACTGGTCTGTGGTGACGTGGGATTCGGCAAGACCGAGGTGGCCGTGCGTGCAGCCTTCAAAGCTGCTCAGTCCGGCAAGCAAGTGGCCGTGCTCGTGCCGACCACGATCCTTGCCGAGCAGCATGGTGTCACCTTTCGGGATCGGCTCCGACGATACCCGGTGCGCATCGACGTGCTTTCGCGGTTCCGCTCGCGGCAAGAGCAGAAGGAGATTCTACAGCGCATCGCGGAGGGTTCGGCTGATATCGTTGTCGGGACGCACCGATTGCTGAGCAAGGATGTTGTCTTCAAGGACCTTGGACTTCTGATCATCGACGAGGAGCATCGCTTCGGCGTGGCCGCCAAGGAAAAACTCCGCCAGTTGCGTTCGACGGTTGATACGCTCACACTGACTGCTACGCCGATCCCGCGAACCCTGAACTTCTCGCTCATGGGCGCTCGCGATCTCTCGGTGATCGAAACGCCCCCTCGCAACCGACTTCCGGTGCGTACGGAAATTGTCGAATGGGATGACGAACTGTTGCGCGAAGCGCTGCTACGAGAACTGGAGCGTGGGGGCCAGTGCTTTGTGGTGACCGACCGCATCAAGGACATCGAAAAGCTTTCCATAAAGATCAAGATGCTGGTGCCAGCGCTGCGCGTGGCTGTAGCTCATGGTCAGATGGAACCAGACGTTCTTGAGGACGTGATGGACGGATTCCTCGAACGCAAGTTCGACGTGCTCATTGCCACCAAGATCATTGAGTCGGGTCTCGACATCCCGAACGCAAACACAATGATCGTCGAGCACTCGGACAACTTCGGTCTGGCCGAACTCTATCAGCTGCGCGGTCGCGTTGGACGCTCCAACACGCAGGCATATTGCTACCTCCTCATTCCCCCACCACACACCCTCTCACGGATGGCACTGCGTCGTTTGCAGGCTCTCGAGGAGTTCACAGACCTTGGGTCGGGCTTTCAGCTGGCTATGCGCGATCTCGAGATCCGTGGTGCCGGTAATCTGCTAGGGGGCGAACAGAGCGGCTTTATCCTTGAAATGGGATTCGAGCTCTATCAGAAGATCCTGGAGGAGGCCGTCCTTGAACTGCGTCATGAAGAGTTTGAAGAGCTATTCCCAGATGACCGTCAGCGCCGTCGCAGCTTCGCTAATCAGGACGTAGCCGTTGAATTGGACACGGATGCGCTTATCCCGAACGCGTTCATTCCTGCGGACACAGATCGCTATGACATCTATCGCCGACTCTACAATGCTACTGAGCAACGTCAGGTGGACGTGGTCTATGACGAGCTACGCGATCGGTTCGGTGCTTTGCCGGCCGAAGTAGAGGAGCTCCTCTTTGCTGTGCGTTTGCGTATTGTGGCCATCCCAACGGGCTTTGTCCGCATTGCCGTGCGTGGTGAGCGCATGATCATCGAGCTGCCGCCGGAAGAGAATACAGCATGGTACGATGACATCTTCCAGAGCGTCATGGCTTTACTTGCTGGGATGTCTAACTGCAGGCTGGTGCAGCATGGTAAGCGTCTGGTGATCGAGGTTATCCTTCCTGATCGGCAGGAGGCACTGTTTGCCCTCGAACGCTTTGCTGGTCTGATGCGAGCTCCCTCAGTCCACGATCATCTGGAGGACGAATGACGTCTCTACTTGCCATTGAGACCAGTGGGCCGGCGTGCAGCGTTGCAATATCGGTGGATGGTGCACTGCGTACGTCGGTCGAGATCATCCGTCCCAATGTTCACGATGCCGTCCTGGCGGACCTTGTTCGACAGGTCTGCGCATGGGCTGACGTTGACATATCGAAACTTTCCATGGTGGCCGTGTCGAGCGGGCCGGGGTCGTTCACAGGTCTGCGCATCGGTGTTTCGATGGCTAAGGGGCTCTGTGCTGCATCGTCAGCCAAGCTCATCAGTGTGCCCACGACAACAGCCCTCCTGCACGCATCAACGGAGGTAGCCCAGCGCTCGGGCGCGGCAAGAATCGCGTGCATCATCCCTTCACATCAGAACCTTTACTACGTTGCCGTGAGCCCCGTGTCAGATCCGGCGCATCTTGCACCGGTAGAGCTGCTTGCTGAACACGATATCAAAGGTCTTGATGATGGACAAACTCTGTTTGTTGGACCAGGTGCCGACCTGCTAGATCCGACACCAGTAAGCGGCCTCACGCGACATTCGGGACGGTTTGTGGCCTTCGCAGCATGGCGCCTCATTGAAGCAGGACATCAGCCGGTCGATCCGATGACGTTTGCCCCAGAGTATCATCAGGACTTCCGTCCGCGCTAAGCATCAGCCCCTTTCACAGCCACGAGCTAGACACGTCGTAGCTTTGCAGCGCCTTCGTTCACATTGCACCCAAACTGACGCATGATCCAACGCTACACCCGGCCCGACATGGGCGCTATCTGGTCTGACGAAAACAAGTATCGTATCTGGCTTGAGATCGAGATCCTGGCCTGTGAGGCACAAGCAGAACTCGGCGTGATCCCGAAGGATGCCGTTGCGGAGATCCGCAGTAAGGCATCGTTCAATGTGGAGCGAATCCTTGAGATCGAAGAGATCACCAAACACGATGTGATCGCCTTCACGACAAACGTCGCCGAATACGTCGGGCCTGCATCAAGATTTATCCATCTCGGAATGACCTCGAGCGATGTGCTCGACACGTGTCTGGCTGTGCAGCTTAAACAGGCCGGCGTGCTGATCCTTGAGGACCTTCGCACATTGCAGTCCATTCTGCGACGTCGTGCGCTGGAGTTCAAAAACACCGTCTGCATCGGACGCTCGCATGGTATCCATGCCGAGCCGACGACCTTTGGTCTGAAACTTGCCCTCTGGCACGAAGAATGCCGTCGCAGCATCACGCGCATGGAGCATGCGCTTTCGACCATCAGCGTCGGTATGATCTCCGGCGCCGTGGGCACCTTTGAGCACCTATCCCCTTCCGTCGAAGAATATGTCTGCGAGAAGCTCGGACTACAGCCGGCACCGGTCAGCACGCAGGTCATCCAGCGGGACCGACATGCCGAGTATCTGACGACGCTGGCTATCATCGGGGCGTTTCTCGAGAAGATCGCTGTCGAGGTGCGTCATCTGCAGCGCACCGAGGTGCTCGAAGCTGAGGAGTACTTCTCGCCCGGACAAAAGGGTTCTTCGGCCATGCCCCACAAGCGTAACCCGATCGTCAGCGAGCGTATTTGCGGTCTGGCCCGACTGCTCCGTGGTAACGCCATGGCAGCCATCGAGAATAATGCACTTTGGCACGAGCGCGACATTTCGCACAGTTCTGTCGAGCGCGTGATCTGTCCAGATTCGACGATCACCATCGACTACATGTTGCATCTTGCCACGGGGCTCGTCGACCGCCTTGTAGTTTATCCAGAGAACATGCAGCGTAACCTAGAGCTGACAAGCGGACTTCCATACTCGCAGTCAGTGATGTTGGCCCTTGTGCGCAAGGGCATCACGCGTGAAGATGCCTACCGAATGGTTCAGCGCAATGCCATGCGGACCTGGGAGACACGACTGCCGCTACGTCTGACTCTGGCGGAGGATGACGAGTTGATGGCACAGATTTCGGGAGATGAACTCGACGCCATCTTCGATCCAAATCGCATGCTCAAGAACGTTGATACGATCTACCACCGGTGTGGGCTAAGTGAATGACGCGCCGGCTTTTGGTGGCCTCTGCTGCACTCGTCGCAGCCGTTGGTATCGTGCAGTTGGCAGCCAACGTCGAAGATGAAGGAAAAGTGTTGGCCGGACGCTACTGCGCGTCGTGTCACCTGATGCCCCTTCCGGAGCATCTCGATCGGTCCACATGGCTGACGAAGGTCTTCCCTATGATGCGGGAGTATCTGGGATTAGATCCCAAGGCAGACCGCGAACTTCTGCCCCATGATCTCAAGGCAATGTACCCCTCGGTGCCCTCGATGACCGAAGACGAGTGGTTCAAGATCGCTAACTGGTATGTCGATCATGCGCCGGACACCCTACCGGCTGCTCCGGATCCGGCGATCGAAGGATTGACGCCACTGTTCACTCCCCTGCGCATCAACAGCGACGACGTCAATCCTATGACGATCATGGTGCGGTTCGATACGGCCTCGCGACGGATCATCACGGCTGACGCGCTTCTTGGTACGATGAACATCTACAGTGCCACCGGTTCTTTGCAGAAGACGATCGATGTTGGTGGTCCGGTGAGTTCGGTCGTCGTTCGTGGCGCAACCTGGTATGTAACCGACATGGGTAAGCTGCTGCCGCACGATTCAGCCGCAGGCGGCGTGGTGTCGATCACCTGGAACGGTGATCAATACACAAAGAAGCGCATCATCGACTCGCTACGTCGTCCGACGCATATCAGTGTTGATGACCTCAATGGCGATGGCCGCGACGACCTGCTGGTATGTGAGTATGGCAACTTACTCGGACGGCTCGGCTGGTTTGAGCAAACAGCGCGGCGCTGGAAGTATCATGAACTGGTCCCACTGCCCGGAGCGATCCGCACCGAGATCCGAGACATCAATGGCGACGGTAGGAAGGACATCATTGCACTCATGGCCCAGGCTCGTGAAGGACTTTTCGTTCACATCAATCGTGGCAAGGGGCGTTTTGAGATCCAAGAACTTCTGACCTTTCCCCCGAGTTATGGTTCGTCATCGTTCAGCTTTGCCGACATCAATGCGGACGGACGCTACGAGCTGCTGGTGACCACGGGAGATAACGGCGATTATCTCATGCCGCCATACAAGCCGTATCACGGAGTGTATGTCTGCACGCTGGATAAGTCAGGGCGTGTAACTCAAAAAGAGCTCCGTCGGCTTGACGGAGCATACGGCGCGATGGTGCGCGATTTTGACCTGGATGGTACGCAGGATCTACTGGCCTACAGCTATTTCCCAAGGCTCGAGCGCGGGAGCCATGACTTCATACGTCTTGAGACGTCAGCCTTCACTCCACGTATGAAAACATGGACGCTTCCGATGGCCGATCAGGGGCGCTGGCTGCCAAGCGATCTGGCCGACATTGATGCGGATGGCGACTTCGATGTGATCCTGGGTAACGTGTCGATCGGTCCTGGTCGTGTCACAGATGAACAGTCAGCCGGATGGCGCGAAGGACGTCTCCGAGCTCTCATACTGGTCAACACGACTCGAAACTAGAGTCCCGATGCTCTCTGAAGCCATAGTGGCACTGTGAGCATTGATGTATGGCTGATGAAGATCACGAAGACAAGACCGTCAAGATCGGGATCGATCTCCACGGTGAGCCCCTTGTCATCGATTGTGCGATGGTGAGCGATGGGGCGACCCAGCACATCGCTGATGAGGACCTCATCGGCTACTGTTGTGATTGAGCGACCTCGTATGCTGTACGTGGGTGTATCGGAAAACATGCGCCGGCGTCCGTCCTGCATGCAAACCCCGTCAAGCGTGAACCGTCCGTGACGTCGTTGAACATTGATCGAAGGATCAGTCAGTCGAACACTGTCAATACTGAGTTGCACGGCCGCCGAGTCACCCAGGACCGCCTGCAACTGATCACGTCGGTACGTGCCAGTGGAGGTATTCAGCCTGAACGGAAACTCAATGCGTGTTCGGCCGCGGCTTACCCTGGCAGAAGCTCCGATTGGCAGGAGCACATTCGGGTGCGTAGAGACATAGGCGATGCCCTCGATCGTTCGTGATGGGGTTGACGTCGATCGAACGTTTAGGTAGATGTCCACGCTGTCGCCAGGACGTGCCCGAAGGTCACCAATGCTGACGATCAGGTTTGGTGATGACGGTATGACACGCACATAGATGCTATCGAGCCGTGAGCAACCATCGTCGCCCGTGAGCCGCGCGCGATACCATCGGCCGGACTCCAAAGCAGACGTTCGGACCGAGTCACCGGTCACAGCCTCGACGTCGTCCAGCCACTGCGTACGGCTAGCCCCCTCAGACCAAAGTGTTGTGCGAGATCCAAAGGGTACGACACTGTCCGAGCCGCGCAGGAGCATGCGTTGAACGCGTCCCGCAACAGGATTCCATGGTGCAACGGATGTGGCCAATGCGCCGTCGGCTCCGCGCTCGGCACTGTTAGGTATGCTGCTGTCGGGAACGAACTGTGCATCTGCGTCGCCTGCCGAACCACCCGTTCGTTCCAAGCGAACCGCCGCGGGCATGGGTACTGTTGAGAGAACACTGCCGCCTCCGCCGCCACCGCCCGGACCGCAGGCAAAGAGTGTTGAATGAGTCGAGCCACCATGTCCGCCCCGCACGCTGATGAGGCCACCTCCTTCTATGGTCACTGCATCGAACAGGATCATCCCCGCACCGCCCCCTCCCCCGCCCGCATCATGTCCGGCATCATGGCCATTGGTTCCGTCTGCGCTGATGACACTTGCACGGGTCAGTCGAAGATGACGGGCGCGGATGATGACGATCCCGCCGCCGCGTCCGCCACGTCCCGCATCGAGGTCATTGCCATGACCTGATGCGCCCGATGAGCCGAAGACGAGGCGTGTTCCATCATCGCTTGGACGTCCCGGCAACCCTTGTGCCTTGCTTACGCTGGCAAACACGGATGATGATGTCCCACCACCACCACCGGCCCCGGCCGATGCCCCTCCCGCCCCCCCTGAGTTGTGGGGACTTCCAGCAGTTGTTGGTGCCAGCCATGAAGTTGAAATGTCTGAGCGCTGCACGATCGAGCACGGACCACCGCCGGTTCCCGGACGGTAATGGCCGATGGTTTCCAATGACTGGGAGCTCGTATCGCCCGTGTTCCAGGCCCGCAGCGGCTGAATGTACCCCATGCCGGTTGCCGTCACCGACGCATCAATGGTCAGCGTATCATCCGACCAGATGGCAATGATACCCCCGTCATAGCCGTCCCAGGGTTGTGGTACAACTCGACCATTCAAGTTCTCATCAGGGGGCTCAATGGCTCTGGTGACCTGAATGTGTTCAGACGAAACAACGTCATCAGGGAGTCTGTACCGCAGATACAGGTGATTGCCAATGATTGTGTCGATGACGTTCCACGACCATGAACCGACGGTGTGACGATCGCTGCTGGTTCGATGTCGGCACACTGGCACGTGTACGACAACACGACAGTCGGACCGGAAGAGTTCCGGCCGTCGCACGTGCAGCGACGACGTGCATGCATCGGCATCCCATGCCCAGGAACTGCGCACGATCAACAGCGAATCATCGGACGTGATGAGAGTCAGTAGGAGTAGCAGCGCCATCGCTCGATCTCCTGATCGTACCAGAGTTCGATCATGTCATCGGTCTCTAGAGTGAGAGTTTGCCCGTTCTTGATTCGAATGCGGTCTGCTGCATCGGCCGCAGGGTGCTCATGTGCGAGCTCGACACGTCCCTGAGTCACGAGAAGCGTCAGAACTCGATCCGATGCATCCGGTCGGATTCCGCTGATTACGCTACCGTTAACATCACCGACAAGCTTGACCACTGTGCCACCTGCAATCGTCAGCAGCGTGGCACCCCCGGGAGGAAGCAGCATCTTGGGAGTTGGATTGAGCGCAAGCCCGGTAAGTCGAGTCATTCCGCTCGACATGAAATGATGTGCATAAGTCCTATTGCGCGTAATCATCTCGCGGAAGGTCGATGTCTGAAACGGCACAGGAAGCAGAGGACGAACACCACCTAGGATCACATCGCCACCGACGCACAATAGGGCGATCTGCCCCGTGTCGGTAAGAAATCCGCCGCCGATGGCCACAGTCACCCCAGCGGAGGCGGCAGCTGCCGTCCCATAGATACCGAGCGTTGTCCCTGCGTTGGCAGTAGCGGTGTTCTCGCCTCGTCCGAAGACGCCTACCGAGAAGGTCTGTGTGCCTCCATTTCCACCGCGCTGTACTGAGCCAAGCACTCCGGTAATCGAGTCGGCCGCTGTGCCGGAATTGGTAGCTGCATGACCCCGCACGCCTATTCGTTCGGCAACGGGGAGCGTCTCGTATGTTGATGACTGTGAAACGCCAAGGATGCCCATACCACCGGTGTTGGCTCTGGCGACAACTCCAACGTGCTGCGAGCCCGAGGCCACGACCTCGATCCCACGACGCGGCGGCGTCGTTCCACCAATATCGATCGCAACACCGCTACCGGCGGTAAGGGCATTATAGCGAATACCCGTACCGCCGGTGATGTCGATGCCTGTGCCTAAACTTGGACGACCAGAGCCTACTGGTCCGCCGAGGCGCAGTCCCGTTCCCAATCCGTTTGATTGAGATGATAGGACAATGCCGGCATCGTTGATTCCGGAGGCACCTATATCGCGCACGAGAAGCCCTGTGCTCATCGTCGTTGCGTCGAGTGAGATCGTTAGCCCTCTTCCGCCCTGCCCTGAAATCGATCCAATACGCATCAGCTCCAGTGGAGCAGTACCAATACCCATTCCAATGCTGACCGGACCAAGCAGCCAGGTATTCCCGGACTGACCAATTTCAAGTGCACGCGTCTGTGACGCTCCAGTTATGATGCTCAACGGAAGGGCATTCGACGAGCGGTTGGAGATGACCAGCGGCAATGGTGAAGCATTATCGATACGGCTTGTGCTAAGCATCTGTGCATTGATATGAGGACTAAACACAGTAAGCCAGATTGCCAGCCATAGCAGTTTGGCATGAGGGTGACTGATGTATGTCATCGTTTCAGGGGCTTACATCGGTGGGAGGATCATCCACGCAATGCGATCCGTTGCCGCAAGTGGTGTAGAAGTCTCAACCGTGAAGGTGTCAGCTGCGGTATCCACGGTTGTCACGGAAATCGAGATGGTTGTACCGGCAGCGTTGATCATTGTGACGATCGGAATCGCACCGGTTGGTATGTCCACTCCAGCGGTGATCGTTTGGATATGATTGCCCGCCGTGGGCACAAAGATTCCACGCGCGACTTCGGTGATCGCACTACGCCAGCTCATCACGCCCGTAGTCGTTGATGCCAGTACCATGCCAGCTACA
>JBILLF010000043.1:0-16889 GCA_044376225.1 Patescibacteria group bacterium | reverse complement strand
CACATCGCCAATTCCATCGTCTATGATCTCGAACGTCAGCTGCGCCTGCGCCGGCTCAGCACCTGGTATTGGCCGCGCATCGAGCAGCTGCCGATCGGCAACCGCCGCGAGATTGTTCTCGGGTCACATGCCGATTCCGTCGAGACAAACCCAACAATGTTTGGCTGGCAGGTCAGGATTGCCATCGGAGGACAGGATATGGTGCTCGACACGACCACAGATGAAGAGGCCGAGATCATCAGTCTGTTTGTACGTCTCGGCGCGACGGCCCTCGAGATTCCCTCCGATGCCGTACTGATCGCCGAGGTTCTACCGTCCTTGCGGACGTTTGTGGAGTCGATTGAACAGCACCTGAACGCTGTTCTTCCCAGCTACCCTGACGACCTGCGTGCGGAGATCCGTTCCGCCGTTGCTTCGGCCATTTGCGCCCGCTAAGGCTCTCGCGTCACGCTCATACCCCATTTCTGCTCGAAGGAGGCTTTGTGAACCATCACCAGCCCCCTGCCTATGCTTTCCCATCTCGACCTTGTGGCGCTTAGACTCGTTGCGCGCCTTACCAATGACGAACTGCGGCGACATGCGTCTGATTGCTCGACTCTTAATGAAGTGCTTGAGCGGATCGGCCACCATGCGCTCGACCTGTCCGAGCAAGCGCGCGTGCAGATCGATCGGTGCTCGGCATGTCAGGTGCAGATCGTGGCCTGGCACGAGGACTCATACCCGGCTCGACTTGGCGTGATCAGCTCTCCGCCGGCGGTGTTGTTTGTGCGTGGGACGCTGCCGGCTGATCATCTGCCAACCGTCGGCATTGTGGGTACACGTTCTTGCACCATGCACTATGGCAAGCCCGTGACCGAATCACTCGTCGAATCGTGGGTTGACCGTTCGGCGGTGGTCGTCAGCGGACTCGCTAATGGCATCGACATGCTGGCTCACGAGAGCACAGTTCGCCGAGGCGGCATTACGGTTGCTGTTATCGCCAGCGGCATCGACCGGATCACACCGATCGCGGCACAGCGCATGGCGGATCGGATCGTCGCGTCCGGTGGCTGCGTCATTAGCGAACATCCGTGCGGGGTGGCTGCTCTGCCCCCTTTCTTTCCGGCCCGCAACCGAATCATCTCAGGCCTCAGTGACGCCGTGGTGGTGGTCGAGAGTAAGCGGCGCGGCGGCGCCCTGATCACTGCCGAGTTCGCCCGACAGCAGGGACGACCGGTGTATGCTGTGCCGGGACCAATCACGTCTTCGCGAAGTGATGGATGCAATGCTCTAATCGCAAGCTCAAGTGCTCGCATGCTCACGTGTGCCGATGACCTTGCAGAAGTACCGATCAGTGGCAGGCAGGGCCGACTGCGACAGGACATGTTGGTGGAAGGACTCGAAGGCGGGACGCCACGTCATCTTGATGAGCTGGCCGTGGTCTGGAACTGCACAGCATCCGATGCTTTGCAACGTGTTCTCGATCTCGAGCTGGATGGTCGCATCACACGTCTGCCGGGCAATCTGTTTCTTGCCAGAGTGCCGTGACCGTAACTTGCGTGCATGTCGATCTCTTCACGCAAGGAATCTCACGTCCGTCATGCCCTTTCCGGCAATGCCGGGTTCCGAACAAAGTCGACCGGACTTGAGAACTACGAGTTCGAATACAACGCCCTTCCCGAGATCGACTACGCCGACATTCATACGCACGTCAGCTTTCTCGGTCACCAGCTGCAGTTGCCCCTTATCGTCACTGGCATGACAGGGGGCTATCCGAATGCCGAGCACATTAACCGCGACATCGCCGAGGCCTGTAGCCGCCTCGGCATCGGTATGGGCGTTGGATCAATGCGCGCCGCACTCGAGGATCCGTCGCAGGAATCCTCGTTCACCTGCGTACGACCATTTGCATCCGACGTGCCGATGATCGCCAATATTGGTGCCGTGCAAGCCCGGCGCTGGCATCAGTCTGGTTCACTTGAATCAATGATGGCACGGGCTGTCATGCTCATCAATGCCTCGGCTCTTGCCGTGCATCTCAACCCACTGCAGGAGTTAGCACAGCCCGAAGGTGAACCGGAGTTTCGAGGTGTACTCGAGACAATCGAGGCGATGGTCCGTCAAAGCCCCGTCCCTGTGATCGTCAAAGAAGTTGGAGCTGGACTCTCGCGACGATGCGTGGATCGCCTTCGCAACGTGGGCGTTGAGATCATCGACATTGCCGGAGCCGGTGGAACGTCATGGTCCGGGATTGAGATCATGCGTCATGATGATCCGCAGCAGGTCCAACATCTCTGGGACATCGGCATCCCCACCGCCGAATGCATCCGCCAGAACCGCGATACCGTGCCAACACTCATCGCCTCCGGAGGAATCGCAAGTGGCACTGATGTGGCTGTTGCCATCGGTCTGGGAGCTCATGTCGTAGGCACCGCCCGGCCTATTCTCCAGGCGCACAACGATGGCGGAATCGATGGAATCATGCAACTTGTGGCGTCGTGGCAGACACGATTGCGGCAATGGATGTTTCTTACGGGAAGCTCTACGGTTACGGAATTGCGGTCTGCACCACTTACACGTCATCACTAGTTTGGGAAGCCCATGATCAGTGTTTCTGCACCCATTGACAGATTGGCCCCGTATCGCGAACAGATCGAGTCGGCTCTCAGCTCAGCGCTGTCGGAGTTCAATGAACCAGGATGTCTTTATGACCCTGTTCACTATCTCTTCGAAGGAGGGGGCAAGCGCGTCCGCCCCGTGCTGACAATGCTTGCATGTGAAGCCGTGGGCGGTAGCCCCTCACACTCCGTCCATGCGGCTATCGCCGTTGAACTACTGCACAACTTCACACTCGTTCATGACGACATCATGGACTCTTCGGCCAAACGGCGCGGGCGAGACACCGTTCATGTAAAGTGGAATGCTAGCACCGCTATTCTAGCCGGCGACGTCATGATGGGTATGGCGATGCGTCTTCTGCTCCGCAGTGCTGCGCATGCGTCACAGCCGCTTGATGTCGTTGATGCCTTCTCGACGGGTCTCATCGATGTCTGTGACGGTCAGGCCCTGGACATGGAGTTCATGCTCCGAAGCGACGTCCGCTCCGATGAGTACTTCATGATGATCGAGAAGAAAACGGCTCGTCTGCTTGAGATGTCGGTCGCCATTGGCGCTAGTATCGGCAGCGCCTCGAACGAGCAGCGTTCGGCACTGCAGACCTTTGCGCGTGAATTGGGTATTGCATTCCAGATGCAGGATGATGTGCTGGATGCATTCGGTTCGGAACAGTTTGGCAAGGTGCGTGGTGGTGACATCATTGAAGGCAAGCGCACCTGGCTGATGATCGAGACCTGTGCACGCGTCGATGCCGACCCGACGGCCAGCCCCGAGCATCGCGGCATTGTTGATGCATTCCGCCGTGGTGAGCCCCTTGCCCCAAGCATGGTCGACTCTGTGATCGGACTAATGGAGCGCTGCGGCGTAGCTACTGATGCAACGACGATCGTCGAAGAGCGCACAATGCAGGCCTTCAATGCGCTTTATACGCTGGCACCATCCGATGCACGTGACGGGCTTGAGATGCTGGCCCGTTCGCTGATGAGCCGCACGCACTGAGCCGCCTGTGAGGCGTATTTTTGTGCCATGCGAATCTCCGTCATCGGCGCAGCCCTTAGTGGCGTTGCCGCCGCCGAACTTGCCCGACGTCAGGGTCATGACGTACTGGTCAGCGAAACCCGACACGAAACTGCACTTACCGAAACCGCTGCTCGGTTGCGTGATGCCGATATCGACATCGAGACCGGCGGACATAGTGATCGTGTCTATGAGAGCGATCTTATCATCGTCTCGCCGGGCATTCCACCATCGAACGTTGTCCGTGTTGAGGCTGCGCGCCGTGGCATCGAACTTGTCGGCGAGCTTGAATACGCAAGTCGGTTCCTTTCCAATCCGATCGTTGCCATCACGGGCACCAACGGAAAGACAACAACCACGGCACTGACGGCGCACATTCTCGAACAAAGCGGACGTCCTGCCGTTGCTGCGGGGAACATCGGCACGCCCCTTTCATCTCTCGTTGGTACCATCGCGGCGGACACGATCATCGTTGCCGAATGCAGCTCCTACCAGCTAGATACGATCGTATCCTTCCGGCCGCAGGTCAGTATGATCCTGAACATTACGCCAGACCATCTGTCGTACCATGGGACGTTTTCCCAATACGTTGAATCAAAGTGGAAAATTGCTTCGAACCAACAGGCCGGTGACGTTGTAATTTTGAACGCTGATGATCCGGCAGTTGCACCTGCGGCATCAGCAGTCCGAGGTACGGTACGCTTCTTCAGCACCACACGTGAGGTTGAAGGGGCATTCATCCGGGGGGGTGAAATCGTGCTTCGGGATCAGCAGCATAATGAGGAGATCCTTATGTCATTGAGACGTCTTGGATTGCCTGGAGTTCACAATGCAGCAAACTCCATGGCAGCAAGCATGGCGGCCCGCGCCTTTGAAGTGCGGAATGAGAATATCCGCGACTCGTTGATGTCGTTCAGCGGTGTTGAACATCGCCTCGAAAGTGTGCGCATCTGCAAAGGCGCACGGTTCGTGAACGATTCGAAGGCGACCAACGTTAACGCCACCTGGTATGCGCTGTCGAGCTATGACAGACCGATCGTGTGGATCGCCGGTGGACGTGGTGACGGCAACAACTATGCCGAGCTTGATCCGCTGGTGGCGGCCAACGTGAAATCGATCGTCTGCATCGGGGAAGAGGCGGATGCCATTTTTAATCACTGGTGCACAACCAAGCGCTGTGCCAAGGCTGATACGCTGGAAGATGCCATCCGTATCGCCCAGGACATGGCTCTTGCCGAAGACGTTGTGCTGTTCTCGCCCGCCTGCAAGTCGTTTGATATGTTCGCCAACTACGAAGAACGTGGTCGAGCCTTCAAGCGAATCGTAGCGGCCCTCTAGGCTTTCAATGTCACATCCCGCTATCGAGATCCGCGATCTGCACAAGCGGTACGGGTCCTTTGTCGCCGTCAACGGACTGAGCCTCACAGTCCAACAAGGCGACGTCTACGGATTTCTCGGTCCGAATGGTGCCGGTAAGAGCACCACCATCCGCATGATGATGTCGCTGATCGCCCCCTCCTCGGGCTCGATCCGCATCTTCGGAATGGACCTGAACTCAGACCGTTCCAAGATTCTACGTCGCATTGGTGCGATTGTCGAACGTCCCGATTTCTACAATTATCTCAGCGCACGACGCAACCTCGAGCTGCTCGGACGCCTCAGCGGTACGGACGTATCGAAGGCTGCCACTGACAAAGTCCTCGGAATGGTTGGCCTGGGTGCCCGCGCTGAAAGCAAGGTCAAGACCTTCTCCCACGGTATGAAGCAGCGTCTCGGCATAGCTCAGGCACTGCTGCACTCACCTGATCTCATTGTCCTTGATGAACCAACCACGGGTCTTGACCCGCACGGCATGGTGGACATGCGCGACCTGATCCTAGAGCTGGCTGCCGATCACAAGAAGACGATCTTCCTGTCTTCGCACATTCTTCCTGAGGTTGAGCTCACGGCCAACCGCATGGTCATCATCAACCGGGGTCAGGCCATCATCGAAGGGGCTGTGCAGGATCTGCTCAATGCCGGTCGTCTGAAGGTTACCATTGAGACTCCCGATGCACAGCGCGCGCTCGAACTGGTGCGTGCAACGCCTCTAGCTTCCCATGTTCACTCCTCGACCGAGTCCGCATTGATTCTGATGCTCGAGCGCGGTGAGATCGCCGACGTGGTCTCCATGCTTTCTAACGCGGGGATCGCCCTTCTGGCCGTCACTCCGGTGCGCTCATTGGAGGATTACTTCATCTCGCTGACCAGGGAGGGCGTATGATCCTGACCGCTTATCGCGTTGAAATGTCGAAGATCTTCTCAAAGTGGAGAACATTCATCGGCTTTCTCGCCCTTGCCGTGCTGATCCCGATTGTCGTGGTCGGCATGAGCATGCAGGGAGAGCAGTTCTTCAAGTTTGCGACATCTGGACTCAAGGACACGTTCGAGTTTACGGGGCATCTGCTCAATGGCTACGCCGTGGCCTACATCATTTTCTCCTCGCTCTACCTGCATGTGCCATTCCTGATCACCCTTGTGGCCGGTGAGGTGCTTGCCGGTGAGGCCACTGCCGGCACCTACCGATTGCTCCTGACCCGCCCCCTGTCGCGATCAACAATGGTCAACGCCAAGTACTTTGCCACGCTGACCTACACGTTTCTGCTCGTCGTATGCATGGCGGTGCTCTCACTCGGTCTAGGAATTGGATTCCTCGGCACCGGCGAGGTCTTCATCATCCGACAACAGATCACCATTCTGCAGGCCGATGACCTGATGTGGCGCTTTGCATACGCCTACGCATGGGCTTTCCTGGCCATGGCCACTGTGTCAAGCGTTGCTTTTCTGTGTTCGTCACTGGTTGAGAATGCGATCGGACCGATCATGACAACGATGTCGATCATCATTGTGATGACGATCATCTCCGCGATCGACGTACCACTGTTTGACTATGTGCGGCCGCTCTTCTTTACCAACCACATGAACAGCTGGAAGTTCTTCTTCGATGACCCGGTGCGCTGGGACCGCATCGGTCCATCGTTCTTGGCGCTGATGCTCCACGTCGTCGGATGCTTCGTTGCAGCGCACATTATCATCCGTCGAAAGGATATCCTGACGTGATCCGCCCCCTGATTGTCCTCGTTCTTCTATTCACAGCCGTCATCGAGCCGGCCCGTGCTGCCACCGATGCCAAAGCCCTGCTGATCTCTATCCGCAAGCGAATGGAGTCGAGTGGAAAGTATACGGCTGAGCTGCGTCTCAAGGTGGACATTCCGTTCATGAAGGCACCCGAAGCAAAGGCAACGCTTGCATTCACTCCACCGAACTCGACGAAGATCACCTCCAAGGGCTTTGCGATGATTCCGAAGCAGAGCACGGAACTCAGTGCTCTATCTCTGCTCTCAGGTGAGTTTGCAGCCATCGACATGGGAACAGAGAACTTCAAGGGGCTCACCTTGCGCAAGATCAAGATCATCCCCGCTGATGAGTCCGGCAACATCGTCGTGGCCACTCTGTTTGTCGATGAGTCCGCAATGCTTACTCGCAAGGTCACCGCAACTGCGAAATCCGGCGGGACGGTGGCCGCAGAGCTGGTTTACGACAACGTAAAGGCCGCTTCCTATTGCCTTCCATCATACATGAAGATCTCGATGGAAGTACCCAACTTCGAGATCCCCCGCACGATCACCGGCGACTTCAACGAATCGTCTCAACCCAAGAAACCAGTAGATCCCAACGGCAAGACAAAGGCCAGTGTGGAGATCTGGTATGAGAAGTATAGGTTTGGGTACTGAATTACTGAAGTACTGAAGTACTGAAGTACGGAATTACTGAATTACGGAATTACTGACGAGCAAGATTCTTGGTAAGACGACAGAGAGCTGTCATCCCGTAATTCCGTAACTCCGTAACTCCGTAACTCCGTCATTCCGTCATTCCGTAACTCCGTCATTCCGTCATTCCGTCATTCCGTCATTCCGTAATTCCGTAATTCCGTAATTCCGTAATTCCGTAATTCCGTAATTCCGTAATTCCGTAATTCCGTAATTCCGTAATTCCCGTAACTAAACAACTACTATTCCAACTGGACAATGATCCGAGCCCATGACATCGGGGAGGATGAAGGCGTTTTTGAGGCGCGGACGCAGATCTTCGGTGATCCAGTGATAGTCGATGCGCCAGCCGACGTTGCGTTCGCGGGCGCGCGTGAAGTAGTCCCAGTAGGTGTAGTTATCCGGTTCATCCGGATGGAACTCGCGGAAGGAATCAAGCCAGCCGTCGGCAGCCATGCGGTCGAGCACGGCACGTTCTTCAGGTAGAAAGCCGGTGTTGGATTCATTCTCCTTAGGGCGTGCAAGATCGATCGGGTGATGGGCGATGTTGTAATCGCCGCATACCACAATGCCCCTTCCCTGCTTGCGTTCTTCGGCGCAGCGGGCAAGCAGTGCGTCATAGAATCGAAGCTTAAAGGGCACACGCGAGTTGCCCACAGACCCATTCGGGAAGTACACATTGTAGAGTAGGAATGAACCGAAGTCTGCTTCGATGATGCGGCCTTCTCCATCAAACTCGTCGATGCCGATTTTGGTGGTAACGGAAAGGGGCTCTGTGCGACACATGATGCCCACACCACTGTAGCCACTCTTGATGGTGCAAGAGTGCCAGTAGGTGTGCCAACCGGGATGGTTCTTCACTTCATCGGGGATCTTCTCGACGTCGGCCTTGGTCTCCTGCAGGCAGATCACATCGGCCTTCACCTCGTCCACCCAATCAAGAAAGCCCTTCTTCTGCACGGCGCGAATACCGTTAACGTTCCAGCTGATGATCTTCATCGTCCGGCCTTCAGATCAGTCATCGTGCAGAGTGACGTGAGCCGATATCCGGCCTCTTCGAGCTTTGCCCTGCCCCCTTGCTCGCGATCGATCACGCAGAGCACGTCAGTTGTGTCCGCACCAAGTGAGCGAAGATCATTACCCGAGATGATTACCTGTCCACCACTGGTGATGACATCTTCGACGATCAGCAGGCGTTTACCGGCCACATCCGGACCCTCTGCCAGCTTGCATGTGCCGTAGTCTTTAGCCTTCTTGCGCACAAAGACCACCGGCAGTCCGGAGGCTAACGACAGTGCCGTGGCAATGGCAAGCCCGCCCATTTCCAGGCCTGCAAGCATATCAGTTCCATCAGGTATCATTGGAAGCATCTGCTCGGCGATAGCACGCAAAAGTCGCGGATCACTTTCGAACTGATACTTGTCGAAGTACTCGTTGCTGATGATTCCGCTACGGAGCGTAAACGTGCCCGTTATGTGCGCGACATCGTAGATGGCGCTGGTGAGTTCTTGATGTGTCATGCGGCAAATTTCAGATTTCATACGCAAACGGCGACGCTGGCAGGGCCAGCATCGCCGTTGTGTTGAAAAGTTTTGACGACTTTACGGAGCACAGATGAGCAATCGGCTGATCTCACCTGCTGCCGTGCGCAACCGCACAACATAGGTGCCGGCGGATGGCAACATTTCCCGCGTTACGGACAAAGAGTGCGAACCACTGGCGGGGATCGTAACGTCCACCGACGAAATCAACTTACCAGTAAGATCAAGGATACTCACGGTTGCAGGACCTTGTGCAAGATCACGCACTTGGATCGTTGCAGTCTCAGTCATTGGGGTCGGCACGATCCTCATAACCTTAGAGGCTATCTCCTCATCGACACTCGTCGGATTGACTTTGTCAACCGTCACGACACAGACATTGGAAACATCAATGCCGCACTCGTTGCTCAGAACACAGACGTACCGTCCTGCGTCGGAAAGTTTGACAGCTGGGATTCGAAGTGTAAGTCCCGTTGCACCCATAATGTCCTGCCCATCAACAGCCCATTGCGCATTCAGCGGTTGCGAGCCTGAGGCAACGGTGATACTGAGGTCTAGAGACGCACCTTCTTTGAGACGTAGTTCATATGGAGGCTGAAGTCCGACTTCTGGCTGCACGATGTTGCTCATCGTGACGGACTGCGAACGAGTGACCAGGCCACACACCCCGGTCACCTCAACGAAATACACACCAGGCTCACGAGATGAGAACGTCGGGTACTCGGCAAGCGGGATCGGTGCACCATTCCGGAACCACCGATATGTCAGGTCCGTACCCTCAGCAAGTACACCAAACTGGAAGAGCATCCCACTGCAGACCGTATCCTGCGTCAGGCCATTGATTGCCACAGGCTGGCGTGTGATCACCGGCGGCGTGCGCACGATAACGTTGGCCTCACGTGAGAATCTCGTCAGTGTTGACGGGAAACCCGTCACCACACAAATGTATCGGCGTGAATCAGAGCCCTCGGGATTGGCTATGCGCAGAACATTGCTAGTAGCACCACTAATGCGTCCGCCATTACGCAGGATCACTCCATCATCTGTGCGCCACTGGTACCCTACGCCGGCATCGCCTCCGGAGGAGGCTGCTGCAACGCGCAGAACTATAGTATCCTTTGGACAAACGATCGTGTCAAGGGGCTGCGTGGTGAAATTGATCTGCGGTATCAGGACACGTGCGTTGCGTGACCGGACAGTTGCACATCCACCCGTGACAACGCAGTTGTAGAGGCTTGACGTATCGGCTGGAGTGACGTTGCGGATCGTCAGGGCGTTGGTCGTAACGCCGCTGTACTTCTGATTGTCGGTAAGAGCTACCGTTCCACGGAACCATTGTAAACGCTCCCCTGCTGTCGAGGTTGCGACGAGTCGAACTGTTGTCGTCGTATTGACATCAACCTGTGTTAGTGCCGGAGGCTCTGTTGTGATGCGGGTACGCGTGAAAACATTAACGGTCGTCGGAGTCGTCGTCAACGAGAGACCCGTGCCGGACTGCACTCGACATGTATAGACTCCTGCGAATGATCCGTTGATCACATCGACGACATACGAGCCACCGGTAGCTCCTGCGATCGCAACACCGTCCTTCAGCCATTGGTAGTTCAGCGAGAGCCCTGTTGCCGTAACGGTTAGCGTAAGGCGATCCGGGATACAGTGATTGATCACTGCCGCTGGCTGTGAAACGATGCGTGGCACCCGCACACCAAAGGCACTAAGTGTTCCGCTGACCTCATTGCTAAGGAGCAGCATATCAGCACCATTCGGACTTTCATTTGAGGGTACATACTGGAGAACTTCTGGACCTAGGTCGCCGACAGTTCCGTTATCAACATTGGCCAGACTTGGTGTAACACTGAAGTTGCGAGCATTGATGTAGTCGATGTAGCGGCCGGATATCGGGTTTGTGATGTTATACATGAACACCCCACCGATGCGTTCCAAACCGACGAAGACATAGGCTGAGTCGTTGATCACGGCAGCAGCAATGGCCTCGGGTTCCGGCCCCTTGTTGTCCGAGCGATCATCCATAGCATTCGTCGTGTGTCCCGTATTGAAATTTGTGGGATAGATCGTCGAAAGGCGTGTCTCAAAGTCACTGCCGCTGTCGAATAGAAGATTGCCATCAGTGTTCCAAACGGAGAAGGAACGCGAGCCAAGTGCGTAGATCTCGTCGAAGTCACCGTCACCATCGAGATCGCCGAGGGTATTGACAACGTTGAGCCGTCCCAGAAGTTGATTTGTCTTCAGACCCGGCCAGGCGTTGAGCAGGTCAGTGTCTATGACATAAGTCGCAGCTCCAGCGCGCACTTCTTCCACGAATGTTCCCCAGTCACGGGCATCGCCTTCGTTGGCAGTTACCAGAACGGTCCGTCCGCCAACGGTTATCGCCGAGATGGCATCCGGCTGGTACATGCCATAGACGGGATAGTTGGCAATCTTGATGTTCGCGCCCGTTCCAGCGGCATTATCCCGATCACTGGCGTCAAGACCGCTCGGGATGTCGAAGCTGATCAATCCGAGGATGGGATCCGCCGCCGTGTTAATCGTGATGCTACCATTCGGTGGGGACGGCAGAATTGAACCACCCACGCCAAAGTCATTGTCGTTGATCACAGCAAACGTTGTAGCATTGATGCGAGCAATGCCTTCCACTTTATCGACGTTGCCGTATCCAACACCGGGAAGGTATACGGCCTTGGTTTTCTTCACAGACCGCACGCCGAGTGCTGCGAGTTCGGCAAATGTCATCGTCTCCCACGTACGACCCTGCGGCAGAAGTGCAGCCGCATTCAGAAGGTTGGTAGCCCCCTTCAGATTGATCTCAAACACGTACTTCCGGGCAGCGAGCCCGGTAGCATCATCGCGTTCGACTACGAAAAACTTACCACCGCCAAGCGATACTGCATCGCCGATCTTATCGCAGGATCCTGCCTTTTCGAACATCGGATAGAGATACTCTCCAACGACCTGCTTGGTAACCGTATTAAAGGCAAGGATCCGGCACCATGGAGATGCCTTCGATGTGGCATCGGTTGGGGAGTCCGGATTATCAAGACTGGTCTGGATGAAAGCGTAGAGAATGTCACCTTCGATTGCGCAGGCTTCGAAGCCGCGGTTGGAACGACGTTGTGCATACACAGCCGGAAGTGCTTCATTGCCGTAGGTACCGACGGCCGCATTGACCGAGGCGGCTGTGCCAGCCGGTATATACCGATCAATAAGGCGTCCGGTGCTGGTAAAGTTGTAGATGGCTGGACGATACTCATCCACCATCCACCACGTGCCGGACGCATCCACACTAATGCCCTCAAGATCCGCACCAAACGGATCATTGTTCAGGTCGTTTCCGTTAAGGTCGATCGGAAGCTCATCCGTGTAAGCCAGCCCTTGAGCACCAGCCTGAAGATTGGGAAGTCCGGTGATGGGCGTTACGCCGTCGGCGCGCGTGAGTTTCACGCGATCGAGAATTGTAAACGAGCCAGTGACGCGGTCCAGTTCGAATCGAACAACCTCACACTGGAAATTTGGCAGGGCAAAGGGGCGACGTGTTTGTCCGCGAAGCACAGTTGGTTCGGCGTTCGGGCCACGATCCGGATGCGTGATAAAGCGCAGCTTGTTGGTGTCGGCACCAAATCCTTCGAACCACAGTCCCGAGAAGCCGCCGAGATTAATCGTCTGACCAGCCGGCGTTGTTCCGAGCACCGGACGATTGCGCCAAGTAAAGTTCGTTGACCGTGGAAGCCCCCTGCTATGGTCCTTGTATCCAAGGGCCATAACGCGCAGCAGCGTTGCGTTGTTGATGTCGATAACCGCGATGGCATTGTTCTCCTGCAGCGTAACATAGGCCGTGGAGCCGTCAGCACTGATGGCGGCATACTCCGGCTCAAGATCCTGGGCGACCGTAGCGTTGGGTCCGTAGATGCGGATACCCATGGCGCGCAAGGAGTCCTGACGTCCATTCAGCGAAGTGAAAGTCACCGTCTGTACTGTTGGAGCGGTCGGGTTGGTCACATTGATGATGCTCACAGACCCTTCTGGATCGATGGTGTAGTTCACCTCCGGCTCACCTTCGTTACAGACGATTACTCTCTGCCCATTTGGGGTGAACGTTAGCATGTCCGGTAGAGCCCCGACGGTCACTACCGACCGGAAGTTTCCGCTCATGTCGAAAAACACTACGCGGCCCGGACTGCTTTTCACAATGTCTTCCATGGCCACAGCCACTAGGCCGTTGCGGACTGCGACCGAGTTGACGCCGGCTCCATAGGGGGCCATTGCGATGTCACGAATGACCACCGGTGCTGCAGGATTGGCCATATTCACGTAACTGATCCGGTTATTCCGCGCATCGGTAACGATCGCCGTGCGTGAGGTTGGATCGTATGTCACAGACTCAGCTGCCGATCCATCATACGTCGCTGGTCGCTGCGTATGGCGTCCAAGATGCTGCAGTACTAGACCCTGCGAATGGGCAAGCACTACTGCGCACAGCATCATTACACCACACATCGGAAGAAAACGTCTCATGGTCGGCCCTCGAAATGACAGGAAGAATTAGATCGCGTGTAGAATGCATCGCAAAAGTCCGGCTTGACTGTGGCCTGCTCGTTACCGAGGTGTTACGTTTGTGTTTCTTCCAGGAAATGATTTCGCAATGTTCCAGCGTACCTTCATTCTCGCGCTTGCATCTTTGTCGCTCATGCTGGCGGCTTGCGCCTCCGTCGATGACTGCCTAAAGGGCATCACGGTGCAGAACACCAGCATCTCCTACGAAACAGGAATGTGCTTCGGGAAATGTCCGGTGTATTCGGCAACCATCCTCGGAGATGGGAAGATCATGTACGATGGCCGGCGCTTTACTGACCGAGAAGGCATCTGGGTGGGCGGAATCAGCCGCGACAAGCTGTGCAACCTCCTGACATTGATCCGTCAGACAGATCTCTCAACCGTCCCGACGGAATCCCTCGACAATGTTCCCGATGCACCGGTCTCCGAGTTGCGCATTGTCATTATGGGTAAGGAGCGCTCCTACAAGTGGAACATGGGCACACCCGATGCGCTAAAGCCGATCCGCGATTTCATGGTGAAGAACACGCATGAGAGTCAGGATCTACGGGCTATGGGGAAGTGATCACCACCCCACTGTACAAAAACGCAATGCCGCCGGTGAGTTCACGGTAGCGGCAGTTGGTGAGGCGTCCGGTGGAGGCCATGAGGGCGGTAAACTCGTCGCGACACGGGAACGCTGCGGCAGTTGTGGGCAGATACTCATAGGCTTTACGATTGCCCGTGAGTATGCCGCCGATGAGCGGGATGATGTGGCGACTGTAGAAGCGATACGTCAGGCCCATAAGGCCACGGGGCTGACCAAACTCAAGCACAACGACGCGGCCGCCCGGTCTGACCACGCGTGCCAGCTCGGAAAGGGCCGTGCGCGGATCGTCCACATTCCGGATGCCGAAGGAGATGCTTGCCACATCGAACGTCGCATCGCTATACGGCAGGTGCATGGCATCAGCAACTTCAAACTCCACGTCAAGCCCCTTTGCATGAGCCTTCGCAGGAGCAAATGACAGCATGTCGGCGTTGAAGTCGGTGCCAAGCACGCGACCCGCATCCCCGACTACCTTTTTGAATGCAAGAGCCAGATCTCCGGTGCCCGTGGCACAGTCCAGTACATGACTGCCGGCACGAGCGCCACTTTCGGCAACCGTGGCGTTGCGCCACAGGTGGTGGATGCCGAGCGAGAGCACGGAATTGGTAAGGTCGTACTTGGGGGCGATGTCCGAAAACATCGTGTGGACGGCGTCGCTCATGAGCCAAAGATACGGGCAACGGTGTTCCAAGCGCCGAGCATCACGGCCGGCATGCCCTGACCCGGGAAAGCGCTGTCGCCGATCATATATAGGCCCTCAAATGGGGTCTGATTTGGCGGCAGCAGAAAGAGTGGACGGGTCACATCATGCGGGATGCCGCCAACAAAGCCATCATGACGCTGCGTGTAGTTCTCCCAGGTGACCGGCGTCCCAACATCAACGCGTGAGGTCTCCATGCCATCCAGCTCATGCATGCGACGCCGGATTACTTCCACCATTGCATCGCGAACCAGCTCACGTCGGCGGGTGTATTCGTCAATGCTCAGCCCCTTCCAATCCTCAGCACGTGCGTGAGTACTAACGGTGATGGTGGTCACACCCTCGGGGGCCTTCTGCCGATCGTCCGGATGTGAAAGCGTGAGAAACAGTGACTTTGAATGGACATATGGGATGTCTGCATCGAGATGCAGCTGCACATACTGACTCGGAAGACGAGGCACGCCATGGACGGTAAGGTAGAGCGTGACGGCACACCAGGCCGAGCTGAATCGCGATGAGAGACTCTCGAAGTAGGCGCGTGGACGTTCATCGGTCAGACGCGCCATGTTCCAGATTGGTACGGAGGACACGACGCGCTGCGCGCGGTACTCTTCGCCGTTCGCACATTGCACGCGCCACTGATTTCCGTCTCGCGCGATTTGCGTGACGCGGCGTCGGAACTTCACCTGTGCGCCGCGTGACGTAGCATGCCGCATGAGCAACAATGCCGGACGCACCATGCCGCCAACGGGATAGTACGTCTCGCTCGGATAGGTAAGGCCCATGGCAGCCGTCAGGTATGGGGCTTTGTGTGACGTATTCTGCGTGGAGATCAACAGCTGCTCGTTGATGAAGCGTCGGAAGTCGGCATTGCGGTGGACGCCATGGCGTTCCAGCAGCACGTCCATGGGCCGCAGCAAACCAAGAGCCAGCGGTGCATTGGCAAGAAGCGAAGGCTTTGCCAAACGCAAGAGATCCGTCGCACCGGCTGGTGGGAAATGCGTCAGCCCCTGCACAAGAGACCAAACGCGCGACTCCAACCGGTAAAGCTCCCTCCAGAACGCCCCCTGACGTCCGCCTGGAAAAACGCGTTCGGCCTCGGCTATCCACCGGTCTACCTCAGCATAGCGAATGACATCAAACTCCGGCATGCGAATCAGCATGCCCGGGTCCTGCTTGATAAACTCCGGTACGATGCCAAGATATCCGAACACTCTGCCAGCCGGTTGCGAGGCAACTACACCGCTGACGGTGGTAGCGCCAACATCAAACGTGCACTGGCCTTGGCGGTAGAATGAGGCACAGCCGCCAAGCGTGTCGTGGGATTCAAGCACCGTCACCTCCGAGCCCTCATGGGCAAGAAGAGCGGCGGCGGTGAGTCCGGCGTAGCCGGCACCCAGAACTAGGGTCGATGTGGAGTAGACTTCCGAGGTTGCCATGGCGCATGATAACACTCCCCCGGCAGGGGGCGTTCCAGAGCATCCGTCGGCATAGTGAATGCGCCACATCCGGACGTTCCTGTCTGAGCTATTCCACTGTACTTTTGTCGCATGAAACATCTCTTCCTGACCCTCGGGTTGCTCGCGCTTGTTTGCGCCGGCACCAGTGCCGCACAACGCGACAGCGAATCACGGATTGAACGCGACGAAGCTGAGTCGATCAAGGCCCGGTTTGAGGACTTCCATCGCAGACGTTTTGGCAATGCCGAGCCCCCTGCAGAGAACCTTCGTGTGAAGGCCATAGAGGCCACACAACGCAAGCGCTCCAAGCTTGATGCCGATGTGCAGGCAGAAACTCCGCGGTGGATACAGAAGGGTCCATATGCCACCGGCGGACGTATCAAGACCATTGTCTTTGACCCGAAGGTTCCCGGCACAGTCTACATCGGAGCTGCAGCAGGTGGCGTCTGGAAGACCACCAATGCCGGACAGGAGTGGATGCCCCTGATGGATCAGGCCAACGCGATCGCCATGGGGGCATTGTGTATCGATCCTGACGATGACAAGGTGCTCTATGCCGGAACCGGCGAGCAGGTTCTCAACAACAACACCTACTTCGGATGCGGG
>JBILLF010000115.1:0-4863 GCA_044376225.1 Patescibacteria group bacterium | reverse complement strand
ATCTTTCACCTGAGTCTACGGTGTATGGGACGATCTGGTTCAGTCTCGGTGTCGTGGTGCTGCTCTGGCTGACGAGGTTCTTCCGTCGTCCAATGCCGATAACGCTCGGGGATGGCCATTGATCTCATTTCTCCGCTGGTAGATGTCGGGAAAGATCTCATGGGTTCGTGGTCGAGCGCAGTGGCAAAACACGCTTTCACATCGGGTGTCAGCTGGCTTGGTGCCAAGCTGCGTAAACTGACTTTTTACTGCCCCTGAAAAGGATAGATCCTATGCTTCACCCGAGGGTGCTCCTGATCGGAGGAAATCGAGGTCGCTGGACCTGGGACGAGCGAATTCACGATGCTCCCTACGATAACGGGATTGAGGCATGGGTCCACGCCACACAGGGCACTCACGTCGATCATGCATCCGTGACGCTTGATGACGTCAACAGTCACGATGTTGTCATCTGCAATACCAACGGTCTGTTCAAACCCAAAGAGGCGCTTCGATACATTCGGCTTTCAGAACAGCGGCGCAGCGGTGTGTTGTGGGTGTCGCTGCTCGAGGGCGACATGCGCGACTACATGGTCCCAAGCGCGCTTGTATCTCAGGCCTTTGCGGCAAGTGACCTCGTCATCAGTATCAATCGGCATGCGACAGATGCAATTCAGTGTCTGACCTCAACGCCGGTGCGTTGCATTGGAATACCGTACCCGGTGGAAGGGGTGATGTCGTGTGTAACTCCAATCGCTGAGCGGTTGCGTCGCGTGCATGTCTGCGCCTTCCTGATGAAGCGTTGGAATGATGCCATTGTTGCACGTCATCTCGGTCTTCCTGTTGATGGCTATCACGTTCGCATGCATCGTCGATTATCTGAGCTCCGATCCAACGTGAAGCGATTTGGGACACTCTTGGATAAGGGGGCTCCTGCCCGACAGGCGCTGGAAATGTACTGCGATTTGCAACTGACGGTTCATCCCGAATCCCGGATGGCTGACTACTATACGTCCATGGGGCGCAGCGCTCTATGGATCAACATGGACGAGCGCTATACCTGGGGTCGATACGTACTCGATGCAGCGGCCCTTGGAATTCCGATGATCACGACGCGCTCAACCGGACATGGTCCGGTTCTGTTTCCTGAGTCGTGCGTTGAAACGGCCTTCGATATCGGTGATGCTGTAGAACGCGCAAAATGTCTGCTGAATGATCCTGAACACTATGAGCGGGTGTCCAGGTATGCTCAAGAGCAGATCTGGCAGTACGATGCAAAGATTGTCGTCCAAGCGCTCTATGCTCAACTCGGAGTGTCATGAACGGCAATGTGATGCCATCTCTCACATCGCAGTCATGTTAGGTGCCCTCCGCCGGTGGAGCTCGCAATGGCGCACGATCACTTAGGTGCTTTGGCAGTCTTCCCAAGACCTCGTCCAATTGGTCGTCGTGCGTGATGCTCGTCACTAAGGGAGCAGCATCCCAGTGTAGAACTTCCGATGTGACTGTTGATAACCTATGCCAAACGGCATACCAAATGCACTGAGGCAGCGTGATAAATTCGCCGGCTATCTCTTTGCGCGTTACTGTCACAGAATGTTCGCAAAGCGAGCAACGATAATGGTGAAGTGGAGTTGCAACGTTCTAAACAATATTACGGAGGTACCATGAAGAATCCTGCACGTATGCTAGGCAGACTGCGTTTCGCACTTCCACTTGCGGTGTTTGGTGTGTGTATCATAACGGCTAATGCCAATTGTGTTGGCGTTGCACACGTTTGCCCTCATCGACCGATCGATGGGAAACACGCCGAAGGTGATCCAGCTGGCCAATCACTTGGTGCAGATGATTCGAGTCCCATCGGGTGCACGAGGATTCTCTGGAATGACAACCCCGTAGCAGTGTGTGTAGGCCGGTCTGCAGACTGGTTTAAGGCAGCTGGCTCGAAGGACCCCTCAGACCCCGAGTTGCTGGTGATGCCCCGCGGCTTGCTGAAGTCGGGCGCGATGTATGGTGAAAAGGTGATCGTCTCCGACAACCCTGCCACCTGGACATCACGGTATGGCAGCGTGGTGGTAACCAATCAAAACCTCGTGGTGTTTGACGGCATCAACGAAAAGGGGCTCTCAGCGCATGCTTTAGCTCTTAGTCCTACTGACTATGGCGCTCGCGACGTTTCGCGCCAGGGTATCCAAATGGGTCTGCTCGTGCCCTACGTACTCGACAATGCAGCTACAGTCGAAGAGGCTATCGGCCTGTTCAAGCGCATCCAGCCGGTGGGGGTGCTTTTGGACAACTTTTCTCTTGGGGTTGCGGTGACCATAGAGGATCGACAGGGGAATTCTGCAGTTGTTGAGTACCCAAAAGGTAACAATGGGACTGCGAAGATCTACCAAGGACGGGACGTACGCGTCTTTTCCAATCTGGACATTGATGAGTGCCGCAAGATTCAACAAAGAGATTTCCCAATTGATACGGATTCGGCCACACGCAACACAATGATCCCGGGCAACGGTGGGCGTATTCAACGATACGTCAGAGCTTCATTCTTCAGTGCCTTTCTGAGCAAGATGCAACCCAAAGATCCTCTTGAGGTGAGGGCAGCGTTGACATCGGTGATGCGTTCTGTTTCCAACCCAATTGGTGCACCAGGGGAAGCGCCGGGTCAGGGTCCGTACTCGGGAGACGAGACGAACTGGGTCACTCTGACCGATCTCACCAATCTCATTTACATCTTTGACAGCGCTCGTACGCTCAACTCGGTCAGTACTGACTTGAAACTGGTGGATTTCCGACCTGGTACAGGTGTCCGTGCTGTTAACCCGCAAAATCCACTCCTACACGGCGACATCACAAAGCTCTATCGGCGCACTAGGAGGACTATCCCCGGCCTTGCTGGCCAAGTTCGTTCGGTCCGCTAGCCTGTCTTTTGTGATGTTCTGTTACGTGCGACATCGTACAAGCAAGGAAATGTCGTAAGTGTTTGTGACCATCTTTGCGCCCAATCATTTCGACTACCAAGGAACCTACCATGACACTTTTGCAATTGACGCGTAGAGCAGCAGTCCTTTGTGCGATCATCATCCTCCCCGCGTGTTCAGACCCTGCACCGGTTACCCCCACAGGGCCAACCGCAAGCGAGGTCACGATAGACAGCCAGACATGGATGACCCGTAATCTCGATGTCGCGTTTTTTCGCAACGGCGATTCAATTCCAGAGGCAGAGTCCAATGAGGAATGGGTAAAGGCCGCTTCAGAAGGCAAACCTGCATGGTGTTACTACAAAAACGATAAATCAAATGGTGCCCGCAACGGTAAGCTCTACAATTGGTTCGCTGTAAATGATCCGCGAGGGCTCGCACCCGAGGGATGGCGCATACCATCGGTAGAGGAATGGAAATCGCTCATTCAGTTTTTAGGGGGCGAGCAGAATGCCGGCAAGCGCCTAAAGGCTGCTGACGGTTGGGCCGATCCGGCAAATGGAAACAACAGCAGCGGCTTCTGGGCATACCCAGCGGGTGTTCGTGATGACGATAATTTCGGGCTATTCGGAACGTTCGCGACGTTTTGGACGGCCACACAAGACGATAGTGTGCAGGCATGGTTTGCGATTTTGAGCAGCGCCGATACTGATGCGACCGTACAAAGCCAGGTCAAGACTCGAGGAATGTCAGTACGCTGTCTGAAAAACTGATCGGTCAACGCGATCACAAACTCTCCCAATTTCGAATCAACTTAGGAAGCAACTCTGATGAGCTCTATGAAATATCTGATGTTTACGATATCGGTCGTCCTGATGGCCTGCTCAACACCTGCGGAGGTCGTAGATCAGTCGATACCGACCCAGGATGAGGTTGTCATTGGAACTCAAACATGGAGCACACGGAACCTAGATGTGAGTGTGTTCAGAAATGGCGACCCAATCCCTCATGCCGCCTCGGATGCTGAGTGGCAGGAGGCGGCCAAGAACGAGACTCCTGCATGGTGTTACTACAAGAACGACCCATCTAATGCGGTTAGGTATGGAAAGCTGTATAACTGGTTTGCTGTTATCGATGAACGGGGACTTGCACCTCTGGGATTTCATGTTCCTTCAGACCAGGAATGGAATGCACTTATTCTAACTCTCGGAGGGGATGAAAACGCCGGCGGCGCGTTAAAGAGCTTGACTGGATGGAATGGTGATGTGACCGAAACCAATTCAAGTGGCTTTTATGCGAATCCAGGCGGAAGCAGACGCTATGACGGGAGCTTCAATTATTTCGGTTCTTTTGGCAACTGGTGGAGTACAACCGAAGACGACTCAACGTTTGCTTGGGCGCGCAACTTGTCGATGGATGACAACGACGTCAACCGATATTCCCTGCACAAAACAAAGGGGCTATCAGTTCGCTGCCTCAAGGACTAACCCTTCATCGGTGCGTGATTGATGGGCTGATGTCGAGATTGATAGACTGCGAAGTGTACTGTGGTGTTTGTGCGATCCGTTTGGTATATCAACTCCACCTGCAGCCCTTCGTGAATCGTAAGTCGATCAAATTCAAACGCATACTGCAGTCTTTTTTCTGCAAACGTTACACACGCCGTCAATCATCTAACATCGGCATAATGTTGTGCACGAAGGCTGAACGTGACGTGATGTTTGATTCGCGTCAGCTATGCCCTAGGTGGTTGGAGATACTGTACTCATGCCAGAGGTACGTTCCCATAGCCACACGGAGGACGTCATCTTCAGGATTGGATTTCCTCATACAGCGGATAGGGAACAGGCAATATCTGTTGTTCCCACATTGAGGGCTTGGTTGAGCCAATGGCCGATAGAGCGGAGTCCTTTGGGTTCAATTCTCGTGACCGGCTCCTGCCGGGCCGCAATTGAAATCGAAG
>JBILLF010000114.1:0-4908 GCA_044376225.1 Patescibacteria group bacterium | reverse complement strand
TGGTGATGCCGGGCATTCAGGCAACGCTCATGGCTTTTGCGGGCCTGACACTAACCGATGCGTGGGGCGATGTGGGGCTGATGATTGCCCACACGGGGATCGTTGCGACGGTCGGTGCGTTGCTCTTCGAATCAGTCTGGATAGACTAGCCGGCAATGAGGCGAGCGGCAATCGTACCGCTGCTCATCACGCCAGGGAGTCCGGCACCGGGATGGGTGCCTGCGCCAACGAAGTACAGACCGTCAATGTCTTCACTCTTGTTGTGCGGACGCCACCACGCGCTCTGGAACAGAATCGGCTCGACGCTGAATGCGCTGCCGAGGTAGGAATTGAGCGTGTCACGGAAATGCAGTGGGTCGATGATGTGCTCGCTGACAATATGCTTGGAAAGGTCCGGCATGTAGCGTCGCTCAAGCTCGGCAACGATCCGGTCCCGATACACCGATCGAATCTCGTTCCAGTCCGTTCCGGAAGCTAAATGCGGCACCGGCGAAAGCACATACCAGGAGTCGCATCCCGGCGGGGCAAGGCTCGGGTCTGTTGCCGTCGGGCGGTGCAGATAGAGCGAGAAGTCATCAGCAAGATGCTTCTTGGTGAAGATGTCCTCGACAAGGTCCTTGTACCGTGGACCCATCAGGATCTCATGATGCGCGATATCCGTGTACTGCCGGTCAGTGCCGAAGTACATCACAAAGAGCGACATCGAGTAGCGCATCTTCGAGATCTTGGCGTCGGTATTCCGCTTACGATACTGCGCAGGAACTAGTGACATGTATGCCTGGGCAACATCGGCATTGCAGACAACGATATCGGAGGTGAGCGTCTCACCGGATGCAAGTCGCACGCCCCGAGCACGTGGTTGCCCCTCCGATTCCTCGATCAGCATGCGGTCCACTTCACTATTGTACCGGATGGTGCCTCCGATATCTTGAAAGAGCTTAACGAGTGCTTTCACGAGTGCACCTGTGCCGCCCATAGCGAACCATACGCCCCATTCCTGCTCCAGCTTGTGGATTAGTGCATAGATGCTGGTGGTCTGGAACGGGTTACCGCCCACCAACAGCGGATGGAATGAAAAGACCTGACGTAGGCGGTGATCTTTGATGTGGGAGTTGACAAACGAGGCAACGCTTCGATCAGAACGCAATCGGATGAGGTCCGGTAGGACCTTGAGCATGTCCGTCAGATGCGTGAACGGTTGATCGATCAGGTTGAAACCAGCCTTGAAGATCGCCGCTGTCTTGGCGTAGAACCGCTCATAGCCCTTAACGTCATCTGGATTGAACGAGCGGATCTGTTCGATCACTTCGTCGCGCTTGCCATTGTAGCGGAAGACGGTACCATCCTGAAACCGCACGTTGTAGAACGGATCGATCGGAACGATCTTGACGTATTCGTCGGTCTTCTTGCCGCAGAGCTCAAATAGTTCGTGGATCAGCCATGGAGCGGTAATGATTGTCGGACCGCCGTCGAACACAAAGCCATCCTGCTCGTACACATAGGCCCGTCCGCCCGGCTTGTCTCGCTTTTCGACGATCTCAACGTCGTAGCCCTTAGCCTGAAGCCGAATAGCGGCGGTGAGACCGCCAAAACCACTTCCGATGACGATGACCTTCACAAACAATCTTTCGGTCGTTGGACGAATGCGTAGGGGACAAACATACGGGGCCAGTGAGAGGGTTCCGTGGAATTGACCGAATTTTGCGCGATGTCACGTCTGTACGCGCTCGATCTTGCCCGCTTCGTGGCAATGCTGCTCATGATCCAGGGTCATGTGCTCGATGCGCTTGTGACTCCGGCAGAGCTTGATATCACTCAGGCGCCATGGAATGTGTGGAACTGGATCAGGGGGCTCACAGCCCCTGTCTTTCTTACGGTGTCGGGTGCAGTACATGTCTTCGCAGCGAAACGCGATGCCGAGGGTCGTATTCCGTCATCGACGATCGAACGACGTCTGCGATGGGCCATCACCATCCTGCTGATTGGATACGCTCTTGTGTTTCCCGGCAAGCGCATCATTGATTTGCCCTACGTGCCGGAGTCCGGCTGGACCTCTTTCTTTGCCGTAAACATCCTGCAGCTGGTGGGTGTAACGATGATCGTCTTTGTGATGGTTGTCGAGTCCACTCGGTCTGTTGCTGAGATGGGACGCCGTGCCGCAATTACCGCCGGATTGATCCTTGCCATGTCGCCCCTTGCCCATCTTGCCGCCGTGCATGGGGCTCTACCGTCGTGGCTGAGACCATACCTGACGATGCAGTACGGATCGCTATTCCCATTCTTTCCGGTGGCAGCCTACCTGTTTCTCGGCGTGATCATTGGTGTCTACCTACATGCGCGGCCGGCCGATCAGCGTGACGCGGCGCTAACGAGATTGGCGCTCCGTGCGGGACTACCGCTGACGCTGCTGGGCTATGGCGCTCTCTATGGGCTCATCGCCATGGGAGTACCACAAAAGTCGATCGACAATC
The DNA here is from genome assembly GCA_044376225.1 of Patescibacteria group bacterium. Taxonomy (GTDB): domain Bacteria; phylum Bacteroidota; class Ignavibacteria; order Kapaibacteriales; family Kapaibacteriaceae; genus UBA10438. The sequence goes on along the minus strand of JBILLF010000114.1, from coordinate 2,437 downwards.
CCGATAGTGTGTTACTGGTGGTGGCGCGCTTTGGTGCAACGCTGGTGATCTTCGCCGGAGCGGTGCAGCTCCTGCGGGTAACCTGGCGTCTGCGGTCATCCTACGTCCTGTTCGGATCCAAGTCGCTCTATATCTACGTCATTCATGTTGTGCTGCTCTTCGGTACGCCGTGGTGGGATGGCATCGGTCGTACAAAGTCCAAGACCCTGTCGCTACAGAGCGGTCTGGGAATGATGGTGCTGATCCTTACATCTACACTACTTCTAGCGTGGATCATCGACCGGTATCAGCACGCTTCACTGTCCGAGATAACGAGGCGCCGAGTGCGCAGAACATTAGTAACGTTAGTTATCGTCCTGTTTTCGATCGCGTGGTAGTGCCAAGCCCCTTTTTCAGCTTGGTACCGAGACGGTCTTCTAGTAGCGCGCGAGACTCGGGCGCGAGCAGTCCCAAGCCGATGACGCTCTGACGGAAGGTGAAGGCCTTGTCGAGTGGGAAGGACCGTCCCTCAAGCACCCACGTCAGAAAGATCCCGTCAGACATGCCGGCTTCGAGGTCGGTGAACGCATTGACGTCCACATCGCGGAACCAACCAGCACGAACCAGCTCCCGGGTGAGCTCCCGTCCGATCGAACGAAGAAACTCCCGCGTAGCATTGATCCGCTCGAGAAAGGCCGGATTATCGGTGCGAAGTGCATGGGCCCAGAACTCAAGGAGTAAGGGGGCCTGCACGGCGCGCGATTCGTAGAATTCGACCGCGCTTTCGCGCACGGCGTCGACCTTGGACAGTGCATCGCCGGCCTCGGCCACGCGCTCGCGCACGAGACGTTCATACTGACCCATCCAGGCGTCATAGACAGCAAGAAAGAGCTGCTCCTTCGTAGCAAAGTACTCGTAGATCGTCCCCTTGCCGATGCCAGCCGCAAGAGCGATGTCGGCCATCTTGGATGCATGGTAGCCGGTCTGCGAGAAGACCTCCGCCGCATGGCTAACGATCTGGGCGCGCTTGGCGGCTTTATCGACAATAGCTGGCATGGGGCGTATCAGGCCTCAGAGGAGTTGCGTCACACTCTCGGCGAACTTGGTGACCGCATCACCCGAGCCCTTACCCCATGTGTGCAGGCGGACCATTCCCGAGGCGTCGATGAACAAGACATTAGGGATGCCGGAGACAAACTGGTAGTACTCAAACACGTCACCGTCGAAGTCCAGTAGGATCGGCGTTTTGTAGGCATCACGGAACCGTGATCGCAGGTAGCCTTCGAGAAAGCCCGGGGCTAGAGACACATCGGCCATGGCAACAAACTGGACACGGTCCTTGAATCGTGCCACCAGCGGATCGGTCCAGGTAGAGGTGTAGTCACTGCCCTTCCAGTCGCTGAGAACCAAGATCGTCGGGCGTCCCTTCCAGTTTTTTGACCATGACCATGGCTTCTCGAACTGATCGAGCAACGTGAAGTCCTTGGCCTGCTTACCGATGGCTCGATCACTGCTACTCCCGATTGCCGACAGGGTCATGAGCACCATGACCGTGGTGATGATGACGGTTCTCATGAACATCACATCGAGAGCTTGGCGGCATCCTTGAGGAATGCCTCGAGTCCAGCATCGGTAAGTGGGTGCTTCATCGACTGCATCAGCACCTTGTAGGGGACCGTGGCGATGTGCGCCCCAGCCTTTGCGCATTCGAGCAGGTGGATGGGCGTGCGGATCGAGGCAGCAATGATCTGAGCATCCAGACCTTGGGCATCCCAGATCTCGCAGGTGTCCTGCAGAGCGATGATACTGTCCGTTCCGATATCATCCAGACGCCCCATGAACAGACTCACATACGTGGCGCCGGCATTGGCGGCGATCAGTGCCTGGTTTGCCGTGAAGAGCAACGTGACGTTGGTCGGAATGTCCTGATCGCTGAGCTTGCGCACGGCCGTGAGACCGGCTGGGATGAATGGAATCTTGATCGTCGCGTCGGGAAACCACTTCAGGATCTCATCGGCCTCGCGGAGCATGCCATCGGTGTCGGTACTGATGACTTCCACGCTGGTGTGGCCGCCTACCGACTCGTGGATCTTCAGGATCAGGTCCCTGATGTTCGTCGATGGGTCTTCCTTGGCCAGCAGTGACGGGTTTGTTGTCACACCGCTGATGAAGCCCATCGCTGCGGCGTGCTGAATCTCCTTGAGGTTTGCGCTATCGACATAGATCTGCATGCGGGTCTTTCGTGATAATGGTGCGACAAAAATACGGGAAGTCAGTCCCGACCGTTGACTTTGATGGCCGGGATCTCGCTGAGTCGCTGATGGAAGTACAGGCTGTTGAGTGCGGCCAGCATCCCTTCTTCGATCGTTTCCGACCAGCGATAGAGGATAGACCCTTCGCGTGGGGCGTGTTCCGAATGCAGAGGGGTAACCTCGCTTACCGGACGTTCCGTGAGTCC
>JBILLF010000010.1:0-50940 GCA_044376225.1 Patescibacteria group bacterium | reverse complement strand
GTTGCGTCAATGCGGTTCCATCCATGTGTAAAGAGCAGACTCCAGTCTCGGTATTCCGTTGTTGGGAACTGCTCCAGCAACGGCCGGAAGGTCTCAAAATCCTGTTCAAGAAGTCGATTCAGCATACGGCATGCTAATTACGTAATTCCGTAATTCCGTCATTGCGTAACTCCGTAACTTCGCCACCTTATGCAGAACTACCGCAACTTTTGCATCATCGCGCATATCGATCACGGCAAGTCGACCCTGGCAGACCGTCTGCTTGAGCGGACGGGCCGTGTCTCGGCGCGAGAGATGACAATGAATCAAATCCTCGATGACAATCCGCTTGAGCAGGAGCGTGGGATCACGATCAAGCTTCATGCGATCCAGATGGATTATGCGGCCAAGGACGGAAACTCGTACAAGCTGAATCTTATCGACACCCCTGGTCACGTGGACTTCTCCTACGAGGTATCGCGTTCGTTGAGTGCCTGTGAAGGGGCTCTTCTGGTGGTCGATGCCACGCAGGGCGTCGAGGCACAGACGATCTCGAACCTCTTCATGGCCATCGAACAGGGTCTGGAGATCATTCCGGTCATCAACAAGATCGACCTCCCGAGTGCCGTCACAACGATCGACAACGTCAAAAAGCAGGTCATGGACCTGATCGGTTGCAAAGAAGAAGATATGATCCTTGCGTCGGCCAAGGCCGGCATCGGTATCGATGAGATCCTCGAAGCGGTTGTGGCCCGCGTACCCCCTCCCAAGGGTGATCCGAAGGCCCCGCTGCGAGCACTGATCTACGACTCGGTGTTCGATGCCTATCGCGGCGTGATCGTGTACGTACGCGTGATCGACGGCACTATGCGCGAAAAGGACAAGATCCTCTTCATGGCCACTGGGCAAACCTACGAGCTGGATGAAGTCGGCGTACTCTACATGCAGCGGCAGCGCACGGGCGAGCTCTCAGCCGGCAATGTGGGGTACTTCACAGCCGCGATTCGCAAGCTCCAGGACTCCAAGGTTGGCGACACAGTGACGCTGGCCTCAAACCCGACCACGGAGCCTATCGCCGGGTTCCGCGAGGTCAAGCCAATGGTGTTCAGTGGGATCTATCCGGCTGATAGCGACGACTTCGAGGATCTGCGCGAGGCCCTCGGCAAGCTCTCGCTGAACGACTCGGCGATTACCTTTGAACCGGAATCGTCGAGTGCGCTCGGTTTCGGATTTCGCTGCGGCTTCCTTGGACTCCTCCACATGGAGATCGTTCAGGAGCGCCTCGAGCGCGAGTTCAACCAGACGATCGTCACGACGGTTCCAAACGTGCGCTACCAGGTGGTAACCACCCGTGATGAGGTCCTCTGGGTGGACAATCCAGCACAGCTCCCAAACCCGACCCTTATCAACGAGATCCTTGAGCCATACATCCGTGCGCAGATCATCGCTCCAGCAGAATACGTTGGAACGATCATGAAGCTCTGCATGGATCGTCGCGGAACGATGATGGGACAGTCCTATCTCTCCGCAGACCGCGTAGATATGACCTTTGAGCTGCCTCTTGCCGAGGTGGTGTTTGATTTCTACGACAAACTGAAGAGTAACACACGGGGCTATGCATCGCTTGATTACGAGTATGCCGATTACAAGCCGGGTCAGCTCGTACGCATGGATATCCTTCTGAACGGCGAACAGGTAGACGCACTCTCGTCGATCGTGCACCGTCAGAAGGCCCATGAATGGGGCAAGCGCCTGTGCTCCAAGCTTCGTGAACTCATCCCGCGACAGATGTTCGAGGTGGCCATTCAGGCCGCTATCGGATCGAAGATCATTGCGCGGGAATCGATCAGCGCAATGCGTAAGAATGTTCTGGCCAAGTGCTACGGTGGTGACATTTCGCGCAAGCGCAAACTGATCGAGAAGCAGAAAGAAGGCAAGAAACGCATGAAGCAGGTTGGCAAGGTGGAGATTCCACAAGAGGCCTTCCACGCCGTTCTCTCATTGGACTGATCACCGTCTATGGCACTCACCGAATCACTGTATCGTCGCATGGGCCGCTTGGGAGCAATATTGCTCAAGCGCCGTGAAGCTCAGCGTAATGCCCCGAAGCCGGAGACTCTGCAAGAACATGTCTTCGCATGGATTAAGACCATTGCCTGGTCACTGACGGTCGTGACCATCATCAATGGTCTTGCACTGGCATCATTCGTTGTGCCGACGGGTTCGATGGAGAGCACCGTGCTTGCTGGCGAGTTTCTCTTCGTCAACAAGGCTGTCTTTGGACCATCAACGCCGCAGATCATTCCGTTTTTCAATCGGCCCCTTCCCTACTACAAGCTACCAGCCATCATTGCTCCAAAGCAGGGTGATGTGATCGTGTTCGTCTTTCCCGGCAACCGCGATGTTGTTAAACCAACAGCCTTTGAGTACTACCTCAAGCGCTGCGTAGCAACGGCGGGAGATGTGCTGCAGATCAAAGGTGGACGGGTGTACGTCAACGGCACCGAATACGCCCTGCCAGAGAACGCCCAGTTCATGGGCTGGACGCCTGAACAGCGGCTCATGGTCTGTGATGCAGACCGTGAAGCGACCTTCCCACCGGGGAAGGGCTATACGCGCGACGACTATGGCCCCATCCGCATTCCGAAAGAAGGCGATGTGATCACGCTCACGCCAGAGAACTTCCGCGAGTGGGCCGTCTTCATCGGCCGTGAAGGCCACACGGTCGATGCAGCCCTCGGCACGATCGATGGCAAGCCAGCCACGTCCTACACCGTCAAGCGCGACTATGTCTTTGGCATGGGCGACAACCGCGACAACTCGCTCGACTCACGATTCTGGGGCTTTATTCCGGAAGAAGACGTCGTCGGCACGCCGATGATCGTCTATTGGTCTTGGGCGCCTAACGATCCCGTGTACGGCACGCGCATGACCTTCGGACAGCGCTTGAAGTCGATCCGCTGGAGCCGGATCGGCACCATCATCAACTGAGCCGGACATCAGGCAGAGATCGATCATCCATGTCGGACAAGGGGCTTGCAGATCTCACCTGGAGAGACATTATATCCAGCGCAGTTGCGGCCGTTATCGTTGCCCTCCTGCTGAGGGTCTTCGTCATTGGCGCCTTCGAGGTGCCATCACATTCGATGGAAGAGACACTCCTGCCGGGTGACTTTATCATGGTCAATAAGCTCGCCTATAAACTGCGCGAGGTGCGACGCGGTGACGTGGTGATCTTCACCCGTCCGATGCTGGATTCCAATGCACGCGAAGCCTACGTCAAACGCGTCATCGGGCTTGCTGGCGACACGGTTCGGCTTACGCACGAGGGCGTGTGGGTCAATGCTCGCCCCCTGCCAGACCCACCGCTGGCAAAGCTCCCAGGTGACCCGGTGCTGGCCACGCAAAAGAGTCCGGTGAATACTATCGTTGGTCCAGATTCGGTCTTTGTGCTTGGCGATAACCGGAGGAACTCCTACGATTCGCGCTACTGGGGCTGCCTGCCCCTTGCCGATGTGATTGGCGCGCCGATCCTGATTTACTGGTCGTCTGGAACAAGCCCCGAGAATCCACTTCCCCATATCCGCTGGGAACGAGTTTTCCAGCGCGTGAACTGAGAAAACAGCACAGCGTGTACGGTCTCTATCTCCATATTCCCTTCTGCCAGAAGAAGTGCTCCTACTGCGACTTCTACAGCATCGAATCAACAGAGCATATCGATCGATTTGTGGAGATGCTACAGAAGGAGATACGGCTGCGTGCGGACCTGTACGACGGACGTCCATTCACGTCGGTGTTCTTCGGCGGCGGAACACCGTCGCTGCTGCGTCCGGAGGATATGCGGCAGATCACGGGGCTTCTGCGAGAGGTCTTTGCCTTTGCCGAAGATCCCGAATGGACCATGGAGTGCAATCCGGGCACGGTCACGCTAGAGCGCCTTCAAGAGTATCGACATACGGGGATCAACCGTCTTTCATTCGGAGTGCAGTCCTTCCAGGCATCCGAACTTGCATTTCTCGATCGCATTCATGATGCCGAACAGGCCGTTGAGGCTATGCGCCTTGCACGCGCAGCAGGCTTCGACAATGTGAACATGGACCTGATGTTTGCCGTCCCGGGACAGACGATTGAAACCCTGGCAGACAATCTCCGACGGATGGTTGAGCTGCAGCCAGACCATATCTCGGCGTACTCGCTGATCTATGAACAGGGCACTCCGCTCTATGCCGATCTTCTCAAGGGGCGCGTCAAGCCCCTTCCCGAAGAAACCGATGTCGAGATGTACAACCTCGTGATCACGACGCTGCGCAATCACGGCTACGAACAGTATGAAGTGAGCAACTTTGCCCGCCACGGACGACGGTGTCGGCACAACCTGACGTATTGGCACGGCGAGCCCTACCTGGCCGTGGGTCCGAGTGCCCACGGATTTACTGGCTCTACACGCTACTGGAACTACCGATCGCTAACTGCCTGGACCGAGCACGTCATGAAGGGGGCTCTACCCGAAGCCAATCACGAAGAGCTCTCCGAGAGTGATCTGCTGACCGAGCATGTGTTTCTTCATCTGCGCGCTGACGGGTTGCGTCCAGCCGACACTCTAGACCGCTTTGGAATCGACGTCCGTGCGGCGCTGGCACCCGACCTCGGTTACTGGATCGAGGCGGGCTTCATCTCGGATGATGGGCGGCTACTTTCTCTGACCGCTGAAGGCTATAGGGTCTGCGACGAGATCAGCTCCAAGGCCGCTGCACGCCTGGCAGGGTAGATGGCAGCCGCCGAAGCAATGATGACGGCCGATAGCGAGACGATGACCACGTCAGCTGTATGGATACTAAGCGGTAGGGCCGAGATTAGATATCCCTGGGTCATATCAAAGCTGATCCACTGAAAGGTGATCTGTCCGTAGCACAGTCCCAGGCCCACGGCCGTGCCTATGCCTGAACTGACGAGACCGATGATCAGGCCCTGCCAGATGTAAATGCGAGAGATCATCGCATTGGCAAGCCCCATGGCCTTGAGCATTCCAATGTCGTGTCGCTTTTCCACGACACCCATGGTCAGCGACACCAGGATGCTAAAGGCCGCAACCACCACGATCAGCATCAATACGAGAAAAGAGCCCAGGCGCTCGAGACGCATGGTATCGTACACACCGCGGTTCATCTGCTGCCAGGTCTCAACCGTTGCCGTTGTGCCAAGTTCGGAGCGAAGCGACGCAGCCGTTTCCTCAGACAGATCGGGATCGGCAAGTCGAACGTGCCACTCGGTGGGCGTGTTTGAACCAGTAAGGGGCTTGATGGTCTCGGCTGGCATGTAGATCGTCGACGCGTCCACGTCACGCGATGCATTGGACTGAAACACACCTTGCACGATGACGGGCGTACCGGTTGGGAAGGACATCATGGTCAGGGATGACTCGATCTGCTGCGGACTGATCAGGCGGAGCGTGTCGCCGAGATACAGGTTCAGCGACTGCGCTAGGCCAGAACTCACCACGACGCGCCCCACAGCGTCTCGAATGTGAAGGGTTAAAGCGCCTGCCAGTATGGTAGGCTTGAGAGCCCCCAGCGTAGCGGCATCTGTGGACTCAATGCCAACGCCAGTGATCACAGAGGTACCCAGCGGTGCCTGCACGACCAGCGTCGAGGTCCAGACGGGTGACCAGCCCCGCGGCATGCCGTCCACTGTCGAACCGTTCAACGGTGCAATGCGGACATGCGGACCGAACGATGTCATCAGGTCATGGGCAACATCGCGGAAGCCATTGAAAAGAGACATCACGATGATCAGCGATGCCGTGCCGATGATGATACCAATGCCCGACAACACACCGATCAGTCCGATGAAGGAGAACCGGCGCGGGCGGATGTATCGTAGGGCGATCGTGAGGTCGAGATTCATCGGCGCTTGAGCTGGGCCAGCATGTCGGTCTGCACACGCAGAGTCGTCGAGCCGGACTCGACGCGAACATACGAACCGTCGCTCTGCAGCAACCGTGCCTTGACGTTATCGGCCAGATACTGCGAGAGAATATCCCGAAGTTTCTTGCGGGCCCTCCGGTCCAGAACCGGGAAAGCGATCTCAACACGCCGCTCCATGTTACGGGGCATCCAGTCGGCACTGGAAATGTAGACCGTCTCTTCCCCGCCGTTGCGGAACCAGAAGATCCGGCTGTGCTCAAGAAACCGATCCAGAATACTGCGGACGATGATATTCTCGCTCACCCCCGGAATTCCCGGACGCAGGCAGCATACGCCGCGTACGATCAGGTCGATCTTCACACCGGCCATCGAGGCGCGATAGAGAGCCTTGATGATCTGGGCATCGATCAGGGCGTTCATCTTGGCAATGATGTATCCCTGACGTCCGGCCTGCTGATGCTCGATCTCTTTCTCGATATGGGTGATGAACGTCTCTCTCAGATTAAGGGGCGCTACGGCCAGATACTGCCACTGGGCATGGCGTGAGTACCCGGTCAGTAGGTTGAACAGATGCACAAAATCCCGCTCAAACTCCTGACGTCCCGTGAAGATCCCAACGTCGGTGTAGAGTCGGCTGGTAGAGAGGTTGTAGTTGCCCGTTGCTACGTGCGCATAGGTCAGCACGCTGCGGCCTTCCTTGCGGACCACCAGGCACACCTTGCAGTGAACCTTGAGCCCCATGACGCCATAGACAACGTGAACGCCTGCCTGCTCGAGAGCTCTTGCCCAAGCGATGTTCGTCTCCTCATCGAAGCGGGCCTTAAGCTCCACAAACGCCGTGACGTTCTTGCCGACGCTGGCTGCACGACGCAAGGCATCGATCACCGGGGAGCGGCCACCTGCTCGATAGAGCGTGATCTTGATGGCCAGAACATCGGGGTCGTCCGCAGCCGCTTCGATGAACTTCACGACCGAGTTGCTGAACGAATCAAACGGGTGATGAACGAAGACATCGCGCTCTTTGAGCGTGTCGAAGATGTTCTGTCCCTCGGAGTCAAACTCCGTTAGCACTCGAGAGTTGAACGGGGCATCTTTGAGCTTTCGCTTCTCCAGCTGCAACAACACCAGAAAGTCTTGCAGATTCAACGGGATGTCAACGTGATACACGTCCATTGCGTCGAGCTCGAGAGCTCGCGTGAAGAACTGCATCAGCCCCTTGGGCATGTCAGAGGCAACCTCCATGCGCACGGCGTCTGTGCCCCAGCGCCGCTGACGGATTCCCTCGGCGACGGCCGTCATCAGGTCATTGGCCTCATCTTCGGCGATCTCAACATCAGCATCGCGCGTGACGCGAAACAGGTGGCTCTCGGCGATGCGATGTCCCGGGAAAAGCAGCCCGGCATGGGCACGGATGATGTCCTCGAAGAGCACGTAATGATGCCCCCCGGTACGGGTCAGTTTGATCAGTCGTGGCAGTGCGGACGGGAGCTGCACAACGGCGACTCTCGACTCGTCGTCATCGACCACTTCGTCGTAGAGGATGAAGGCTACCGTCAGCGAGCGGTTCAGAAGCCTCGGGAACGGATGTCCGGGGTCAAGCGCAAGGGGCGTAAGCACCGGCATGATGTTGTCAACGAAGTCCTGCTCTATATCCGCCCTCTCCTGCTCGGTGAGCTCACTGAAGGCATGGATGTGGATACCCTCTTTGGCCATTGCTGGCCGGACCTCGGTTCGCCAGATTGCCGACTGCCGCTTGTAAAGGGGCAGAAGTCGCGAACGGATCTCACGGATCTGATCCTGGGGTGTCATGCCGTCTTCTGAGAGCTCCGTAACCCCCGAGGTGATCTGCTCCTGCAGACCTGCCACGCGGATCATGAAGAACTCATCAAGATTTGTCGAGAAGATCGACAGGAATTTCAGCCTCTCCAGCAGCGGATGCGTAGGGTCTTCGGCCTCTTCGAGCACCCGCTTGTTGAACTCGATCCACGAGAGCTCTCGGTTGAGATACAGGGACTCGTCGTCAAGGTCAACGGGACGCATTTCAGGCTCGGCAGTGGCCGGTCCTGTGCGCCTGACCGCAGCGCGACGTTTTGGTGATGGCTGCTTTTTCATGTTCATCGACCACGAAGCTACCGATCGTTTCGTGCATTGCCGTGTTATCTTTTTCGCACCACATCGTCACTTTGTCCGACGTTGATGATGCAGCGATCGACGTGCATCCCGGGTGTTGCGATCAGGCTGCACTCGAGCACTGCCACGTAGATGCCTACGGTCGCGGCTGCGCCTGTTCGGGCATCGCGCCCATCCCAGACGGCGCTGCCGCGGTTGCCGATGAGCTCACCGTTGAGCAGTTCGGCAACAAAGACGCCGTCGGATCGATACACCCGCAAACGACCAATGCATTGCTCGAGGGGCTGAACCCACGAGATCACACACGGGTAGTTCGCAGATGTCGGCACGGCCGAACACGGATCTGGCCAGCTACGCATGCCGGAGATCACCGGCGGCGGACGTCCGATACTGTTTGCCCGGCCTGGTGTACCGCCGGAAATATCAGTCGACGAAGTCCACGAGCCCCATTGCTCAGGTGTAGAGGTCCATGGAACACGCCGCTCGAGCGCGATGCCAAGTGTAGAGAGGATGTCCACGTGGGCATGCTCGTCATACGGCACGCGGTCAACGACCACGCCCTGCGGCGTGCGCAGGATGATGGTATCGGTAGTGGCGTTGATGTTCAATGCCGGACGCATGAGCGTCCACGCGTCGGGCGGCGCTATCTGCGCAATGGTCGTATCGGCCGCTATGGCAAGGTAGCCCCCTGACTCGATCTTTGCTGACGGCAGAATGGTGGCCCGCTTCTTTGATGCATCCTCTAGGGTCCAGCCGCTGAGGTCAACAGGCACGGGCGTTCCGTTCCAGATCTCGATGTACTCGCTCTGGCGCTCGTTGGGCTCGGCCATCATCTCTGTGATGGTGATACGGGGCTCGATGGTCGGCAGTATGATCACCTGCTCGATGGTGTCATTGTCGGGCCGGTCATCAGGGCTACCAAGAGCAACTGTCAGCACCACCCTTCTGACAGTATCGTGGAGGCCGATATCACGAAGATCCAGACGGAGCTGGTCTGAACGTCCCGGCTCAAGTCTCGGCACCTCATCACGAAGGCGCACATCACCGGCATAGATGCTGCGTCGTCGAGCTGGTGAAGACTGCAGCCCGACGTTGATCACTGCGATGACGACGGTCGTGTCCTCCACCATGGCGGGCAGCACGCGGACGTCCATCGGAAGCCGCACACAGGAATTCAGCAATCCACAGCTGGCACTGTCGCGCCTCATCGACGGCCCCCATGTGTTACCATAGGTTACCACTCCCGAGGTCCATGTTCCGCAACGCTCAATGCTCAGGCCTTTGATGTTGCGCCGTACGTCGTAGGTCACACTGTCAACAAGACTCGAGTCGCTTCGACGCAGCTCCACGCGGTCAACAGAGTTATTCAGCGACGGAAGGGAGCACTCAAGCACCACCACATCAGGGGGCAGGAAGCGTGCCTCCGACAATGCCTCGGCATCGCGGACGAGGACCACAAAGCCCCCTGCCGGAATACTGACACTGCCGAGGGCCACGCAGGTGCGGTTGTCACAGACCAGCCAACCGTCAACCCGCACTGCCAGTGCGGAGGTGTTGACGCACTCCACCCATTCGGGCTCGCCAGAGGAAGGCGTCGGGTGCACCTCGGTGATCATCAATTGCGAGGGGGCATGCACCGCGCCGAGCACACAGGCGGCAATCATCACGCAACGACGGAGTATGTCGTGGGGTCTTATCATCATGACCCCTATGAGCAGTAACGGGGATCTAGCGTGACATCAGCACGTTCACAACGGCTTCGAGCAAGGCCACGTCGTTCTGTGAAAACCGATCAGCCACCGGACTGTCAACGTCCAGCACACCCACGAGCACTCCTGCGCGGATCATCGGCACCACCACTTCGCTCCGGCTGGCCGCATCGCAGGCGATGTGGCCCGGAAAGACCTCGACGTCGGGCACGACAACGGTTCTCTTCTCGGCGGCAGACGTACCGCAAACACCACGCCCGATGGCGATGCGGATGCATGCCGGTTTACCATGAAACGGACCCAGCACAAGCTCCGTGCCGTCGAACAGGTAGAAACCGGCCCAGTTGACGGCATCGAGCGAGTGATAGAGCACGGAGGCCACATTCGCGCAGTTAGCAATGAGATCATGCTCACCTGCTGTCATGTGCTCTATGGACCGCAGCACATTGCTGCGATGCTCTTCTTCGTGCGCTGTTGACGTCGGGAGTTCGAACATAGTCAGGGGGCTTACCGGCGCACAACAAACGGAAGCGTAGTCGAACGAGCAGGCGTGATGATGCGGGCATAGTAGGCCCCTTGTGCTAGATCCGCCACTGCGATCTCATTGCTACCAGAGACGAGGTCTCCATGCAGCACCACACGACCGTGCAGATCGACAATCTCCAGAGCGGATGTTCCCACAACGCGGATACGCACCACGTCGTTGGCGGGGTTCGGCATCAGCTGTGGTGTGTCATCGCCAGTCAAAAGCGGAGCATCATCATCGACTGACACCAGCACCGGCAGGCGCACTGGAACGCGAGTCTCGTCGGTACAGCCACCGGGCCAGGTGCGCCGCACGGTAAGCGTTCCCACGGAGTCATTTGCGTTCCATTTCACGATAGCGGTGGATGACGACGGATCAGATTGCAGGCTGCCACCGATAACACTCCACGTTGCGCGCGCATCGAGGATCTCGCGGATCTCGTACTCTGCCGTATCACCGCGCTGGACGATGCGACGTCCACGGATCACAGCAGGCGCGTGTTGCAATCGCTGCGAGGTAGTGTCCCACCGGAACTCAACGTCACTGCGAGCCGGACTCGACCGATACGTAACATCGAAGGCTCTCAGCCCCCTGCCCTCATCCATGAGCCATGTGCCAAGCAGACCGCTTCGACGCTCTGTGATGCGGTCGAACATCGACTCTCGGATCTGGCGTTCGCTGCGCATGGTATTCCACACGCGGAAGTCACGAATCGTGCCCTTCCAGTAATTGCGAGAAAATGGATTGCCACCGATGGTCAGCTGACGAAGATCACCGGTCGTGCTGGTCATGCCTGACTGGGCAGCCAGCTTGCCGTTGTAGTAAATCGCCATCGAATCATGACCGTTGCTGACAACGGCCACATGCGTCCACTGACCGATCTGGTCCTTGTATGAGGTCGAGAGACGTCCCGATTCCTGCCAGTTACCGATGTCCCAGTAGAGGTTTCGATCCGACCACGGAGCGTGGGCCTGCAGACGATTTGTGGGGTTGTCAGAGGTTCCGACCATGAACGACACACTGTTCATCACCTGCGCCGAATCAACACGACTCCAGTATTCGACCGTCGTAGCGCGGCCGCGGTAGAGGAAGTCTTCCGATGTGAGGCGTATGCCGCTTCCATCAAGCGTAACAGCGTTGTTGGTGCACGGAGTTAGCGTCTTAAGGCGGGCAGACGTCCATGGTCCCGTACCGAACGTACTGCGGGCACGCACACGTAAGGACAACAGAGAGTCGGCCGGAAGTCCCCGCAGGGAGTACGTCACCGATGACGGCCCGGCCGGTGCCATGATGTTGTTGATGTCCATCAGGATCGAAGATCCCGACGTATCTGCCACCTGAAGCTGGTACCAGACCGATCCGCGATTGACTGTTGCTGACGTCCACGAGACATCGTGTACACTTGTCCGCACGGAGGGGGCTGTTCCGGTCCCCGCAGTGAAGGTCGGCGCTGCCAGAACAGCCGGATCATCACAGTTAATGCCTGCCTCACTCGGCATCCAGAGTCCAGGAGCATTGAGCGTGAGTGACCGGCCCCGCACAGCGTCCTTGGCCGTGGTTCCGGAGCCTTCGTCAAAGCGCCACCATCCGACGACGCGGCTATTCTCATTCGCCTGCGGCATGCGCCGTCCCATGGTGGAGCGGATTTCCTCACCGGAACGCGCCACGTTCCAGATTCGAAACTCGTCCATCATTCCGTTGAAGCCCCACTGGTTGGCAACAGGACCGCCAATGACAAGATTCTTCAGCCCCTTGGGCTCTGCAGCATCATCGGCCTTGGCAGCCAATTCGCCGTTGATGTAGATGGCCTTGAAGGTCGAACCGTCGCTGACCATGGCAATGTGCGTCCAGCGATCATAACTCGCCTCACCGAACGGCGCTGAGATCCGCCCCTTACCGCCGATGTCTCCATAGTCCCAGTAGATCCGTCCGTCTTCCCAGGGGCAGTGCGACTGGAAACGATTACTGGCGTTGTCGGCTTCACTAAGCATGAAGGACGTCGAGGCCTTGAGCGTGGAGCGTTTGACATAGGTCCAGAACTCCACCGTCACCGGACCTCCATCCCAGGTCATTGTTGGGTCGGCAGCGCGCTGGGCGGCACCGTCAAACAACAGTCCCGAACCGGCACAGTTCTTTGTCGTGATGAAGGTAGACGGCGTCGACCACGGTCCAACCATGGTCTGGTTCAGTGCCCGCACACGCCATCGACGCGTGACGCCGAAGTCAAATGGCACGAGGATCGATCCGGCATCACGAACGACATAGACCTCTTCGAGATCTTGAAACGCTGCATCGGTGGCAACATTCACTTCGTATTGATCCGCCCCCTCGACAGTGCTCCAGACAAGATCTGCAAGTGCCGGGACGCTCTGCGTAGCCTCTTGCGGAGAAATGATCAGTGGAGCGGAGAGGTCCGTTCCCGTGGGGTACGACATTGGACGCTCGCTTGCCACGGGTGTGTAGACGCTGAGAAGCGAACCCTTGATGGCACGTAGCGCATAGAAGTAGCGGCGTCCGTTCTCCAGTCCGTCATCGACGTATGTCGTTACGGTCGGACGAAGCGTCCGGATCTTCTGCAGTCCTGACTGATCATCGCCGCGCCAGAGTTCAACACGAGTTGTCGGATCGGATTCAAACAACGTCCAAGAGATGATCACGCGATTCGGTCCAGCCTCAAGACGCACGCCCGAAGGCGGGGTCAGCCCCTTGGCTGTGAACTCGCGCCAGAATCGGTTGTTGGACTTCTCGACATCCTGCTTGGCATCGACGTTGAGCTCGATGTAGTGGATTCCATTGGCCATTACCGGTGAAGGGGGCATCACGATCGTATCCTGGGAGAGCCCCTTGAGCAGAGCGATCGTAATGGTCGTGTCATAGGACGTTGCCGAAGCACGGTTCCATCGCATGGTCAGGCGCACCGAAACATCCGACATGTCCATCGTGCCATTGTTGCGAACCACTACTCGCGGGGCAAGGGGCGTGTTGATCGTCCCGTCGATACCGGGTTCAACAATGTCAAAGGCCTGCACGTCGCGTTCCGTGGCGATCGTGAACACGGCATCGGAGACATCCGAAGCTCCCGAGTTCATGGAGCTGCGAATGCGGACCAGGCATTGCCTTGATGGCGTGAACGGCACGGTCCACTTGTACGTACCCTTCGGCGCTTCAACGAGACGCTGCACGGTGAGCCAGTCTGCACCGTTGTCGGTGGAGTATTCGATGAAGACAGAAGGTGTGCCGGTGGCTGTGAACGTGATGTCCACAGTAGTGCCGGAGATAAGCGTCTCCGAACCGTTGGGCAAGAGCACTTTAACCGAGCCGGAGTCACGGTCGGTAACAGCAAACGGACGCGTGACAATGTTGTTCGTCGAGAACTTATCTGATGCCAGCTCAATGGCCACTCGGGTCAAGTAACTGTCGGCGGTATCGAGCGTCACCGCATTGAATGTCACAAGCTGCGACTGACCGGGTTCGAGTCGGCCGAGCGTTGCCGTCATCGTCTTGCTAACGGTGTTATTCAGGCGCGTCACTGAACACCGCAGCGTTGCTCCGGTGACGGCTCTTTGACCCAGGTTCTTGACAACAGCCGACGGGGCAAAGCTCTGCTTGGTCAGGACCGATGCACCGTTGATGGGCGTGCGGATATCAATAACGGCAAGGTCTGTGTCCTTCTGTGTTGGCTCTGGGCCCGTACAGCCGGTGTTGGCAAGCACACGGTTGAACAGCGAGGCCACTCGCGGATGGAACTGCAGCTCGGTTCCCTGATTCTGCAAGTGACAGTAGCTCATGATCGTGCCGCGCCGTGCACGTGTGCCCGAGAAACAGCCGCCTTCAGCATTCCAGCATGAGTCGATGGGCGGATTCCATCCGCAGTTGTGTGTGTGCGAGGACCCGATGTTGTGTCCCAACTCGTGCGACGTCACGTCCACATCCCATTGATAGCCGGGCGCTGGGAAGTTGACGCGCCCGTCGACACCCGATACGTTGAAGCCGTAACCGCCGCAGAGCACGCCGACCCAGGCAAGACCACCACCGCCCTCGCCAGAGATCAGACACGTAACGCTTCGGTTGACATGCTGCATGGAGTTCGTCCAGTGCTCACGCACGCGGCCGAGCTTCTCACCGATCTCCCCAGGAAATGGATCTGTTGAGGTCCACACCCGCAGATACGGAACACGAATGATGACGTTCGCATCACGCGAAAACACCATAGCGTCGGCAGCGATGATCGCAATGGCCGATGTTGCGGCCATCGACAGGTTGCTACCAAGATTCTTGTAGAACGAAAACGTACAGTCAAGGGCCAGTTGCAAGACTCGTCGCGTTGCATCCTGGGGATCTTCCTCAGCCCCCTTCATGCGTTCCCAGGAGTTAACCATCTGGAAGATCGAGTCGCTCTGGCGCTGGTACTCTGGAAGGTTCTCGGCCAGACATTGCGCAGGAGTTCCCATTCCGCGTGTGACCTCATAGACGACGTGCGTAGCAACCCTTCCAGCGATCACCGTGTCAGGGGAGATCATATAGCGGCGCAGGGCGTCGGGTTCCGGGACTTCGATGAAGCCAACGACGTGCGTCGCAAATGCGGCGATCAGCACCGACGAGCCGGGCAGTCCGTCGATGCTTCCGCGGAACAAGCCATGCTCTGGAATGTCATGAATCTGCTCTCCATCGGCAGTCCGGTCAACGAGCACGGCGTCATGCGTAAAGAGACGGAATCCGGTGCCCGTTGCCGTGACGACACGTCCAAGCAGGGGCAGACGTATCGAGACCGCGGCATCCGGGCGCAGTGCCTGGACAATTCCCTTTGGCGGCAGTACCAGGGATGCCCCCTTTGGAAGGGGCTCACGAGAGCGCAACTGATCGGTGCTTGTGGGTGTAAACGCCAGCTGCGCCGAAGCCACAAGCGGCATCATCAGGGACAACAGAAGCATCATCTGCGGGAACATCGCCGGCATTACTCACCTCACGTTAGAAAAGTACGGTCAAAATACCCTGTTCGCGTCTGATATTTGGGGATGATTTCCCTCTTCGATCAGCCCAACGATGCCGCCGAGCGCATCCTTGAGTTACGACGCCAGATCCTCCATCATGACCGGCTCTATTACGTCGAAGCGCAGCCCGTGATCTCCGATCGCGAGTACGATGTACTGCTCGAAGAGCTCATCCAGCTTGAGAAGAACAATCCGGAGCTCATCACGCCCGACTCCCCCTCGCAACGGGTAGGGGGCGCACCCATCGGTTCGTTTGAAACAGTCACCCACGCAGTACCGATGCTTTCGCTGGCCAACACCTACTCGCGTCAGGAAGTCGAAGACTTTGACCGTCGCGTGCGTCAGGGGTTGGAAGGTGCGCCTGCAGCCTATGTCTGCGAGCTGAAATACGACGGCGTAGCAATGTCGCTGACCTATGAAAACGGCGTGCTGGTCCAGGCCGCAACGCGTGGGGATGGTCAGACGGGCGACAATGTCACGGCAAACGTGCGAACTATTCATGCCGTGCCTCTTGCCATCGATCACCCGACGATCCGATCGGCTACTGTTCGCGGTGAAGTGTACATGCTCACCGAGACATTCCTCGAGATCAACCGCCGTGCGGAGGCGCAGGGCGAGAAGACCTACGCCAACCCGCGGAACCTCACAGCTGGCACGCTCAAGCAGAAAGATCCCAAGGCTGTTGCACGACGTCGGCTGGAGTTCGTTGCCTACTGGATCGATACACCGGATGCCCGGCTCACCGAGCACTCGACGAATCTCACGCTTCTCCAGCAGATGGGCTTTCCAACATCGCCGGCTACCGCCACCTGTGAGTCGGTCGAAGAGTTGATGACCTTTCTCAGTCAGTGGGATGAGCGCCGATTCGAGCTGCCGTTTCAGATCGACGGCGTCGTGATCAAGGTCAACTCACTGCGTCAGCAGGCTGAGCTCGGTTTCGTTGCCAGATCGCCGCGCTGGGCTATTGCATACAAGTACGAGGCACGCAAGGCACGCACGCTACTGCGAGAGATAACCTTGCAGGTGGGTCGCACGGGAGTTGTCACACCCGTAGCCGAATTGGAACCAACACTCCTGGCGGGCTCGACCATCTCAAGGGCAACTCTTCATAACGAAGATTACGTTCGCGAACTCGACCTCAGGATCGGCGACACGGTGATCATCGAAAAAGGGGGCGATGTGATCCCCAAGGTCAGCGGCATTGCGATTGAGATGCGCACGGCGGATGCACAGCCCTGGCACATGCCACACATCTGTCCTTGCCCGCGGAGATCCCATTTGCACCGTCCGGAGGGGAATGTGCAGTGGTTCTGCAATGATTCCCAGTGTCCATGGCAGCTTCGCCGGACGCTTGAGCACTTTGCATCGCGTGATGCCATGGACATCGACGGTCTTGGCGAGAAAGCCATTGAGCAGTTTATCGAGGCTGGACTTCTGACATCTATCGCCGACATTTATCATCTCGAAGAGCGCTCGAATGACATCTTAGAGCTTGACAGGTGGGCACCGAAGAGCCTGCAGAAGCTCGTTGATGGTATCAATGCCAGTAAGGCACAGCCGTTTGAACGGGTACTCTTTGCTCTTGGTATCCGGTTTGTTGGCGAAGGCGTTGCAAAGATTCTTGCCCGCTCGTTTACCTCCGTTGATGCCCTGATGAGTGCAACGCATGAGCAGCTCACGTCCGTGCATGAGATCGGCGACGCCATTGCCGAATCCATCAGCTCCTTTATGTCCGAGGAAGACAACCGCGCCCTGATCGCCTCGCTGCGTATGGCAGGATTACGCATGGAATCAGACAGCATCGTGGTGACCAGCTCTGAGTTTGCCGGCATGACCTTCGTCTTCACAGGAGAACTCACACGGATGACACGTCGCGAGGCCGAGCAGATGGTCGAGCAGCTTGGTGGCAAGGCCTCCGGCTCGGTATCGAAGAAGACTTCTTTCGTTGTTGCCGGTGCTTCGGCCGGCAGCAAACTCGCCAAAGCAACGGAGCTCGGAGTTCGCGTACTGTCCGAAGACGAGTTCCTTCAGATGGTCAAGAGCCCAAGTTCCAGTTGATGTTCACGAGCAGCTGATTGCGCAACTGTGTTGACGGACCCGTCGTGCCATCCGTGCGCAGCACGGGGATTCGATCGTCGTAAAACACATCCGACAGCCAGGAGATGTTGAGCCAGCTGTTAACCTTCATCATCACAGCATTTTCCAGCGTCACAACCCAAAGGTCCGGCGTCTCGTAGGGCATAAAGCCATTGAACCGTGTCCTGAGCTTCACGTTTGTGACCAACTCCCAGTCGATACTGGCATTGAGCACGGCACCGAGAGATGTGCGTGAACGTTCTCCTGGTGCAAGACCAAACACCCCGTCACCGGATGCAACTCCGGTGGCGATGATACGCTCATCACTGACGAACGTTGATCGCGATGACAAAGGGGCGGCAAGGATCTTCACTTCAGATACGGGACGGAGCTCAGCACCGAGTGCCGCCGTTAAAAAGGCAGGGGCAAAGAAGCTGGATATGAGTGACGGGTTGCCAGAGCTGTCTAGTGCAGCGTAGTTAAAACCATCGACGAACTGCGACCGCAGATCTACGAAGCCCGTAAACCTGTACCAGTCGGCGGTTTTGTGTGATGCGCGAGAGCTCACGATGACGCGGTCATCAGATTTTTGGATCGCAAGCTTACCCTGCTTGACCAGGCCATAGCCAAGCTGGACTTCATTGTCCCAGAAGAACACCGAATCAGCATAGTCATAGGACGCTAGGCAGTTGAGAGCCACACTTATGGCATCCTGACCGCCCCCTGTCCAGTTGGTAAGCTGAACCGTTGTAAAACCAAAGCCGAGTTTTGTGTACCAGGACCACGGACCGGATGCCGCCTTGTTCGCCGGTATCCTGCTGAGCGAGTCGATCGTGAGCTTTGCATCAACTTGGGCAAGCGCACCCGAGACGGTAAAAAGCAGAACAATAGCAAGTGTGATAGCACGACGTGGCATGTACAGTTCCTAGGCTCAAGAATGACGATTCGAGTGCAAAAGTAGGCCGAGCGATCCGACAGGCATAACTTCGCGGCCACTCCGTACAATGATGCCACCGTACACTTCTCCCCTACCGATAGCCATCCGGCTCCGTGCCGAGGCCTCGCCATCATGCGCAGGCATCGGCATCGCGATGATCGACAGTGATTTTGTCCTCCATCCCGACCTTACCGAGCCGCACAACCGCATTCTGCGCTACGTTGATGCCGTTGATAAAACCGTGTCCCCACTTCCACCCGCAACAGCAGGTGCACGTCACTGGCACGGAACCATGACGGCATGCACAGCCGCCGGCAATGGCTGGCGCTCACGAGGCCTGTATTCGTCACTAGCTCCCGATGCCAGCCTGGTGCTCATTCGTACCATGAACGATGCTGGCCGTGTCACCACGCCATGCATCGCTTGGGCTCTGCGGTGGATCTTCGACCATGCGGACGAATGCCGCATCAGGGTGGTGAACATCAGCGTGTATGCTGATGAGCTAGACCAGACGCTAGCCCATCCGGTGAATGCCGCTGTCGAAGACCTCGTCGCTCGGGGAATTGTTGTCGTGACGGCGGCAGGCAACAACCCGCTTGCTCCGATCCGTCCCCCAGCAGCAGCACCTAGCGCCATAACCGTGGGAGGACTTGATGATCGCAACACCACGTCCAGCGAAGACAACGTCATGTATCCATCAGCATTCGGAATCACCGACCTTGGCGTGCAGAAGCCGGAGCTGATCGCCCCAGCGATCTGGCTGGCCGGCCCCCTAATGCCTGACTCGAAGCAGCAGCGTATGGCATCGGCTCTCTTTGCTATGGAGGCCCTTGAGGACGACCTGCTGGCAGAGCTCGCCCCAAGACTCATCGAACATGGCGGCCTGTCCGCTTCTGGATGGTCAACGTCTGATGTCCGAGTTCTTCGGCGTCAGATCGAGGCCGCTATCGCTAGCGAGCAGCTCGTGAGTCCGTTCTATAAGCTCGTCGATGGGACATCCTTCGCCGCTCCGATCGTCAGCAGCATCGTTGCACAGCTGCTGGCAGTCGATCCCCACCTGACGCCGCAGAATGTCAAGGCCATCCTCATGGAGACTGCCCGCCCCTTGACCAATGTGGCCACCACCCGGCAGGGGGCCGGTATTGTCGATCAGGCAAGCGCCATCAGACGCGTCACCAAAAGTCACATCTGAATTCCTCCAGCACTGCGAATATCGAGCGCATTGGAGCCGTAGTTTTGCGGGATGATTCGTCAGCTACTGCTTCTTGCCGTGTCGGCCGTGATGGCGGCCGCACAAGTTTCTACCACCGCCGTCGAAGGTCTGCGTGATAAGCGCATACCCGTTGTGGCCTACGTCAACTGCACAGTCGTGCCTCAGCCCGGCGTTAGGATTGACTCGGCCGTGATCATCGTCCGTGGTGAGCGTATCGCGAGCATCGGCAAGGGGCTGGCCGTTCCGCCGGGCGCCGTTGTGCGTGACATGCGTGGCTCATGGGTCTATGCCGGCCTTGTCGAGCCGTTTCTGCCCGTGAGCGCCCTTGGTCAGGATAAAGGCGGCGGACGTTCCGGCGCACGCTGGGAGGAAGATGAAAGCCCCGTTACGCCGGCTCAGCAGGGCGCACACTACTGGAATCAGGCCGTGCGACCAGAGCGCCGGGCATCAGATGCCCTGACGATCTCGGCCGATGCCGCCAAGGAATGGCAGAAGCTCGGCTTCACGGCCGCTGCAACGGTCTCCAACGACGGGATCTTCCGCGGCAGTGCCGCCTCGGTGCTGGTGCGTGCAGGTACCGCATCAGAGACCATCATCAATGATGGAGCGTATCAGGCGCTGTCGTTCACCAAGGGTTCCTCCAAGACGCCGTATCCGTCCTCGCAGATGGGCTCGATTGCTCTCATCCGCCAGGCCTTCTACGATGCCGACTGGTATGGTCGCGCACATACCATGGCAGCACGGGGCTCTTTGCAGCGTCCACCAGAATTCAATCACTCGCTTGATGCACTACGCTCAGCCGTGGCCGCAAAGGTTCCGTTCGTTGCCGAGTGCATTGACGAGCATGACGTGAGCCGATGGAGCCGCATCGCCCGCGAGTTCTCGGTACCGATGATCCTCAAGGGCACAGGTACGGAATTCCGTCGTCTCGAGATGATCGCGAAGATCAAGCCTGACATGATCATCCCCGTGAATCTGCCCAAGGTGCCAGACGTGCGCGACCCTAATGCAGCCTACGAGGTCGATCTTGCCGACCTGATGACGTGGTATTGGTCGGCAGATAATGCGCGCCTACTCGACTCTGTCGGGATTCGCTTTGCCTTTACCACTGATGGCCTCAAGGATCGTTCGGCCTTTATCGGTAACGTCCGTGAATGCGTGCAGCGGGGCTTGCGCCCGGAAACAGCTCTGGCAGCAATGACGACCGAAGCAGCACGCATCGCCGGACTGGGTGATCGTGTTGGTAGGCTCGAGCAGGGCTACTATGCCAGTTTTATTGTCATGTCGAAGCCGATCTTCGAGAGCGGCAGTGAAATGCGCGCAGTGGTCGTAGCCGGACGTGAGAACACCATGTATTTCCCTGCCGAAGTGGACCTTCGTGGACACTGGTCTCTCTCGTCTGCAGGGCTACCGTCGGGCAAGCCCCTTCGCATCAATATCAGCGGATCGGCCGAGAACCCGAGCATTGAAGCACGCCGTGATTCCATCACGCTGCCGTCATCGCTCTCGGTTCAGGGTCGGCGCGTAACGCTCACGGTGACCACGGATACGATCGGTCTCAAGGGCACACTGCGTGCCGCAGCTCTTGCTGACAGCGTCATGATCACCGCCGATGTACTGATGCCGGACGGATCCCTCCAGCCGATGGTGCTGCGCCGTGATTCTGTCCTGCGCGAAGCAAAGAAGTCCGATGGTGCCGTGGCCGGTGCTCGTCAGCGCCGCGCGATGCCGAAGATCGCCCCGTTTGGTCCCTATGGCTTGGAAGCACCTCCGAAGCAGCTCAGTGTCGTCCTAAAAAACGCTCGCGTGTGGACTTCAGCTGCTGCAGGAATTCTCGACAGCACTGACGTTGTGCTGCGCGACGGAAAGATCGCTGCCATTGGCAAGGGGCTGACCGCCGACACCACCATCGACTGTACCGGCATGCAGATCACGCCGGGGATCATCGACGAGCACTCGCACATTGCAATCAGTCGCGGCGTCAATGAAGGTACGCATGCGGTAACGACGGAGGTCCGCATTGGAGATGTTGTCAATCCTGACGACGTCAACATCTACCGTCAGCTCTCTGGAGGCATTACATCAACGCACCTGTTGCACGGATCGGCCAATCCAATGGGCGGTCAGTTGCAGTACATCAAGACCCGCTGGGGTGCGGAAGCTGAAGACCTCAAGGTTGAAGGTGCTGTTCCAACAGTCAAGTTCGCCCTGGGTGAAAACGTCAAGCAGGCCAACTGGGGCGATCGTTATACGGTGCGCTACCCACAGACGCGGATGGGTGTTGAAGAGATCATGCGCGATGCGTTCCGCACTGCTAAAGAGTATGAGCGTGAGATGCGAGCTGGTGACCCAACCAAGCCTGTCCGACGCGACCTACAGCTAGACGCGCTCGTCGAGATTGCCAACAGCAAGCGCAACATCCACTGCCACTCCTACGTCCAGAGCGAGATCCTGATGCTCATGCGTCTGGCCGAAGAGTTCGGATTCCGCGTGCACACCTTCACGCACATCCTCGAAGGCTATAAAGTGGCCAAGGAGATGGCAAAGCATGGGGCACGGGCATCTTCATTTGCTGACTGGTGGGCTTACAAGTTCGAGGTCTATGATGCCATCCCGGAAAGTCCGGCCATCATGCATGAGCAGGGTGTCACTGTATCGATCAACTCCGACGATGCTGAGATGGCGCGCCGCCTCAACCAGGAGGCTGCCAAGAGCATCAAGTATGGCGGTGTGTCTGAAGAAGACGCTCTGAAGTTTGTCACCATCAATGCCGCAAAGCAGATGGCCATCGATCAGCGTTTGGGAAGCATCGAAGTTGGCAAGGATGCCGACGTTGTCGTCTGGACTGGCAATCCGCTATCGAACATGTCTCGCGTTGAGCGCACGTTCGTCGATGGACGTCAGTACTTTGCCCGCGACGTGGACCAGCAGCTGCGCCGGCGCGATGCTGACCTGCGGGCCTTCCTCGAACAGGAAGCCATCACGGCCATCGGGCAGGGGGCTTCCCCAGCCGCCGGTGGACGCGGTCCGCGGCGCGAGTATCACTGCGACACAGCCGACGACGAAGTAGCCGGTAGCAGCCAGGGTCGATGAAGATACTTGATGCCGACGTCGTCGCTGCATCGGCATCCGCACGGATGCTTGCCGACGGCGACCCTCGCCTGAGCAGCAGATTCGCGGCAATGTCCGTCACGGCAGAGCTCTGCCAACGACGTGCACTTCAGGGAGCTTCGAGATCGCGTCTTGTCGAACTTGTCGAAGACTCGATGGTCCCGAATCACCTTTCGGATGCACAACGCGCAGCCCTCGACGTGCTGCGTGATAAGTCTTCTGTCGTTGTTGCCACGGGTCAGCAGATCGGGATGGTCGGCGGACCGATGTATACACTCTACAAGATCCGCACGGCTGTAGCCGAGGCGCGGCGCATCAGCTCAATGCTGGGCGTTGCCTGCACGGCGCTGTTCTGGCTGGAGGATAACGATCATGACGCGGCCGAAGCCACTGCCCTAACCTTGCCTGGTCCGGATGCTCTTCCTGCACCGGCGTCTGTATGGACGGCCGACGACAGGCGCATGCCGGTGAGCCTGCGCCTGTGTGACACACACATGCACGAGCAGGTAGCTGCTGCCGCTGCTCATTTGACGGGTGCACACGCGCAGGAAACCATCGCCCGCATCACGACTGCCTGGTCGGCTGGGACTCCATGGGGTGATGCCTTCCTAACTACGCTTGCCCCCTACCTTCAGCGCTGGGGAGTGCTGGTTGTTCGTGCTAGCGAAGTGATCAGATCTGGGATGCATCAGCCGCTGGTGCTGATGGAAACAGAAACCAGCGCCATCACGACAGCGCTAGCTGAAGGCACAGCAGCGTGTGAGCACGCAGGGATCGGTGTGCAGGCTACGGTGCCAGAGTTCGGGTTCTTTGTCCTCGACAACCACGAGCGGCGGCGTCCGCAACGCAATGAGTCGGGACTTGACGAACGGGCCCGAACCTCACCCCAAGATTTCAGTCCGTCGGTACTCACGCGTCCTGTAGTCCAAGATGCACTGTTCCCCACCGTCGTCAACGTTCTCGGCGGGGCCGAACTCTCGTATCACGCCCAACTTACCGAGGCCTACCGCGCCTGCGGCATAGAGCAGCCCGTGCCAATTCTGCGTCACGGGGCAACACTGATCACACCGAAGGCCCGGCGGCTTATCTCGAAATCCGAAGCACCTGTGGAGTCCTACCTGCGCCGGTGGTCAGACATCGAGCGGCAGCTTGCTGCTGAGCTCACCCACGAAATGTTGCCAGAACGTGCCGAGCGGGACGCGACAGTAGAGACGTTGATAGCCCCATATCGATCGGCAGCTGAAGAAACGGATGTCACACTGATACCTACCGTCGAGGCGCAGCGATCGGGCATCACTGCGGCCCTCGAAGCTCTCGAGGGTAAGATCCGGGCAGCCGCTAAGCGCCGTCATGCGGCCGTAGTTGACCGAGCCAGGACTGTGCATGCGTCTCTGATGCCGGCAGACACTCTGCAGGAGCGGGTCTATCCCCTGGCCTTGTGGGAAGCGCATGTCGGCAGCGAGGGGATGATCGCCGCTCTTGAGGTTTTTGATGCCGTTGCCTGCGGACGCCACGTGGTCATCGACCTTGAGCCCGGCCATGCCAGCAGCTAGACGTCAGAAGGTGGCGATCGTCGGTGGCGGAATTGGTGGGCTTGTGGCCGCCATTCAGCTGGCTGGTAAGGGTCACCAGGTAGACCTTTTTGAGCAGGATGACCGCGTGGGCGGGAAGCTCAATAGAGTCATCTTTGACGGAAGCACATTCGAGACCGGTCCCACGCTTCTCACCATGCCATTTGTGCTGGACAGCGTCTTTACGTCGGTCGGTGCGCACCGTGAAGACTACCTCACTCTGTTGAAAGTGGATCCGGCCTGTCAGTACCGATGGACCGATGGTTCTCGCCTCGATCTACCTTTCGCACTCGAGGACGTCATCACAGCGATCGAGTCCTTTTCCCCGGGTCAGGGGGCGAGTGCCCGCGCATATCTCGACCATGCAAGGCGCGTGTACGAACTCACAAAGGACATCTTCATCTTTGGTGAGTTTGACGGACTTGCTGAACTATTCAAGCGCCGCAATCTGCCACTACTGCCATCGCTGCCGCTGCTTCGCCCTTTTTCTACGCTTCATGCGCACAACGCATCGATGTTTGCCGACAGGCGCTTGGTGCAGCTCTTTGACCGCTTTGCGACCTACAACGGGTCATCACCCTATCGCGCACCAGCAACACTCATGGTGATCCCGTGGGTAGAGATCGGCTTTGGCGCGTGGTACCCACGTGGTGGAATGCATGTCGTGGCGGATGCACTGGCAAAACTTGCCGTCGAACTTGGCGTTGGGATCCATCTGCAGACTCCAGTGCGGCGCATTCGTGTCGAAAATGGACGTGCCTGCGGCATCGAACTAGACAGAGGCATCGTGCACCGTGCCGATCATGTGATCTCCAATGCCGACGTTACCGTAACGCACCGGGCACTGCTGGGTATGGACGTCAAGCTTCCAAGCGACCCTTCCTGCAGTGGCCTCGTGCTGCAGATCAGCACTGACCGTCAGGAGCGTGCGCTTGCCCAGCACACCATCCTCTTCAGCGACCACTACAAAAGCGAGTTTGACTCCGTCGAGCGCTCGGATGTTCCCCACCCGGAGGCTACCATCTATATCTCGCGGTCCTTTCATGCCGATGCCACGCTGGCCGCACCCGAGCGGGAGAACTGGTTCGTCCTCGTCAACGCGCCGGCAAGGGGCTCGGGGTCACACCCCCAAGACCTCGCCCCATCGGTTTGGCATGGACGGGCTGAAGAGCAGGCTGAGATTGTGCTGCGTCGCATGGAGCAATTTGGGTTGCGTCCGCACATCCATGCCATGAACATCCGCACGCCCGACTCTATGGCACGGCAATGGTCAACCGACCGTGGATCGCTCTATGGTGCCTCGTCGAACACACCATGGAGCGCCTTCCTTCGTCCACGCCAGCGCTCACGAGAGGTAAAAAATCTTTGGTATGTTGGTGGCAGTGCCCACCCTGGCGGCGGCATTCCTCTTGTTGCAACCAGCGGCATGATTGCCGCAAAACTCATTCACTCATCATCGTTCTGATCACCATGCGTCTTCGTCTGCTCATCCCGGTCATCCTGCTCCTGGTCACTTCCTGTGCCAGTATCCGTGACATGGCCAACTCGATCATGTCACTCAAGGACATGCAGTTCCGGGTGGTCCGGGTCGAGAATATGCGTGTTGCAGGCGTCGATGTTTCCCGTATGCAGAATCTCAAGGGACTCTCGGCCGGTGATGCTTTCAAGCTCCTTGACGCCTATCACTCCAAGCGGCTGGTGACGACATTCACACTGTTTGTCGAGGCCCGCAATCCGAATGACGGCAGTGGCGGCGCAAAGCCGGCTGACTTGACGTTGAAGGCACTTCCTTGGAAGCTCTATATCGACGAGCGCCCAAGCGTCAGTGGCGACATCCGCAGCGAAGTTGCGATTCCGGGCGGGGGAACGTCAGCCCCATTCCCGCTGGAGATCTCCGTGGACCTGTCATCAGTGATCAATGACCGGGGTTACGAGGATCTCATGGCATTGGCCCTATCAATCGGCGGACTGAATTCCCAGCCGACCAAGCTCGTGGTTGAGGCCACACCCACCGTTAGCACGCCCTATGGCATCATGAAGAGTCCGCGTCCGATACGGATCGTGAACACGGAGTTCCGGGCCCGGTAATGGACGTTGCCTTGTTAACCTTTGCGGTTCTTTTCAGTGGCTTCCTTGAGCTCGTGGCGAGTGTCCTTGCCAACCTCCCGATCTCCGTTGTAGGCACCATGGCCGAGGAGGGATCGGCTGTCGGACGTCGTCTCAAGCAGGCACTGGACGAGCCCACGGAGGCCCGCCTTTCCATAAGCCTGATCGACGTTGTCGCACAGGTGCTTGCCGTGGTCGTATTGGTCATGAATACCGCCAACGACGGGAGCCGCCTGGCCATTGATGTTACACTGCTGGCAACCGGACTGGCGCTTGTTAAGGTCATTGCCAGCACCGTCGGCGAGCGCTCAGCTGATCATCTGCTACGCTTTGCCAGTAACTCTCTGGCCATCATCTCAGCTTTGGTCTTGCCAATGCTGCTCGTGCATCGTCTGCTGGTAACGCTGACCAAGCCCCGTACACAGGAAGAAGAAGAAGAAGAAGCCCGTGAAGAACTCGAGGCTCTCGTAGAAACCGCGCGAGAAGAAGGGGCTCTTGATCCCGGTGAGTATCGCATCATGACCAACATCATGCAGCTCAGCAGCATCGAGGTCGGCGACGTTATGACGCCGCGCATGGTCGTCTCCGCAATGACCTCTGGGCTCACCGTTGCCGAGGCAATCAAGCATCCCGAGCTGCAGATGTTTTCGCGCCTACCGATCTATGACGGTTCCGATCTGGATTCGGTCAGCGGGTACGTCATGACGAAGGACATCCTTCGTGCGGCCCTTGCCGGACGTCATACTGTTGAACTTTCACGACTAAAGCGGGACATCTCGTACATCCCCGAAAAGATCACACTCGACCACGCGTTGGAGCAATTCCTTCAGCAGCGTCAGCACATCTTCATGGTCGTTGACGAGCACGGCGGCGTAGAAGGCATTGTAACGATGGAAGATGTCCTCGAGACCATGCTTGGCGCTGAGATCGTTGATGAGGCCGACCACGTCGTCGATCTGCGAGCACTGGCCAAACAGCGTCGTGATGCCCGTGTTGCACGGATCACCCAGTCGTAATATTCTTTACGTTAACGAATTCCAGCAGACCCCAACGTCCAAGTTCACGTCCGTACCCCGATTGCTTGACGCCCCCGAAGGGCAGCAATGCGTGACTGCGCACGAAGTCGTTGATGAAGACCGTTCCGGTTTGAAGCTCTGCAGCGATCTGTGATGCCCGAGCATGATCTGCCGAGAAGACGGCGGCACCTAGTCCGTAATCCGAATCGTTAGCCAGCGCCACGGCCTGTGTATCATCCTCGAATCTGGTGACCGTTGCCACCGGGCCGAACAGCTCCTCACGGAACGCCGGGTTTGCAGAATCGACATCTACCAGTAGTGTCGGCACTGCGTACCAGCCCTGTGCTGGCATGTCCTGCTGCGAGCGCTGGGTGGCCAGGCGAGCCCCCTGACCGATGGCGCGCCGGACCTGGTCAAGAATTGTTTCACGCAGGTCTGCACGGGCAAGTGGCCCAACCTCGGTTGTTGGATCAAGCGGGTTTCCGACAATGGTCGAATCGAACCGCTGTGCAAGACGGCTGACAAAGGCATCGTGGATCGAGGTGTGAACCAGGAATCTCTTTGCACCAATACAGGACTGCCCGGCATTGAGAAGACGTCCGTTCGCACAGGCCTCCAACGCCTGGTCCATATCGGCGTCCTCCAGCACGATGTAAGCATCGCTTCCACCCAGCTCCAGCACCGTCGGCTTGATGTTCCGCCCAGCCAGCTCGGCCACGGCCTTTCCGCCGGTCGTGGAACCGGTGAACGTTACTGCGGATACCATCGGATCGGCGATCACGTCAGCAACCTGCGGGATGTCGATCATCAATGCCGCTACCAGACCCTCGGGCAGCCCCGCTCGACGGCAGAGGTCCTCTGCCATCATGGCGCAGCCCATCGTCGTAGGGGCATGCTTAAGCAGGATGCCATTGCCGGCAATGAGCGCTGGGGCGGCAAACCGGAAGAATTGCCACATGGGAAAGTTCCAGGGCATGATCGACAGCACAAGTCCAAGGGGCTCATAACAGATACGACTCTCCCGGAAGCCGGCATCGATGCGCTCGTCGGCCAACTCCATCGGCCCCATTGAAGCCATGATCCGACACACACCGGCCGACTTTTCCATTTCGGCACGGGCCTGGGAAAGGGGCTTTCCCATCTCCGCGGTGATCAGGGCAGCCCCCTGCTCGAGGTCCTGCATGATCACATCAGCCAGACGTGAAACACCCAGGGCCCGCTCGGAAACACTCATCCTGCGCCATATGCGTTGTGCCTCGTTCGCATTGGCGATGATTCCCTGCACCTGCTGAGGCGTGTGGGCGGGCATCTCGCTGATGATGGATTCTGTTGCCGGATTAACGCTGATGAAGGTCATGAGAACAAATTTAGATTTGCATCCATGGAAACACTGCTGACCACCGATAGTCTCGTTTCGCTGCTGACGCTCACCGTTCTGGAGATCGTCCTCGGCATTGATAACATCATCTTCATCTCGATTCTCGTTGGGCGTCTCGAAGAAAAGGACCAGGCACGTGCCAGGACAATCGGGCTTTCGTTGGCCCTTGTTCTGCGCCTCATCTTCCTGATGGGTGCTGTTTGGATCGCCCAGCTGACATCACCGCTGTTTCACATCCCTCAGATACTGGGAATGTCAGCCCCATGGGGTGTAAGCGGACGTGACCTGATCATGCTCAGCGGCGGTCTGTTTCTTCTGGCAAAGTCCACCAGTGAAATCCACGCCAAGCTCGAGGGCTCGGAGCACGAACAGTCAGCGGGCAAACGCAGTGCCTTTACCGGTATCGTGCTTCAGATTGTTGTTCTGGATATTGTCTTTTCCATCGACTCGGTCATCACGGCCATTGGCCTGTCGCAGAGTTTCCTTGTGATGGCCATCGCTGTGGTCATCGCCGTCGCCGTTATGCAGCTCAGTGCCGGTAGAATCTCGGCCTTCATTCATCAGCATCCGTCGGTCAAGATCCTTGCGCTGGCCTTTTTGATGATGGTCGGCTTTGTGCTGATGCTTGAGGGTCTGGCCATCCATGTTCCCAAAGGATATGTGTACACGGCCATGCTGTTTTCGATCAGCGTAGAGTTCCTGAATATGCGTTTCCGCAAGCGGCTGGGCTCAAAACCAGTCGAACTTCGTGACGGGAATGTAGAAAACTGACCACGTTTTCGTTTGGAAACGATGGTAACCCTTTCTATTATCGCCCCCAACGTTCGTAAACGATGGGGGCCCTCATGCCTAAAAATCCGGCCTCGTCACTGGATGCCTCAAACATGTTTGATACCCTGTACCGGTTTCCGGAGCAGGTAAAAGAAGCTGTCAACATCGGTGAAGGCGCCCCCTTGTGGCGTCAGCAATCCACCTCTAACCGCTATGCTTTCTTCGGCTTAGGCGGATCCGCTATCGGGGCTGACCTGCTGCGCAGCTACGCCGCAGCCACGCCCGGTGCCGATCACCTCAACATCTCGGTCCACCGTGGCTACGGTGTGCCGTCCTGGATGGACAGCGATACCAACGTCGTATGCTCGAGCTATTCCGGGGAGACCGAAGAAACGCTGGCAGCCTTCGATGACGTGCGAAAAAAGACGATGCGGGTAGTATGTATTACCACCGGCGGACAGCTCGGCAAACGTGCGATAACGTACGGATTTCCGATCATAAACATCCCGCCGGGCTACCAGCCCCGTTGTGCAATCGCCTACTCGTTCTTCCCTCTGCTGACGATTATGCAGCGGTATGGGGCTATGGATACCCGCGCCGGCCGCACAAATGCTAAGGGTATTCGGGAGATCCTGGCTCACACCGATGACGTTCGAGACCTTTACGCCTCTTCGGCCGCCAAGAACCCTGCTCTGCAGATCGCCAAGAAGCTCCACGGAACAATTCCTGTGGTTTATTCCGCCAACGAACGCATGGACGTCGTTAACCTGCGCTGGCGTGGCCAGATCCAGGAAAACGCCAAACAGCTGGCCTTCGGGAACCTTCTCCCGGAGATGAACCATAACGAGATCAACGGCTGGCAGAACCCGAAGGGCAAAACGAAGAACTTTTCGGTCATCATGCTCCGCGACCCCGAGGATAACCGCCGCAATCAGATTCGCTTTGATGCCCTGAAAGACATCATTAAGGCCAACGTGGCAGATATCATCACTCCTGATGTCAAAGGAGCGACCCTGCTCGGCCGGATGTTTGCGCAGATCTACCTCGGCGACTGGGTCAGCTGGCACCTTGCCGTGTTGAATAAAGTTGACCCGAGCCCCGTACCGGTCATCCAGGCGCTCAAGGCAAAACTCGCGAAAGCTCGCTAAGGGGCTAATTTTTCACCGGTTAGGTCGGGAAGGACGATTTTCTTCGTATCTTGCAGGCCCCTGAAAACCGTTGGACGAACATATGCCTGCAGCGAAAGCCACCAAGGCCGCTACAACCAAGACCTCAAAAGCCAAGAAAGCAGCTTCGGAAGAAGTTGAGATTGATGGCGTAGCCGCACCGAAGAAAACGAAGCGTAAAGCCAAGTACATGGTGCTCTACTCGCCCTTCCTCATGAAGGACACCAAGCATGAGCTTATGGGCGAGCCAACAGAGACTGATGCCGGACGTATGCAATGGGCACGCTGCACCGTCAGCCGCCACATGCAGATGATCAATCTCGACACGCTGGCCAACAGCGCAGAGAAGAAAGTCACGGAGATCAAGCTCGCTCGTGAAGACTCGAAGGAGTACTCCCCGAAGAACGTGTACAAGGTTGGCGATGTGATCTACCACAAGTTGTGGGATGACGTCGGCATCGTGCGCGCCAAAGAAGTGATGTCAAACGGACGTGGTTCCGTCCTGGTGCACTTCGAAAAGAACAAAGAAAAACGTCTCGTTGAGAATTTCAAGTAAACTTTAAATCAGAGGACATCCCGTGATCGGAGTCACCGTACAAAGCAATGAGTCGATCGACCGTGCTCTTCGCCGCTTTAAAAAGAAATATGAGCGCTCTGGCGTTCTGCGCGAGTTCAAAAAGCGCGCCTTCTTCGTAAAGCCGAGCGTTGAGCGCCGTATGTCGCGTCTCAAGGCTGCGCGCCGTCAGCACCGCGCACAGATGGAACAAGAGTAGGTTCTGGGTTTTGGGTTGTAGGTTTTAGGTGATGGGGGCGAGTACTTCGTCGTTTCATCACTCCGAGCGGACCTATCTCCTGGTTTTAAACAGCACAGCCAAAGAAGTGACCGGGCGAAAGCCCGCGTCACTTTTTCTGTTTTACAGCGGCTTCAACCCTAGCAGTCGCTAACAC
This sequence comes from Patescibacteria group bacterium, assembly GCA_044376225.1. Taxonomy (GTDB): domain Bacteria; phylum Bacteroidota; class Ignavibacteria; order Kapaibacteriales; family Kapaibacteriaceae; genus UBA10438. The sequence goes on along the minus strand of JBILLF010000010.1, from coordinate 19,388 downwards.
CTAAAACCTACAACCCAAAACCTAAAACCTCATCGGCATCGCTAAAGGGCTGGCGTTCTGTGCCTAAGATCTGATACTCTTCGTGGCCTTTGCCGGCGATGAGAACCACGTCTGCTGGGCCGGCGGCATCGAGGGCGGTATGGATGGCCAGACGTCGGTCTTCGATGATGGTTACGCGATGTCGGTGTGGGCCATCGATTCCACCCATGATGTGGGCGATGATATCTGACGGTAATTCCGTCCGCGGATTATCGTTTGTGATCACAACATGATCGGCTAGTTCAGAGGCTATTCGCCCCATCTCAGATCGCTTGCCGCGATCGCGGTCGCCCCCGCATCCAAAAACGATGTGGATCTTACCGGCCTGACCTGCGCTATCTCGAAGCTCGCGAATCACATTCAGGACACTTTCGAGGGCATCAGGTGTGTGGGCATAATCAACGATGGCTGTGCTACCGGAGTCCAGGCGGTAGACTTCCATGCGCCCCTTGGGACCGGGAACCCGCATCATATGGGACAGGACATGATCAGGGGGCATGCCATCAACCATGCAGAGCACGGCTACGAGGGCACAATTAGCAACATTGAATTCGCCGAGTAGCCGCGTGTGAATGACACACCGTTCAGGCATGTTGGGGATGTCGCTTCGCTGGCGCTGCAAGGAGAAGGTCGTGCCACTGATCGACAGCTTCACATCGTCCACGCGGACGTGGTTATCGGCCCCCTTACCCACGGTAATCACATGACGAGCTTTACAACCGCGTTTCATGTACGGGGTCCACTCGGAATCGCCCCAAAGCACAGCAGTGGCCTCGGTTGAGAGTCCGTCAAAGAGCAACTTCTTACACCGGGCATACTCCTGCATGGTGCCGTGATAATCTAGATGATCGCGCGTCAGATTCGTGAACAAGGCTCCGCGGTAGTCGATACCCAGAACGCGATGCTGTGACAGAGCATGCGAGCTCACTTCCATGCAGACCGCGTCAACGCCAGTAGAGCGCATATCAAGGAATAACTGCGCCAGCTGGCGAGCATGTGGAGTTGAGTATTCCGTCCTGAGCTCGGCACCTCCATAGCGGTTGCCCGTGGTGCCGATGAATCCAACATTGCGTCCTTCAAGACTCAGGATCTGTTCGAGCAGCGTGGCACAGGTCGTCTTGCCGTTGGTGCCTGTCACGCCATACATCTGCAAGGGTGAACAGGGATAATCAAAGATCTCCTGGACCAGTTCGGCAAAGGCGCGGCGAGCATCCCGCACACATACGACGCTTACCGTCAGGGGGCTTGGCGGCTCCCGTTCGACGATCACCGCAACCGCTCCACGGGCGATGGCATCATTGATTGCCAAATGACCATCGAAGTTTGTCCCCACAACAGCAACAAAGATCATCCCTCGGGTTATCGCACGCGAGTCTGTGGAGACGTCCAGGACATCGGCATCTTCGCCACCGGCGGAATAGCACACCGAGCTCGGCTGAGAAAGTGCGGAAAGCACTGCAGACAGCTTCTTCATGGGCACAATTTACATCCCCCACCAACGTGAAAGTGGCGAGATTTGCAGCATGAAATTCGAACAGTGGCTCATCAATCGGCTGCAGAGCCCCCTGCCGGGAGTCGTGGCGCATGAACGATTTGTGCCGGAGATTCCGGACCGGCGCTCACGATTGATGTCGGCACCAGCCGACGCGAAGCAGAGTGCTGTGCTGATACCGATCGTTATGAATGCCGCAGATGGTCCGCAAACGGTGTTAACCGTGCGCAGCGAGGGTTTACGCAATCATCGCGGTCAGATTTCATTCCCGGGCGGACGATCAGATGAGGGTGAAGATGCGATTGCGACGGCGCTTCGGGAAGCGCACGAGGAGATCGGCCTAGCTTCGGAGCGTGTTCAGGTGCTTGGATGTCTTTCACCTCTTTACATCCCTCCTTCCCAAAGTGCGGTCACACCGGTCGTAGCCATCGTGGAGCAGCCTCCGGTGTGGCAGCTCAATGCCGATGAAGTCTCGGAGATCATTGTCGTTCCGGTGTCGCGATTTCGTGACCCGCGGAACATTCGGCTCCGCAATGATATCATCAAGGGGGTGCCTGTGGACGTTCCTCACTGGACCGTCCACCCGGTGATTCCGCTCTGGGGTGCCACGGCCATGATGCTCAATGAACTCGTTATGCTCATGAACGAATACGACATGGAGACTGCATGAACTCGTCTATCGTCCGGCTGTCCGTCTGTCTTTGTGTGATCCTGATCACAGCCTGCGAAAACCTCGAGCAGGATGGCCAGCGCCTGGCAAAGACCTATGCCCGAGTGCTCATTGAGCGTGAGGCTGGTCTTGATTCGGCGACAGCAGCCAAGCACATTGATTCGATCATCAAGGCTTCGGGCTATACAGCGCAGGACTTCGAACGCCGGTTACGCGAACACGGCACAACGCCAAAGAATCTACGTTCGTTCTATGACAGCGTCAGCACTGAGCTCGAACGCATGCGCTCGGACAGCACACGGTAGAGATCATGTCCGTGGCGGGCGAACATCTCAAAGTAGCCCACGTACCACTGGTTGAGAATGACCCCGATACGACGCGACTCTTCGATATCGTGCGGCGTCATCACTCCCCCACAGCGGATGACGTGAAACTCGTGTGAGGGGGCAAGCTCGCGCACCGCTTGCATTGCAACCGTGCAGGACGCCAGCGATGACGACGTCAGCAGTGCTCCGCTGATGCCGCCGCCGTAGCGCTTTGTAAAGTAGTCGTACATTGCCCGGTCTTTCTCGTGCACATGCTCACGCAGATCGGCATAGCGCGTCGAGGTGTTGCCGAGAATCATTCCGTCAAAGCCCCGTTCCACGAGAGCTCGCACCAATGAAGGGATCTGAGCGTGAACGGTGTCGGTGGAGAGCTTGACAACGACCGGAAGATTTCGGCTACGCTTGGTGAGGAACTCACCGGCTACGGCATCAAGCCGCGCCAACAACGCCGGGTCGAGCCCGTCGTGCCGTGCGTGTCCCTCGACGTTTGGGCAGCTTTCGTTGACTTCGATGTAGTCCACGCCCGCGCCCTCGAAGCGACGCATCCCCTCGATCAGCTCGGGTACCGAAAGGCGGTCCTCTAGTCCAGGCTCTGCACTGACGCTGATCCCCATCGGACATCCGTCAACGTGGTTTTCGCGGGCTAGCCGCGCGGCTACTGCCACATGTCCGGCATTGGGTAATCCCATCCAGTTTGAGGCCGAGTGTGAGAACGGGTACTGCGTCGACGGCCACTTGATGTGGTCGCGGATGTTCCCCACACGCGGACGCGATGTGGACGTACCAGCGACAAAGGCGCCGGCTCCTTCCCGGGCAACCATCGAATACCCGGAGCCACTCTTGAACATTCCTGCCGCATTCCAGACAGGCAGACGGAACCGCAAGCCCCATGCCGTCACACCAAGTTCTGCAGGGGGCTCGTAGGACGTCGAAGGAACGTCGTTGGCAAAGCGCGGCAGGTAGGCATTCCGTCCGGCCGTAAACAAGCGCACCGTCAGCGACGGCGGAATGTAGGCGATGATCGGTCGCACCGCGAACTCGGTTTTGGCAATCAGCTCAAGAAGTGTCACGGGACAAAGTTACTACCGCAGGACACAGGCATAATGATCACATCACTACCATCGAACGCAAGAAATCCTTGAACAGTGACCGCTCGAATAGCAGTATTCACGGTCTATAGCAACGTTTCAAATGAGCAGTTAGCGAAGCTCTTTCTCGCTAAATGTCTTTTGCCAAACATCCTTACCGCTGGCATCGACGATGCGTAGGGTGAGCATGCGGGCTCCGCGAGCCCCTTCCACGCTAATCAGGCCAAAGTTGTGGCCGACGTACTCTGTTCCGGGCACGTTGAGCGTGTTAGCGCGGTAGATCTGACTGGTGTTGAGTCCGGCGGAAAGGGGCGAGGATGTCAACTCGTACAGCGGATAGGTACCCTCACGGTCACGCTTGGATAGCTCGGCAAAGTGCACGTCACCAGAGACGAAGATGACGCCGGGGATCTGGTTCTTTGTAATGGTCTGAATGAGCTCATCACGCTCGAAACTTGAGCGCTCAAAGCCTTCACGCTTCTTGTTGTCACTCAACAGCTGCGAGCCCACGGCAACGATCTTGAACGTTGCGCGGCTGGCAGCAAGACCGTCAATGAGCCATTGTAGCTGCGCATCGCCTAGGATACGGCGCTGCTGATCAATGCGGTCATTGGAATTGCGGAACCACCGGTCGTCAAGCATGAACACCTGCACGTCAGCGATCTCCATGCTGGTGCAGATTCCCTCCTGATCCTTGAGACCGTACGAGGGATTAGGCCAAAAAAGCTTGAAGACCTCCAGGGCCGTGCTCTTCATCCACCAGCTGCGGTCAGAATCGTTCGGTCCGTAATCGTGATCGTCCCATGTGGCATAGTTGGGCACATTCGCCAGCATCGGACGTGCAAGTGGATACGCACGCGTATGTGAGTAGCGCTTTAGCATGCCGGCGCGCGATCCCCAGTCAGGCTCGCGCATATAGACGTTATCGCCGAGCCAGAGCATAGCATCCGGACGTCGGGCAAGGATCGAGGAGAAGATCTCGGTTGTGGTGCCATATCCTTTTTCCGTACCCGATGAATCTTGGCGCTCGTATCCCAGTTCATTCACGTAGTGACAGCTGCCAATGGCGATCGCAACGTTTGGTATGGTCTTGCCACGATACTTCCAGATCGGGCGTGAGCGGACGACGGTTGGAAACGGCAGCCGTACCTCTGCTCCATCGACGAGCACAGTGTATCGGTAGGTTCGACCTGGCTCGACGCTATCGAGATGTAGTGTAACACAGTTCGCATGTTCATCCGAGGAGCGGACAGGGGGCGTGGTGAACGTCGCATTCGATGCCGAGTCAACATATCGGATTGCCACCGCTGCCGGCTTTATGGTCTGCATGAAGATCGACGCACTACGCATATCCACATGCCCCAGCATAGGTCCGCTACGAAGCGGGCCCTGGGCCTGGAGAAATGATACCATCGCCAGCATAGTGGCGATGACAACGGCAAGCCCCTTGGCGTGAGTGAGTGTTCTAGTCATATCGCAGATGTTTGATTTCTTCGCCCTTGATGCCGATCTCACGCATGGCCTCGATCCCGATATCAAGGTGCAGTGATGCGAATTCATTCGTCACGCGTTTATCGCTTTCCTCGGTTTTGACACCTTCAGGCACCACGGGGACATCACTAACCAGCAGAAGTGCCCCGCGCGGAATGCCATTCTTGTGTCCGACGATGAAGATCGTTGCCGTTTCCATGTCGATGGCCAAACAGCTCAGATCTTGCAGTCGGCGACGAAAGACGTCATCCCACTCCCAGACGCGCCTGTTCGTGGTGTACACAACGCCAGTCCGGTATTCCTGACCAAACATCAGCACCTTGTCAGACACAAACTTGTGGAGCTTGAACGATGGCAGTGCCGGTACCTCCGGGGGGAAGTAGTCGTTACTCGTGCCATCTCCGCGAATAGCAGCGATCGGGAGGATAAAGTGGCCGATCTCTGTTGACGCCCGAAGGCCGCCGCACTTACCCAGAAACAGCACGCCCTTTGGCATGCGCGCCACCAGTAGGTCCATGATCAGGGCAGCATTGGGCGAACCGATACCGTAGTTGATAATCGTCAGATTGCCTTCGGTGGCCGTCTGCATGGGACGGTCTTGCCCCTTTACCTCGACGTTAAACTTCTCGGCGAAGGCATCGACGTAGCCACGGAAATTGGTCAGCAGGATGTAGTCACCAAATGCATCGACATCCGTACCAGTGTAACGAGGCAACCAGTTTCGGGCGATATCGAGCTTGGTCTGCATTCTAATACGCCGGCCTCCACATCACGCCGTCGACCAGCGCATGCACATCATCCGGACGCGCTATACCGGCATGTCCGTCGTCAAAGAGATACTCAGCGCAGGCAACAGCAACGACCTTGGCGGCCTTCTGAATGTCAGACATCGGCGGGTAGATAAGCCCCTTATCAAACTGCTCCTGCGCGACCATTCCAGCCAGCGCACGAGCTGCCACACCGAAGGTCTTGTACGGGATGTTTGTGGCGTCTACCGCATACGCGGCAAGACCGACACCGGGGAAGATATAGACGTTGTTACCCTGGCCAGGATGGATCGTCCGACCGTTGATCTCGACTGGCTTGAAGGGGCTTCCGCTGGCAAAGATCGCTTTGCCATTGGTCCAGGTATACGCCTCTTCAGCGGTACATTCGCTCTTCGATGTCGGATTCGAAAACGGGAAGATGATCGGACGCTCGCAGTACGAGGCCATGTGTTCGATCACCTCCTGGGTGAACGCTTTCGCAGTGGTACTAGTGCCGATCAGAACTGTGGGGCGCACCGAGCGGACAGCGTCGATAAGCGTTGATGTCTCAGGATGGTCATGGGCATAGGGGGCCTTCTGGGTTCCGTCCACATCCGGGCGTGAGGCAACAATGAGCCCCCTACTGTCTAGCAACCAGCACTTGGCACGGGCTTCGTCCTCCGTGCATCCTTCATCGATCATCAGTCGCCAGAGCAGCTCGGCAATACCGATGCCAGCTGAGCCCGCACCCAGGAACATGTACGTCTGATCCTTTAGGCGCTCGCCCTTCATACGCGCGGCAGCGATAACGCCGGCAACGCCCACAGCGGCGGTGCCCTGAATGTCGTCGTTGAACGAGGATATACGATGACGGTACCGCTCAAGGATGGGGCTCGCATTCGGATTGGCAAAGTCCTCCCACTGGATGGCGCATTTCGGGAAGACTTCTTGCACGGCCGTGACGAATTCCTCGATGAAGTCATCATACTCCTGCCCCTGCAGGCGACGCTGACGAACGCCGATATAGAACGGGTCTTCGAGCAGCGCTTCATTGTTGGTGCCAACATCCAGCACGATTGGCAGTGTGACCTCCGGAGGCACCCCGGCACAGGCCGTGTAGAGCGCAAGCTTACCAATGGGGATACCCATTCCCTGCGCTCCAAGGTCGCCAAGACCGAGGATGCGCTCACCGTCGGTAACGCAGATCCAGCGCACGTCCTTTTCGGGCCAGTTACGAAGGACCTCGGCCATCATGCCACGGTTACGGACGCTGATGAACATGCCTTTGGGCCGGCGGTAGATCCGACCGAAGGTCTGGCAAGCCAGGCCAACAGTCGGCGTGTACACGATGGGCATGTACTTGACCGGGTCCTTCTGGAGCAGAGCATAGAAGAGCGACTCATTGCGCTCCTGCAGGTCGCTCAGATAGATGTACTTGTCGAGATCGGTGCTTAGGGAATCAACATGGCCTTCGATGCGCTCCATCTGCATCTCCATTGAGGAGACGATGTCGGGCAGAAGTCCGATCAGTCCGAGCTCTTTACGCTCTCGTCTGGTAAACGCCGTTCCCTTATTCAGTCGCGGATCGCGCAGGACGTCGAACCCGCGCTTTGAGGAATCACTGTGTGACATAGGGCACAAAAATACAGAGACTTCGTAGCTTCGAGCCATGTTTAGCGTATCCGTTACACGCTGTATGGGGCTTGCGTTAGCCCTTGCAGCGTTTGCTGTTCAGCTCCATGCGACCGAGCCACACCTGAAAAACATCCGCCAGCTGACGTTCGGTGGCGATAATGCGGAGGCGTATTTCAGTCCTGATGGCACGAAGCTCGCCTTTCAGAGCAATTACGGTGGCTGGGGCCACAAGTGTGATCAGATCCACGCACTGACGATCGCAGCCGCCGGCGACTCAGCGTACCGCCCGCCCCTTATCAGCACGGGCAAGGGTCGAACGACGTGCTCGTACTACATGCCGGACAACACGCATGTGCTCTACGGCAGCACGCACGAATCTGGAGAAGAATGTCCGCCGATGCCTGCTCCGCGTGCCGACCGAAAGTATCTCTGGCAGGTACTGCCGACGTATGATATCTATGTGGCCGACGAGAAGGGTACGATCGTCAAAAAGCTAACGGACACCCCAGGCTACGATGCCGAAGGAACCGTCTCTCCGAAGGGCGATAAGATCGTGTTCACCTCTGACCGCAGCGGCGATCTGGAGCTGTGGACAATGAACATTGACGGCACGGATCAGCGTCAGGTTACCAATGCGCTCGGCTATGACGGGGGCGCATTCTTTTCTCCAGATGGTAACAAGCTGGTGTTCCGGGCGTCACGTCCAAAGACCGACAGCGCAGCTCGCGAGTACAAGGAGCTCTTGGCGCAGGGACTCGTAGCCCCCACTGAGATGGAGATCTTTACGTGTAACGTCGACGGTTCGGACATGAAGCAGATCACGAATCTCGGCAAGGCCAACTGGGCCCCCTACTACCATCCAAAGGGCAAGAAGATCCTGTTCTCCTCCAACCACGCATCCAAGCGCGGTTACGACTTCCATATCTATATGGTCAATGAAGACGGTACGGGGCTTGAACAGATCACCTCGGAGAGCATGTTCAACGCCTTCCCGATGTTCTCACCCGATGGCACAAAGCTCGTCTGGTCGAGCAACCGCAATAACAACGGCACGCGCGACACCAACGTCTTCATTGCTAACTGGCAGGACTGATCTTCCTGTGAGTACCCGCAAACGCACAGCGATCGCCGTTACGATCTTCCTTGCAGGTGTCGTCACTGCGAATATGATTGCTTCGAGGTTTGGACCGAACGCCGTTCCGTTTGTAACGTTTTTCTTCATAGGACTGGACCTGTCGCTGCGCGACTTCCTGCAGCTGACAATGAAGCGCTGGAGCATGTTCTCCATGATCATTGCCGGCGGTCTGATCTCGTATCTCATGTTTCCGGATGCCGGCCGAATCGCGGTTGCATCTGCATCTGCTTTCACGTTCGCAGCCCTTGTGGATTGGACGATCTTCGCCATTGTTCGCGGACGATGGATCCTGCGTGCCAACGTATCCAACGCGTTTGGTGCGGTTGCGGATTCAACAATGTTCATGACGCTTGCCTTTGGGGCATTCATGCCTGTCGAGATCTTTACTGCGTCACTATCGAAGATTGCCGGAGGCTTCGTGTGGTCCTACGTTCTGGCGAAGTTCTTCCAGCAAAGCATTGCTAGCGCAGAAAAACAAGTCGATCCGTCCGCTTGATCATACGTCCAATCGGCTGAAGGCGCTCGAGGCCGCAGGAGCTTGCTGCCTCAACAAACTGATCAAGACCGTCTGCCTTCACTGACACCAGCAGCCCCCCACTGGTCTGTGGATCACACAGCAGGTACTTCTGCGTCTCGCTCAGCTCTGATACATGATGGCCGTAGGAGGCGAAGTTGCGCGTCGTTCCCCCGGGGAAGGATCTCTGCTCGAGATACCACCGCAGTGCTGGCTCATCGATCAGTGGCACATTGTCGAAGGTGATCTCTGCAGAGAGATCAGCCCCCTGGCAAAGCTCGATCAGGTGACCGAGCAAGCCGAAGCCTGTCACATCTGTCATGGCGTTGACGTATGGCAATGTGCCGAACAACTCGCCTACTCGATTCAGGGTACACATGATATCCCGAGCAAGCATCGCATGCTCGGCCTTGAGAATACCCTTCTTCTGGGCGGTTGTTAGAATACCAATGCCAAGGGGCTTGGTGAGGAAGAGAATGTCTCCTTCACGTGCACCGGTATTGGTCTTTAGATGCTTCAGGTCCACCCTGCCCGTTACCGCCAGTCCGAATATGGGCTCCGGACTATCAATGGAATGTCCGCCGGCAAGCGGGATGCCCGCATCCATGCACGCCATGCGAGCCCCTTCCAAAACGAGCTGAGCAGCCTCCACGGGCACCGTGTTGATAGGCCACCCAAGGATGGCAATGGCCATCATTGGACGTCCTCCCATGGCATACACATCGCTGATGGCATTTACACTGGCGATGCGACCGAAGTCCACCGGATCATCGACGATCGGCATGAAGAAATCTGTCGTGCTAACGATGCCCGTGCCATCACCCAAGTCGTACACCGCTGCATCATCCTTCGATGCATTTCCAACGATGAGCCGCGCATCATGCGGCATCTGCAACGAGGTCTGAAGGATTCCGTCAAGTACTGCCGGCGCGATCTTACATCCGCATCCGGCTCCGTGTGAGAATTGAGTGAGTGCGATCATGGCCGAAGATACGAGGGACGAGGGACGAGTGACGAGGGACGAGGGACGAGGGACGAGTGACCAGTGACTAGTGACGAGTTACTTATCCCTCGTCATTCGCCCAACCGTAAACGCATATGTCCGGTCGTAGTAATCCAAGGTGATCTCTACGGCTGTAGTCATATCCCCACGTTGGACGGCTTCGATAGCCCGCTGCGTGCGGTCGCCGCCGAGTTTTTCGCGGATGCGCTCGAAGGCTGCAACTAGCTCTCCGGGTGGGAGTTGACCGTATTCTGCGACGAGGTTGGTGATGCGCGTTTCAAGGGGCGTTTCCAGAACGTGACGTGGGGCGATCTTCATCGCCTCGTAGAGGACCTCAGGTAGGTGCACACGTCCGATAGTGCGGCTTTCGTCTTCGAGCCACACCGGACGCGAGAGATCGAAGCCCCTCATGGCATGATGGATACGGTTCATCATGTGTTCGGTGGTGGGCTGTGCCGGCTGTTGGATGCCCCCGAAGGATGAGCCCTTGTGGTTGGCCAAACCTTCAAGGTCGAGAACCTGCTCGCCCCCTTCCGCAAGTGTGCGGAGGTACGTTGTCTTGCCGGAGCCCGTCGGACCTGCCACCACGCGCCACTGCCAGGGCAGGGACAAACCTTCGGCGGCTACGGTGCGGAAGCCCTTATAGCCGCGCGGCACTGTTTGTGAGGAAAGACCACTCGTTGAAAACAGCCAGCTCATCGAAGAGCTGCGCATGCCCCCTCTCCAGCAGTAGACGATAAGGGGCTTACCGAGACCACGTGCCTGTTCGACGTATCCGGCAAGACGCGGTCCGACGAGTTCGAGTCCGCGTTGGATGGCTTCTTCACGCGATTGCTGCACGTAGCGGGTGCCGACGTCGGCCCGCTCCTCGTTGGCAAACAACGGGATGTTTACAGCACCGACGATATGACCCTTTTCATACTCGGCAGGTGTTCGCACATCTACAACGGCGTACTCCCCGGAGTAGATATGCTCAAGCGCCGAGGTCATCGTACTCAGGCAGTTGGGAATACTCACTTGGCGGTGCAGCACGGGCAACGTCGGCAATGGCCTGCACGAACTGTCCGAACGCAGCCTGGACAAGCTCACCAACTAGTTCGGGCGCATGCACCACACAGGTGTGGGCTCGCTCACGGCGTCCGTACAACCACCCGGTGATGATCTGCAGTTCGTTCAGCTCCCGACTGGTAAAGCGCGAAGCAGGCGCTGGCTCGGCAAAGAGGAATGTGAGCTCTGCAATGATCGCGTCCTTCGGTGCCTTCAGGCCCACTTCGCGCTGGAATGCCAGACGTCCGGCTCGCAGCGCATAGACCTCGATCGTAGAACTCTTCTCGCCCACCGGCACAAAGATCATCACGTTCGTATCGGTCACGGCCAGGGGGCGATCCGATGCGTGCAGCATTGCCCGCTCCACCTCACGAATACCGTCGCGCAGCACAGCCGCACGCTCATAATCAAGCTCGGCAGCGGCAAGCTCCATCTGCGTTCGAAGGCGTCCCACGGCCCCCTGCTCAACATTGCTAAGGAAACGGCGGGCATCATCGACGGATTCGTTGTAATCATCGATGGTCTGATGCAGCGCACACGGACCGTTACAACGTTTGATGTGGTAGTCAAAGCATGGCCTTATCTCGACATGCGGGTGCAACTCGCCAGCACACGTGCGCAGCTTGTTCTCCCGCACCACCATGTCAAGGATGCGCTGCGCCATGCGGTGACTGCGGAACGGACCGAAGTACTCGGCTCCGTCCGACTCAATGCTCGAGGCCAGTTCGAGACGTGGGAAGGCCTCGTTGGTGATCTTGAGAAACGCCGGCGCCCTGTACTTGCGCGATGCTACATTGTGCACCGGAAGACGCTGCTTGATCTCGCGCGATTCCAGCAAGATCGCTGCCAGCTCCGTTCCGGTGGTCTCCCATTGAATGTGGCGGACATAGCGAATCATCTTCTGCACGCTGCGTCCGTGGAGCGGAGCGTCGTTGAAGTACGACATCACCCGAGAGCGCAGCGACTTGGCCTTGCCCACATAGAGCACCTGCTTCTTGGCATTCAGGAAGTAATACACGCCCGGTTCTTCGGGTAACTCGCGCAGATAGGGGGCGAGCATTGTCCGCCGCTTGGCCGCCGCGGCCGACATGGTCTTCGAGGCGGTGCGCTGAACATGCTGCAGTGCGATGAGGTCTTCCAGTGTTGCCGCCTCGTGCTCGGTGCGGGCTCGCTCGATCATTCGGATGAGCACTTGTGCCGTGGCCTCGGTGTCTCCCATGGCGCGGTGACGCGCCGAGATCACATGACCATAGTGCTCAGCTACGGCTCCGAGGTTGTGCTTGGCAAGACCAGTGGATATTCGACGGGATAGCCGACACGTACAGAGCTTGTGAATGTCGGGCGGGACCTCGTCCATTCGTTCGATCGCCGACTCAACAAAGCTCCAATCGAAGCCGACGTTATGACCGACAAAGACCACAACCTGTTCATCAGAGAACAACTCGGCGATCACTGGCTGCAATGCAACATCTTCTTCCGGTGCATCGGCCACCATCGCATTGGTGATGCCCGTCATCATCTGGATGAAATCCGGGATTGGAAGATGGGGGTTCATGAGCGACTCATGACGCCGCACGATCGCATCGTCTTCCACCACGCACATCGCGATCTCCGTCATGCGATGGTCACGCGGTGTTCCGCCAGTCGTCTCAACATCGACGACGACGAAACGAACCGATTCGATAGGGGTTGAAAGGATGTCGGGCGTCATGAACAATGGCCTGCGAGTGCACGAATATGCACATTCGCAGGCCATTGCGTCATAACGGGTTATCCCCTATCGGACGATCAGCGGGAATGTCACCTCAACGTCGGTCTCGTCGGCCAGATCGGTGCCGTTCTTCGCGGATTCCGACTCGTAATGGTACAGGGATAGCGTCAGTGAGCCGGGTACAGCAGCTGCAGCCGTGGTCGTGGCAATAGAAAACGTCAAACCCAGCGGAAGCCCCCTGCCATCCTTGTCGAGCACGGTTACCTGACCCAAGCTGTTGCTGACAGTGTAGAACACCTGATGCTCGTCGGCGTCTTCAAGGACTTCCTCCGTGATGTTCTCCACCGGTGATTTCGCACGGTTTTCAAACTGTACGGAACCGAGGTAGATAGCACCGGGCTTGAGAAACAGCGTATCAATGCGATTAGGGTTGTTCCCACCAACACCGTCCAGGTCCTCCCATGTCACACGCGTTGTGTCGGTGGTTCCCTGGGCTACAAGCGTCAGCGTAACGGTGGTAACGGCATCATGATCACCGCTGTGATCATGCGGATCGCCAAGGTGATCGCACGATGTACCGAGGAGTGCCAATGTCAATGCGGTAACTGACGTCAGCATCATGCGCCTGCAGCGTTGCAACGCATTTGATGAAGTGTTCATAGGGTGACTCCTTAAAATGAAGTTGTGAATCGAAGAATGATGTTTCGTCCAAGGTCATCGGCGAAGTACCGGTACTGACTCAGGTACTCGCGATAGGCAGCGTCAAAGAGATTAGTGCAGGCAAGTGTTATGCGCGCAGGGAGACCGTAGGGTAGCGTGAGCACGCCCCCTAGCGAAAGATCAGTTCGGGAGTATCCCGCAGGGGGCTCGGCGTAATCACGTCCGGGCACAACACGATCCTGACGTCGAACGCCCGCAATGGACACGTCAACGTAGGCATCGTGGATAGGACCAACGTCCTCGGCATGAAGATGAAGACCTACACGCCCCCGGTCGGCAGGAATGAACAGCAATGGCTCGTCACGGTCGAGATTGTCACCTCGCACGAAAGATGCCTGACCATAGACGTTCAACTGCTCATGAAGTGGCACCGTCAGACTAAGGTCGCCTCCGAACAGGCGAGCCGTCATCTGCGTAAAGCGATAGGTCGGAAATGTTCCGCGAACGGTAATAGTTGGATTTGCCGGGTCGGGCACAGCCATGATGTAATCATCGATACGATTTAGGAAGGCTGATGTCTCAATGGTAGCACGGCCGATCTCGTATTTCATTCCGACATCCGTTCCGAGGGTTCGCTCCGAGGCCAGGGTACTATCGCCGATCTCATAGTAGGCAGAGCCATGATGCACGTCATTGCTGTAGAGCTCATTCACCTGCGGAGGACGCCACGAAGAGGCAACGTTCCACGTTAGCGTCAGATCTTCGATCGGATTCCAGAGCGCTCCGATGCTCGCACTGAAGTTCTGCCAGCGGCGATACTGCAAGGGGGCTTCACCTGTGGCCCGATTGATGATCCGTGCCTTGAGATCACGAACGTCATACCTCAGGCCTGCACTGATCGTCACATCATGAAGCATGATTGACTCATAGAGAAAGGCTCCGATGCCCCAGAGTCGATAATCGGGAATGAGGATGACCGAACCCGAGCGCTCGTTTAGCTGCCACATCGACGAGATGCCGGCCGTGCCTCGAATGCGGTCGGAGAGTGCATGTTCCAGTGAAGCATCGAGTGAGGTTGTCGAAAGCAGAAGGTTCATTGCTGGCGTAGCCAGGGCCCTCTCGAGTCGAGCCACTGAATCGGCCGCCCGCTGAATCGGGTCGACGCCTCTACCTCGTATTCGAACGTTGTGACCATCGAATTCATTACGGTCGTTCACCTGATGTCCGACCGTCAGAACAATACGCTCCTCCTGCGAGAGCTCTACATGCCCCTTGACCGACACCATGGCATGTGAGATCTCCTGACGCGGGTTCGTGATCTCGTAGGAAAAGGGGCGCGTAGAACTCGGATTCCCGCGCTGGATGGCGCGGAGCATATCGGTTGCGTTGCCGATGTGTGCGCCACCGAAGATCCCAAGGGTGGTTGAAAAGATGGATGCCACCGTGCTCAGTCCAAGCCGCTCATCGCCCACTTCCATCGTCAGACTCGCATTGAGCTCGCGCACACCTGTGTTGTTGAGCATGTAGTCGGGAGCTTGGGCATCGCCTCCCATGCGAGTACTTCCTTGCAGACGCACGGCCACGGGCAGTCCAGCCACCTGGGCTGTTTCGAAGAAGGCACCCACAGCCCCCTGCCGTCCATTACTAAAGAGGTTAATGGTTGCCTCACCGTGCAAACCGGGATCTTTTCGAATGGGACGTGACTCAACGTCGATCACTCCACCCATGGCGTTGGGACCGAACATCACGGCGGCCGGCCCCTTCACAACGGTGATGCGCGAGGGCGAGAATGCGTCAATCTCGGGGGCGTGCTCAATACCCCATTGCTGCCCCTCCTGGACGAGGTTGTTGTTGCGCAGCACCAGCCGCGTCCCAGTCAAACCGTTGATCATCGGCTTCTTCAGGCTCGGTCCGGTCTGCAGTACCGTCACACCCGCTACCTGCGTCAGCGCGTCGGCAAAGGTTTGTCCACGGTGCTCGTCGATCTCGGCCGACGTGAGCACCCGAGCCTGCTGCGTCGGCAGTGCAGAGTGCGCGATACGCTCATCGGTGACTTGGATCTCCTGTCCGCGCACACTCGTCGAGCGCATGGTGATATCCAGCCGGACCTCTCTGCGTCCGTCGCTCAGCAGCACCACTACACGTTCGGTTTGGTATCCAACGTATGACACCACCAGACGCACCGTGTCCTGATGAAGGTCGTATAGATGAAACGCCCCATAACGGTCGGCAATAGCCCCTTTCACCGTTCCGTCGATGCGTACCACGGCTCCGTGTAACGGGGCTCGTGTGGCACTGTCACGGACGATGCCATGGATGTGCGTGTCGGCGAGCGCCGACAGCAACAGCAAGGTTACGATCATGAAATGGTTGAATCAGGTGTGGATGAACACGGCAGCAAGTCCGCGCACGTGGGCGCTCGGTATCACGATGCTGCTCGGTTAATGGCGGACGCGCATGGCGCCCAGCGCGTTCATCCCTGCGGAGGTGCTCTTCCGGTGCGCTCCTGCGGACACCGGTCGCTCACAAGGTTCCTGACGAAAGGGGGCGTGAATGTGTCGCTCGGCACCCACGCCACGTCCAGATTGCATGCACTGAACTCTGCGCGCTCCTTCGTTACCTTACAGAGCGCACAGACCGAGACCTGCTCGTGATGGCTACCCACGGCCGACACGACTTCATGCGTCGGCTCATCATGGTGTTCATGCGTATGCACAGCCGCCACGCCCATGACGAGCGTCATGCACGCAAGAAGGACCGATGCCGTGATTCGCAAGAACATGGCGCGAAGATAGTGAAAAGTGGGCCAACGTCTCCCCGGCGCAGGCCGGGGCCCAGGTGACAAACTCTTCGCATAATGGCCCACGGCTTCAGCCATGGGAAATGAGGGGAATCTAAAATCCTGTGCATGCTGATTTGTCATGGGGCTGTTTTCTTTCTGTCCCATGGCTGAAGCCATGGGCAGTTATGCGAAGAGGTAACTCTCTGTGGCGCATGGATCCCGGCCTTCTGTTTGTACCGGGGCCCAGGTGACAAACTCTTCGCATAACTGCCCACGGCTTCAGCCGTGGGATGCGTGGGGCAATGATATACATTGGCCCACATTGTATATCTTTGCCACGTCTTTAGAGGATCTCAAAAATGCGTGTATCGAAATGGGGTAACAGTCTTGCCATCCGCCTGCCTGTGAGTATGGTGGAGGAGATGAACATTCAGGAGGGCGACGAGATCGAGCTCGTTCGGGGCGATACAGAGTCGTTCATCATTCATCGGTACGACGACCCCGCCGTTCTGCTTGAGCGGATTCGGCGCTTCCGTGGAAGACTTCCAAAGGACTTTCGCTTTGACCGCGAGGGGGCTCATGAGCGCTAAAACGTTTGTTGACACGAACGTTCTGCTCTACATGCTTTCGGATGATCCCCGAAAGGCCTCGACCGTTGAGCAGCTACTGAAACGGCGACCAACGATCAGCGTTCAGGTACTCAACGAAGTTGTATCGGTCGCTACACGTAAACTACGCATGCCCCTTCCGGAAGTTCTCGAGCTCTGCCAAGCCGTGCGGCGCCTCTGCTATGTTGAGTCGATCACACCCGATCACCACGACTTGGCCCTGTCGCTGATGCTTCGGTATCACTTCGGCATCTATGATTCGCTAATCGTTGCGTCAGCTCTCATTGCTGGCTGCCACAAGCTCTGCACGGAAGACCTCCAACATGGTCAGGTAATCATGAAGCAGTTGAAGGTGGAGAATCCTTTTTAGCTTCGCAGATGCGAGCACTAGTGCTGGACACCGACGGAATGTCGGTAAAATATGTGGACGCGCCGCGATGCGGTGACAATGATGTGCGCATTCGCCTTCATGCCGCAGCATTGAACCATCGCGATGTGTATATCTCTGAGGGGAAGTACGCCCGAATTGTTCTGCCTGCCATCCTCGGCTCGGACGGATGTGGCGAGGCAGTACAGGGGCCAGAGTACTCGCACCTGGTGGGCAAGCGAGTAGTACTCGACCCGTCACTAGAATGGGGTGATGATCCCCGGGCGCAAGGACCAAAGTTCACGGTGCTCGGAATGCCCACACAGGGTACGCTTGCCGAGGAGATCTGTATTGATGCACGATACGTGCATGAAGCCCCCTCCCACCTCACCGATGAACAGGCCGCAGCATTGCCGTTGGCCGGTGTAACGGCGTGGAGGGCACTCATGGTGCAGGGGGCTCTGCAGGCAGGCCAGACGGTGCTCATCACCGGCATTGGCGGTGGCGTGGCCCTAATGGCCATGCAGCTTGCCATTGCTGCCGGAGCGCGGGTTATCGTCAGCAGCACCTCGGATACAAAGCTTGCTCGAGCCGCGGAGCTTGGCGCTCACGCTACGGTGAATGTGCGCTCCGATGGGTGGACGAAACAAGCCTCCCAACTTGGTCCAGTGGATCTGATCGTGGACTCCGTCGCCGGCGAATACATCAACGACTACACGAATATTGTGCGCCCAGGCGGACGCATCGCAGTGTACGGAGCTTCTCGCGGCATGGTACCGACCCTCAACATCCACCGCATCTTCTGGAAGCAGATCACACTGGTCGGCTCGACGATGGGGACGCAACAGGACTTCGCCGACATGCTATCATTTGTTACAACACATCGCATTGTTCCGATGGTGGACTCCCTTCACACGCTCGATACGGCGCAGGAAGCCTTTGAGCGCATGCGCGCCGGAGAGCAGTTCGGAAAGATCGTTATCCGATGCAGCTAGAGTCCCTTCTCGGCCACAGTGCCGAACTCGTGCGCATCATCCGCAAGAGTCCGCAGCCGAGCGATGTTATTGCCTCCGAGTACTTCCGCTCGAAGAAGTACATCGGCGCCAGCGATCGGCGCTTTATCAGTGGTCTGGTGTTTCACACGCTGCGCACACTCACGCTCTGTGAGGCCATTGCCGCACACGAGGACATGACCGATGTTGTGCACGCCGGACATGCTCTGATGGAAAAGGGGCTTGATGGTCTCGGCCCTTGGACGGACGTGCTACCCGAACATGTGCGCGTGTGCACGCAGGACTGGCTACTAGCGTCCACGAAGAAGCGGTGGAGTGATGCCGCCGATGTGTGGCAGGGCATGACGTTGGCCGCGCCACTCGTCCTGCGCGTAAACCTGCGTCGCGCCTCGCGCGAGCGTGTGCTTCAGCACCTGCATTCAGAGAACATCGATGCTGTAGCAAGCCCCCTCTCACCTGCCGCCGTCATCGTCAACCAGCGCATCAATCTTCTGCAGCATCCACTGTACAAAGGCGGCATCGTCGAGATCCAAGACGAAGGCAGTCAGCTCATCGGCTATGCCTGTGCGCCACGTGAGCACGACGTCATCCTTGATGCCTGCGCAGGAGCCGGCGGCAAAGCCTTACACCTAGCAGATCTGCAGATGGTAAAGGGGCAGATTGTGGCCAACGATATCGAGTGGAACCGATTGAAAGAGATCGGTCCGCGCGCAAACCGCGCCGGTGTGCGCTGCATTAGCGTTGAACGCACTGAACCTCGCGCTCAGCAGCGAGATGATCGGCGATTCGACCTCGTGCTAGTTGATGCCCCGTGCAGCGGTCTGGGAACCGTGCGGCGCATGCCAATGGCCAAGTGGCGCATCACGCCCGATACGCTTGCACGTCATGCCCGCAAGCAACGTCAAGTGCTCGACGAGTATGCGTCGCGCGTTGCAAAGGGCGGTGTGCTTGTCTATGGAACATGCAGCATCATGCCCGAAGAAAACGAGCACGTTGTGGAGACGTTCCTTGCCGACCATCCTGAGTTTACTGGTGAGCCCCTTGCCCCGTGCTTTGGACGC
>JBILLF010000147.1:0-5083 GCA_044376225.1 Patescibacteria group bacterium | reverse complement strand
GGTAACCATCTGGGAACCAACATCGGTTAGTTCGTCAACGACTAAGGTTAATATCTCGAGGAATGACCTCGACGATGGAAGCATTGAGTTTGCGGCACCGACAGGAGGAACACACGATGATGAAACAACCCGCACCTATGAGTACTACATCGTTCGCAACGGAACGAACGATTGGGCACAGCAATCGTCAGCGTCGTTCACCGGTCTTGAGGCTGGTACGTATACAACGTACGTTGTTGCGCTAGCGAGCAGTGACGGTACAACACCAACGTGCACGACGTATGTAGATCAGCAAGTGATCTACCGTCCAAGCGCTGTTACTGCCAGCATTGCCACGACCAACATTTCATGTAATGCATCAATTGATGCTGTGATTACGGTCACAGGTGCAGATGGCGGCATACACGCAGAGGCAGATCCTCGTTCATACGAGTACCTCATCTCCGGCCAGGAGGATCACGGTCCTACGACGTCGAGTACCTTTAGTGGACTGTCGGCAGGTACCTATACTGTTACGGTTCGGGCACTTGCTGTCGATGGAGAGAATCCAGAGTCGAACACTGACATCTCAACCTCGGTCGTGATCTATGAACCGACAGTCGTTGGTACGAGCTCATCTGTTGCTACCGTGGATCCAACATGTTATGGCGGAAGCGACGGTTCGATCGATGTCCAAGGTGGAACTGGTGGCACGCACGACCTAGCCACCGATAGAACATACCAGTATTCGATCACCAAGCTCGGAGAGGGTGGCTCAACAACTGGTCCACAGACATCTACAAGCTTTACGGGGCTGACCTCGGGTACATACAACGTGTATGTAACGACGTTGGCGACAACAAATGGCAGCGCTGTGAATCCGGAATGTGTAACGAACGTAGATCAGGTTGTCGTTAACGATCCTCCTATGTTGGAGGTTACCTTCACGGATAACGCAAACACGAGTGCTCCATTTGTTCGTGCAACAGAGACCGTGACGTTCACCTTGAGCGTCACCGGTGGAACGCCGCCATACACGTACCAATGGCAATCAAAGCCATCGGGTGTGCCGGATTATCCAACAGTGGTAAGCTGGGATGACAACACTGGCTCGGGTACATTTGAGCTGACGAGTATTGACCCTGACCTTGTTTCCGGTTCATACACAATTCGCGTACTTGATGCGGGTGCCTGTCCGCCACCGGATGGCGACGAGACCACCGTCGTCAATGCCTATGCACGCGAAACCTACTATGTGAACAACAAGTCGACAGGTACGAGGGCTGGTAGCGATGTGACCGGTACGGGAACGTCGTCCAAGCCACTTGGGTCGATCACAAAGGCCATCGAAGTTGCTGAGGTGTCAAGTCCTGAGAACACGATCAACATCATTCAAAGCAATGACGGATCAGCGGTTGCCTACAATGAAGGGGCCAACGGTCCGATCATCACCAAGCCGCTGACATTCAGGCGCGTTGATGTTGATCTCTATCAGGTGAACTTGGAGCCACTCTTCACGTCGCCGACGTCATTTGTACTGGCTACTTCTACGTGTACCTTCACCGGTTTCTCGCCAACCACGTTGTACGTGAACGGCGACAATTCGTCCGGCTTGGATCAAGGTAGTATTCAGAAGGCAATTGATCTTGTGTCGTCAACCGGATTTGTGATGTTGTTGCCGGGCGAATGGCAGATCGCATCCCCGCTGACGATCTCGAAGGGTATCACCATTGCCGGTCCGGAGCCGACGAACACCGATGCAACAAGCTGCGATCTCAATCCTACCGCACAGATCTCTGCTGCCGGCACTACGAAGATGATGCTGTTCAGTGGGGTCAACGCCAAGACGGTACGGAATCTGATCATGCGTGTTGGACAGACGGTGGCCGTTGGAACCACCACAACTGGTCGCTACTTTGAGATCCAGGCAGGTTCTTCGGCGAACGTCAGCGTCTCTAACATGATCTTTAAGCATCACCGTGCTCAAGGAGCAAACGACACCGTCCGGTTGTATGGTATCACCAATGCCAACTACAGTGCGGGTGCATTGAACGACGTTGCGAAGTTTGTTAACGACGCCGACGACAATGCCGGTTTTGGAACTGGTCGTGTGCTGTTTGGCCGTCAAGGTCCACTTCCATGGAGCACCCTGGAAATTGGATGGAAGGCGGAAGACGGTGGCTCGGCAACCGACGGAGCGTTGATCACCAACTTGTACTGGCATTAACAACCGTGCTGCATTTGAGTTCATCGGTGCCACGCGCGTAATGTCGGCAACGCCGAATGCCGCTGTCATGACGGGTGCGCAGAAGACGCTGTTTACGGTCTTCAAAACACCAAATACAGCAAGCTTTGGTTCGACGACTCGCCAGGTAGTATACAAGCAGGGCGATCACCAGACGGGTATGTCCGTTGTTCTGGTCGGTACAACGGGTACGACCTATGACCTGATCCTGAGCGTATACAACAACGCAGGCACGCAGTACACGGCAACAAAGACCTTTACAGGTCTTGCCCTGAATTCCACGTACATGACGCAGATGTACTTCAATGGAAGCGATGCTACCCGTCGTGTTGCGATGTCGGTTGAAACTACCAGCGGCTTCCTTGGTGGAGCATCATCTGACGGAACGTACACTGTTAACGGAACAGACTTCCCTGTGACCACGATCTACCAACATCCAACCTATCAAACAGCGCAGAGCATCTCTCTCGGCGCCCGCGTGGGTGGAGTGCGGTGGGGTACAGACAACACCACTGATGTGGCCACGGCTGCTGGGGCAAGCATGTACCTTGGTAAGGGTACCAGCACGAATGCCGCACTGGTCTCTGAAGTCCTGGTGTATACAACGGCTGATGCGAATACTCGAGATGCGGCCTACTGTTACCTGCGAAACAAGTATCTCGGAAACAACACCGTTGACAACGATCTCATGAAGCCAGGAAACAACGGAGAGACCATTGCTGGTGATGTTGACTTTGAGGATCAGATCGAATTGTATCCAAATCCGGCTGAGTCGGATCTGAATATCACGGTTGCTGTCCGCCAGCCAGGTCGCATGAAGGTCGAGATCGTTGACGCTCTTGGCCGCATCGTCAGCACGCTGTTTGATGACTATGCAACGACGAATTTCATCCTGCCAATGACGGCCGATGTGAGCAAGCTTACAAACGGTGCGTACATTCTGCGGGCAACAGGTGCCAATGACCTGAATCTCTCGCAGCCGTTCATCATTCGTCGATAATGTTCAGACCCGTGGAGAACCTCTTCACGATGTTGCTCTAAGTGAATCCCCAACACCCGCAGATGATCCTCATCTGCGGGTGTTTTCATTCCCGACTTCTTCCCATCACTTTCCGCTGTTGATCATGACTACGCTGCGATCACTCGTTGTAATCTTTGTGATGGCCCTTGCCACACCGCTCCTTTATGCCCAGAATCTCATTTATGTGCGCTCCGGCGGCAATGATGCGAATGATGGCAAGGGAGAGTCTACGGCAAAGAAGACCATTGCCGGTGCTCTAGCTGTAGCTTACAGCGAGGATGTCATTGATATTGGTCCAGGTTCTTTCGCCGGGGCACCCCTTACGAAGGGTGTGGTGCTTCAGGGGGCAAACTCCAGCAATGCCCTGGAGTTGTGGAAGGAACCAACGATCATCACTTCCACGCTGCAGTGCAATCCACAAGCTGTTGGTTCAATCATCACGATCGTTGGCTTGCAGTTCGAAAACATCGTGCCGATCGGTGGACGCTGTGAAAACGCCAACATCACGATCTATAACTGCAAGTTCATCGGCTCCAAGCCGATCGCTACGTCGGGGAGTCAGTGGGCAGAGTTCTTTCTCACGGCCAGCAGCTTTGATGGAAAGACCCCAAATGCAAAACCCGGAACGCCCCTTGCCATGTCGGCCCTCAGCACTGGTGATGTTGGAATCGTAGTGGTCCGCGAGAACACCTTCAAGAACTATGGAAAGGCCGCCATTTCTGCGTCGGGCGCAGGACAGATCGTGCGGCTTAGCTACAACGAGTTTACCAGCTGTAATGCCACAGCCGATATTGCCAGCGGTGCCATTCGTGTTGATGCTTCACTGGTGCAACAGGAGGTTACGATCGAACATTCGCTCTTCACGAGTTGTCCCACGGCAGTCTTCATGTCGGGGACTCTCTCCTCCGACGGTAAGACAGTCACCGTTCAGCGAAATAGCTTCCGTCAGACCCCAGCCGGTTCGGTGGCCATACGAAACCTTTCTTCGCAGCAGTTGGATGCGACATGTAATGCCTTTAATGTTCCAACCACCGACGGAAAGCAACCCCGTGAGGATGCGGCGATTGCCGCATCAATCACAAAGTTGACGGCGGGTCCGGTTACAACCACGCCGACCAATCTCGACGCGACCGACGTCGATGGTGAGTCCATCGGGTATGAACCTCACAAGGAACGGGGCTGTTCAGGATTAAGGTGACGTATAAGTACGTACTCCTGAACGTTGAATTTATTGAACATCATAAAATTCATGTTTGTTTTCCACATGAATTGCGTAGTTTCGGGTCTTCATGCCGTAGTACCTTCATGTGCATAACTTGGCACACCAAGGGGTCGGCATCAAAAAAACTGAGAATAGCAAACTGCGGTATCAATATCATCGAGGGGATCCCATGAGCGGAATCCGGACACTTTTACTCGCTATACTCCTTGCGGTGGGCACAGTTGTTGCCAGCGCCCAAGGGGTGACTGCGTATGTACGTGCCAATGGCAACGACGCATGGGATGGTCTTACGCCGGGAACGGCAAAGGCCACCATTGCGGAAGCGGCTGGTGTGGCAAACGTCGAGATCATTGACGTTGGACCCGGCGAATTTGCCGGTGCCACATTGACCGAACCACTGACCATGAACGGTGCCAATGCCGGAGCCGCCCTTGCAAACTGGGGTGACGCGACGACGCTGACATCGCCGATGACCCTTGGTGCGGCTGACGTGGACCTGACTGTCGATGGCGTAACATTCGGCGTGGGTAGCACCATTAACGGGGAGAGTGAAGGGGCGAACGTGATCCTCTCGAACTGTAAGTTCATCAGGAACACCGTCATTAACACTGCTACA
>JBILLF010000041.1:0-17562 GCA_044376225.1 Patescibacteria group bacterium | reverse complement strand
ATGCCGAAGGCGTCCAACATGCCGAAGGCGTCCAACATGCCGAAGGCGTCCAACACGCCGAAGGCGTCCAACATGCCGAAGGCGTCAATCTTTCGGCGGCAGCGGCAGCGACCCCGGGATTCCCATTAGAGGGAAGTCCTTACGCAGCGGGTAGAGCGGTGTTCCGTCTTCGTCCATGAAATCTTCGGGCATGAAGAAGCGGCGCAGGTCTGGATGGCCATCGAAGACGATTCCGTACATGTCA
This sequence comes from Patescibacteria group bacterium, assembly GCA_044376225.1. Lineage (GTDB taxonomy): Bacteria > Bacteroidota > Ignavibacteria > Kapaibacteriales > Kapaibacteriaceae > UBA10438. The sequence continues at coordinate 17,318 of JBILLF010000041.1, read as the reverse complement.
TACGTTTCGCGTTCGTACCAGTTTGCACTTTCGTACACATGAACGGCCGTCGGCGCGTGAGGATGATCTTCACGGACGGCGATCTTGACGCGGACGTGCGTAGCGTGTGGAATCGAGTAGAGGAAGTACACCACTTCGAACCGGTCACCGGGACGTGCCCAGTCAACGGCCGTAATGTCGAGCAGCTGATTGAACTGCGTCGAAGGGTTTTCCTTCAACTCGGCAAGGACGTCGGTGATCTCGGCGCTCGAGACATTGAGCGTAACGTCGCCGTGATGCTCGGTAAGCGTACAGCCGGGCGCAATGGCTTTGGCAACGCTGAGGATGTCGGTGCTGGAGATTGGCATGCGGATGATCCTTGACGAATTCTCGAACGTGTTCGGACCATTCGGCGCTTGGTGAGCCCCTTTTAGGTGGGGTCATTATTGCCGGACTGATCCTTTGGCGTGGTCGCAAAGATAACGTCCCACAGCGGATTACTCACGCCATAGGCCGTGTCATCATCAACGAAGTGGTGGTTCATGTGGTAGCGGCGCAGGGCACGTCCTAATCGGCTACGCATGGGCAGGTGGTGAGTAGCATAGTGGATCATGTCATAGCACAGGTAGCCGAAGAGAAAACCGGCAAAGACCCCGGAACGCCAGGGCCCAAAGATGATCCCAAAGAGACCCCAGAACATAGCGGCCAACGGGGCGCTGACCATCAGCGGCATCACCAGACGTGTTGAATCGCGCGGATAGGCATGGTGAATGCCGTGCACGAGAAAGTGCACCCGACGTCCGAGACGTGATGTTGGCTGGTAATGGAACACCCAACGGTGCAGGGCATACTCGGTGAACGTCCACAGCAGAACCCCCAACCAAAAGACGATACCAGAGATGGTTAAGGGCAGATCCCGAAAGGACGCATAGCCGACGATACCGATCACCGGAAGATAGGCCGCTAGCGGAGTGGCCGGGTGAATATGGGATAGATATTCGAGGACCGGGTTGGCGAACAGCCGCGTGGTCTCATCGCGTTTGGAGACAATCTCTACGCTCATGGGGCTCCCTGTGGGGCAATGATGGGTGATAGCCGAGGCACTCACCCGCATGCGTCACAGGCCGAGCGCTCGATGCATTTCCTCACCGTAGTCGGTGAAGATCTCCTCCCCTTGTTTGATGCGCCGTGTGGCGACGATCCAGACGCGACCCCCAACGTTCACGTACTCTGCATTCGGCTTCTTGCCCGAACCATGATAGTCGCAGGCATAGCGCGCCACGCTAGCGTCAGTGCGGCGTGCGTCAATGACGTACTTCTCTGATAGAGCCAAGCCATATGACCCGATCTGCTCGGACTTATAGCGGCGCTCATACTGTTCGGTTGTTAGCTTTTCACCGGTGTACTCGACAATGCGCTCGTCAACCTCAAAGATGCGCTCGGCAAAGAGCCCCTTCCCTGCTTGGGGGATACCGCTCTTTCGCACCGACACACCCAACACGGCACGCGTATGCGGGCCGCAAAAAGGATGTGTCGATGTCGTCATTCTCTTACATCGACCTTGGTCACCGGTGTGCGCACACCGTTTTGTAACCTTCACCACATGATGTTGCATTGGCGCGAATATATGTTTCGAAAAAGCGGTTTTGCGCTACGTCAAAACTTCCACCGGAAGCTGACCATGAAGTTACGTCCTGCTTGGACGAAGTAGGTCGGAACGGCTACTTCATTCAATGAACCTGCCCCACCATTCGTTACAATGAAGGCATCCGTTAGGTTGTTGAAGGAAGCCACGACCTCGGAATAGTCGTTTACTTTGTAAAACACCTGCATATCGAGACGCACGAAGCTCGGCAGTTTCATGGTGGGGTCATTACTGAGATCCACAAATGAAGCGCTGACATAGCGAGCGTCGGTCGAGACTGACAATTCCGAACTCAGATGCCAGATAGCGGACAGCCTGGCCATGAGACTCGGCGTCAGAATGGGCTCGACGTTGGTAAAAACCGTGTCGCGCCCGATGTTGTCGGGACGGTACTCGGAGATCGTCGCTGACATGGCTGTTGCAGAGGCGGAAACGTCCAATGACGGCAGCACCCGTGCCGAGGCCTCAAGCTCCAGACCCATCCGACGGCTTGACGGGACGTTCTTGCGTAGCTGCACAAACTGCTGCTCAATGAAGGCGCCGATTGGAGCGATCTCATCGGTCATGAACATACCGAAGGCATTGGCGGAAAGGCGCACATCACCAGAGGTAAAACGGTAGCCAAGTTCGATGTTGTCGACCACTTCCGGACGCACCGTGTTTGGGTTGCGCAAAACATTGACGTTAGCCGATGTGATCTGCGTCGAGCCCAGCAGGTCGAACCGCGTCGGTTCTCGGCTTGTGCGTCCATAGGACGCATAGAGTTCCGAGGCGTCGTTGAAGTTGTAGGTCACACCCAGCCGTGGATTGATAAACAACCAAGAGTGAACCGGAAGCGGCTCGGTGATGCCCGTTCGTTGGTCCGGAGAAAAGACAAGATCAACATACCGAACCTGAACATCAGCCCGGGCCGTGAGCCCACCACTGGTGTAGTCACCACGGACAAAACCACTGAGCTCATTCTTCTGTGTGTTGTCATCGTAGTATGGTGAATCGCTGGCCGGCGTCGTGAACTCCCAATTACGACGGCGGAAAATGTATCCATGCACACCGACGGTGGTGTTGAGTCCCGTTGCAAGGTTATTGATAGCCAACATGGACATCACACCGCTGTGGCGGTTCTTCAGCGGGTAATTGATCTGCGTCAGCGCGCCAGCACTGTCCCGAAATCCAGAGAAGTAATCGCCCCCTGCCAAGCCTCCATAGACAGTGGACTCCCACATGATTCCATCGGAGAGCGCGCGTGCATAGGTCAGCTTCATCAGGCTCTGACCGAAGTCGTCCCGGTCGGTCGAGTCGTTGATGTTCGTTCTCGGATCAGCCTCGGCAAGGGGCTTGGGCACAGGGTAGTACCCCAACTGATTATCAGTACGCCCCCACAAAGCAAGCACGCGAACCATGTCCCGGTCGCGAACCCAGGAGCCAGAGACCATCATCGAGGTGGCATCAGTGCCCGTGTTCCGGCGAAAGCCATCCGAAGTCAGCCGCGTTACACGGGCCATCAGGCTTACCCCATTGCTGAGCTGACCGGTAGAGAGCGTTGCACTACCTCGCGACAGGTTGAACGAACCAAGGTCAAGGGAAGCTTCGACCGACGGAGTCTTCGGCTGCACGGCCGGCGTCTCGAAGTTAACCGCGCCGGCGAAGGCGGCAGTACCGTTACTGCTCATACCGACGCCCCGCTGAACCTGGATCGACGACATGCCGTTGACAAGGTCGCCGATGTTCGAGAAGAACACGCCCTGGTCGATCATATCGTTCAGCGGCACACCGTCAACGGTCACGTTCACCCGCGTCTGGTCGATACCCCGCAGCCGAAACGAACCATAGTTCGTAACGCCGGAACCTGACTCCGAAAAAGATAGCACGGAGGGTGTGGCCCGCTCGATCAGGAACTGCGGGTCCTGGCCGAGATGCCACTGCCGGATGACGTCCCGCGAAATGGTGGTATGCGTCACCGGATCCGTGCGTCCGATTCGATAACTCGACACCTCGAGAGCACGGCCCTTCACGATGCGGAGCGAATCGCCCACTGCCGTGGAGTCGGCTCTGGCCGTCATACCGGTTGACGGATGGATGAATACTGCTGTAAGCAGGACAAAGAAGGCAAACATGGACGGACTCCTAGGTGATGAAACACTATGGAAACGTCCGTTACGAGGGTGATCGCCGTTTCCCTGCGCCGGCATTATCCGGATCAGGTACCAAGAGTGTGATCTCAGCCGCACATTTCCGTGCAGCACCTCTAACGGGAGTGCGAAGATACGGCCAGGGAAGATTCTATCTTTGCACATGGACAAGTTCATCGTGCACGGCAACACGCGCCTTCAAGGAACCGTGGCCATTTCCGGGGCAAAGAACGCCTCACTTGCGCTGATGCCGGCCTGCCTTCTCACAGGCGGAACGCTGACGCTCACCAACACCCCGAACAACCGCGACCTCGGTACAATGAGTCGGCTGCTCAGCTCAATGGGCGTCGGTATGCATCTCGACGGTGACGTGCTGAGCCTCGATGCGTCCAATGTGACGAGCCACGAAGCCCCTTACGAGCATGTCAAGCAGATGCGGGCATCGATCTATGTATTGGGACCACTCGTGGCCCGCTATGGGAAGGCACGCGTGTCACTTCCGGGCGGCTGCAACTTTGGTCCACGTCCGGTTGACCTTCATCTGAAGGGGCTGGAGAAACTCGGTGCAACGATCGAGCTCAGCGAAGGATACATCAACGCGTCCTGTCAGCGACTGCAGGGAACGCATTTTCATTTCGACATCTCTAGCGTGGGTGCATCGGTGAACATCCTGACGGCGGCGGTTCTTGCCAAGGGGCATACGACGCTGACAAATGTGGCCATCGAACCAGAAGTGACGGCCGTAGCCCACATGCTCGTCCGGATGGGTGCGAAGATCGACGGAATCGGAACGACGACGCTTGAGATCGACGGAGTTGATGAGTTGCATCCCGTGACCGAGGCCACCATTCCTGACCGGATAGAAGCGGCTACATTCATGCTGGCGGCGGCTATGACGCGCGGTGATGTGACGCTGACCAATGTCGAACCATCACATCTGAGCGCCGTTACGCAGAGTATGGAGGAAACGGGCTGCTCAGTGCAGATCGACGGATCGACAATGCGCGTACGTCTGGACCATACACCAGAAGCCGTTGATGTGACCGCGGCGATCTATCCGGGCTTCCCAACCGACACCCAGGCCCAGTGGGCTGCCTACATGCTGACGGCTCAGGGGACCTCACGAATCAAAGACATGATCTATCCGACGCGCTTCGGCTACGTGCCCGAGCTTCAGAGACTCGGCGCTACAATTGAGACCGGCGATGGCTACTGCGTCGTCAAGGGTGGCGCACATCTTACCGGCGCTACGGTCATGTCAAGCGACCTTCGCGCCAGCGTGAGTCTTGTCATGGCGGGCCTAGTTGCCGACGGCAGCACCGAGATCCTTCGTGTGTATCATCTCGACCGTGGATATGAGGCTCTCGAGCACAAGCTAGGTGGACTCGGTGCTCACATCGAACGCCACAGCACGGAGGTCTATTGATGGGTCGCACGGTGATCGTCTGCATCGGTGTTCTGTTGCCTCTGATGCTGACCGCCGTTGCGGCACAACCATCGGTCAAAGACGGCAGCGAAGAGCTTCGCAAGCTGCGTCTGTCAATTGAGCAGACGCGTGCCCGCATCAAAGAGCTTTCCGGCAAAGAGCGTGTAGCTCGACGCACGCTCACGCTGTCGCAGCGGCAGCGCACACAGCTGCGCGAGCAGATTGTCCGACTTGAAGGCTCCCTGCGCAGACTGCAGGATTCTGTTGCTGTTATCCAGTCTCAGGTGAGCCAGACGCAGAGCTCTATACGCCGCTCTGAGCAGCGATGGCGTACACTCACCCGTTCGGTGTTCAATGAACATCAGCGCCGCAGGCATTTACCACAAGGGCCATCACGACTCAATTCGCTGGTCTTTCAGCGAACCACCGCAGCTGTGAGCACCTTCCGTAATCGCATGAACACGGTAGCCGACTCGCTTCAAAATCGCGTCCTCGAAGTCGGCTCGCTTGCGCAGCAGCAGCAACAGATGCTGCAGATCAACCAGTACCGCCGAATGGAAGTCGATAAGACCATCCGCTCCGGTGAGCGCGATCTGCAGAGGGTCGTGCAGTCGAAGTCGAAGCTGCTCGAGGAGCTCCGCGCCAAACAGGCCAGTGCTCAGAGGATCGCCTCAATGATCCGCAATCTCGTTCGCAAGGATCAGCAGCGACGTCAGGCTGAAGCGCGCTCGCGTGCTCCGCGGACAGGGGGCTCGGCAGTTCCCGATAGGACGCGAGTCGATGCAGGCCCCTTGCCGGAACGAGGTGCATTCTCGCGCAAATCTTTGGCCTGGCCGACGTCGTCACGATCGATTGCGCAGGGGTATGGCATGTATCGGAATCCGCAAACAGGAACAACCCTAGAGAATCCCGGGATCGATATCCGTGCATCGCGAGGGAGCGGTGTCGACGCCGTGGCCTCCGGCAGAGTTAGCACCGTGACATGGCTGCCGGGCTTCGGCTCGCTCGTAATTGTTGATCATCAGAACGGCTTCCGCACGGTTTATGCGAACCTGGCCAGCGTCCGTGTCGCATCCGGTTCAACTGTTCAAGCCGGAACGTTGCTGGGAAACAGTGGCACCAGCATGGACGGCGATGTCGTTCACTTCGAGGTGTGGAACGGGAGCGCGCGGCTCAATCCGCTTTCGTACCTGCGTTGACAGACTTGTCGAGAGCCAAGAAACCTTCCACCTGTTTTGCATCCTCCATGCGGCCCACACGGCGGTACGAGGCCACGAGCAGCGCGCAGATCCGGTCGCGCTGCGCATTACGCCGCGCCCGATCAGGCACCTGCATCCATGCCCGCTGACGATATGGACGTTGAAGGGTACGGATCACCGACGCCGCACTACGAGCACTGTCAGCTGAAGCTCTCGTGATCATTCCAGCCAGACGCCGTTCAACGGATTGGGACGTTACGCGGGCTGTATCCGGTATGGTATGATCGACGCGGTTTGAGATCTGCTTGTCCAGAGCGGCCACCTTGGTGCTATCGAAGTCAATGACCTGGAAGTGTGATATCTCTTCAGGCTTGACGCGGACCCAGACGCGGTCCTTCGACTGCGAGGAGAAACCGTGCCTACGGAGTTCTTCCAGCAGACCCTGCGTAGTCTCGTAGGTCAGGTTTGTTTCGACAATGGCAAGGGCTGCACGCATGGCCAGCTGTCCAAGGAAGTCGTCCGTCTTATCGAAGGTGCGCAGCAGCGCCTGCCGGATGAACTGCCCCTGGTTGTACGTACGCTGATAGTCACCAGTAGCGTAGGCCTTCCGCGAGCGGAGCACCCGGAGCGTCGACGAAGCATTATCCCGGTATCCCATCAACTCGAGTAGGCCTAGCGCCTGTGAGAAGCCAAACTCCACCCAGTAGTCAACCTTGGTGATACCGGCGATCTCAGCAACGGCCTTGAAGTACCCACTCTGACCTTTGGCCGTTCGGACGTTGGCCAGCATGTTGAACGTGGTCGTGTCCGGGAACCCAGCGTCGGCCGCAGTACCACGCGGAATCGAGATGATCTCCACGCAGCCGGAGTCAAGGAAGAACCGCACGAGATGATTAGCGTCGGCACGTCCGCCGCCTTCGCCTAGGCGAGCATCGACGCCCGTGACCAGCATATTCACCACGCGCCCTCGCGGACGTGGGAATGAATCGGCATGCACCTGCACGGTGCTGTCGATCAGGCTCATACGCGTTGTATCGACACCCTCGGAACTCAGATTCGCAGGGGGCTTGGCAGCCAGCGTGTCTGCTAACTTCTGATCAGCCGGCTCAGTGTCGGATGATCCGCACCCAGTACCCACAAGGATCAGCAGCGTTGCAATTGTCAGCGTGCAGAATACTTGCCTCACTTTTCGAGCCCCTTGGCCTCGTTCCAGAAGGCATCCATTTCTTCAAGCGTCATGCTGCGCAGCTCACGACCGATCTCGGCAGCACGACGTTCGATATGCTGAAATCGGCTGATAAAGGTATTGGTGGTGGCCTGCAGAGATTCTTCGGCGACGATGCCTTCATGACGTGCCGCGTTGACGAGTGCAAAGAGCACGTCACCGAACTCGCGCGCGGCACCGGGCTTGTTACCGGCATCGATCTCGTGCTGCATCTCGGCGATCTCCTCGTGCACCTTTGCCCAGACGTCCCTGCGATCATGCCAGTCGAAGCCCACATTGGCAGCCTTCTCTTGGACACGCTGGGCCCGCAGTGCGGCCGGCAGAGTTTTCGGCACACCGTCAAGCACTGAGGTACGACCCTCCTTCATCTTCAGGCGTTCCCAGTTTTGCAGTACGGTAGCCGTGTCTTCGGTCTGTTCATCTCCGAAGATGTGTGGATGCCGATTCACTAGCTTGGCAAACTCACCGGCGACCAGTTCACGTAACGTAAATGCGCCACGACCTTCGGCAATCACCGCATGCATGACCACGTGCAGGAGAAGATCTCCGAGCTCCTTCCGGAGCTCATCATCATTACCCTGCTGGATGGCATCAAGCGTTTCGTAAGCCTCCTCGATGAGAAGGTGAGAAATGCTCTGGTGCGTCTGCTCACGGTCCCAGGGACAGTCAGCACGCAGTATCTGCACCAACCGGATAAATGAGTCAAGCTGCGATAGCGTGTCGTTGGGGTCAGTGGGTACGGGGACAGGCCGAAGTGGCGGCACGGTGCATCCTGCCGGTAGTGAGAGAATCTGACGTGTACCGCGGGAGGTTTCGGTCAGGCCAGTGGAGCAACGTATTCTTCTGACGGACGTGCCAGCGCCTGACGCACCCAGCGTCCGTTCTCCTCGGCCTTGCGACGCACGGCGAGGCGTTCGGCGTTGCATGGTCCATGTCCGTTGATGACGCGCTTGAACTCATCCCAGTCCGGGTCACCAAATGACCACTTGCCAGTCTCCGGATCCTTCTTCAGTTCAGGGTCTGGGATGGTAAGGCCAAGCTCCCAGATCTTCGGCACGTACTGGTTGAAGAACTGCTGACGCATATCGTCGTTCGTGGCCATCTTGACCTTCCAGCGCATAAGCTTTTCAGTGTGCTGGCTGGCTACATCCGGCGGACCGAAGAAGTGCATGATCGGACGCCACCAGCGGTTGAGCGCTTCCTGGAGCATCTCGCGCTGCTTGGGCGTGCCCGTTGCCAGAGCCACAACGTTGTCGTAGCCATACTTCAGGTGGAAGGACTCTTCCTGACAGATACGTTCGAGGGCGCGGCAGTATGGTGCGTAGGATCCCTTGGAGTTGGCCACCTGATTGATAATAGCCGAAGCGTCAATGAGCCATGCGATAACGGCTGTATCGGCCCACGTCATTGCAGGATAGTTGAAGACGTTGGAGTACTTTGACTTTCCGGTGAGCAGATCGTCAATCATCTTTTCACGGGGTTTGCCAAGGGTCTCGGCTGCACTGTAGAGGAGCTGAGCATGACCAACCTCATCTTGTACTTTGGCCATCAGCGCGAGCTTGCGCTTGAAGCCTGGAGCGCGGGTGATCCATGTTCCTTCGGGCAGAGCACCAATGATCTCCGAATGCGCATGCTGCTCGATCATGCGGATGAGCTGACGACGGTACTCCGTCGGCATCCAGTCATGGGGCTCGATCTTTTCGCCCCGTGCAATGCGGGCTTCGAATTCTGCGAGCTTCTGCGGATCGTCCTGCGGCTGATCGCCGGGTGCCGGGGCATCGACGACGGTGATGTTTCCGTACATGGTTTTCGTCCTACTGATTTAATCTGGCAATGCGAAAATGGTAAAATCCGAGCGGAGTGGCCATGGTCGGATTGGTTACGGCGTCCTTGTACAGGCTAGTTACCGAAAACTTGTAGAGCTTTCCAGCGCCGGTTTTGGCGATCAATACGCGGTCCGGGCTGCAGCGGATCGTGCGCGTCGCTCCGTCGTACACAAACAATGTGTTTGTGGGTCCACTCGAGAGGGCCGTGGAGACCACTGGGTTCGCCGTATCATCAGAGCGTAGCACTGCACCGGCAGGTACCGCCGTCAGACTCTCGAAGCGGCTGGCAACGACTACGCCCGTGACAGAGCCAGGGCCGTTGGTACCCGAGTTGATCTGCACAGGGATCGACCGTGTACGTCCGTCCGGGTAGATGTACGGCATACGAACATCCCAGTTGGTACTGCCAGGGCTGACGACTTTCATGCTGTCGAGTGAGATGTATAACCAGCGTGCAACACTGTCGGTCGTCACATTGGAGAAGACGAAGGTTGTGGTATCAACATTCTCCGGCGTGGGCTCGGTTGTTGAATCGGAGCATCCCGGCAGAGCGATGAGGCATGCCGCAAGAGCCAACAGAGTCAGTCGTGTGGTGATCTTCATGTGTCAATCGAAAATGGTGATGATGGAGAGTGGTGATGATCAGGGACGAACGCGCACCCTATCGAGGACGACTTTGCCAATGCGAGCCCCGTGCTCGCTTCCGGCGTCACAACCGCGTCGATAGTGGATACCACCATACAGACGGCTAATCGAGGCTTCTCGAGCAGCATCGCGGAAGCTGGCAAAGCTCCTGACCCCAAACCCGAAGCGGGCTTCGGTGCTATCTGTAAAGGCCACATCGCCAAAAAACGAAGTCAAAACCTCTGCCGCTGCTGCCGTGATTGTCGAGTGTCCGCTGGCGTGCTCGGGAAACGGTGGAGTCTGCAGTAAAGGTTCCCAGGCCTTGTCGATATACTGATTCACGTAGGTCACAGGACGGATGAGATTTCCACGAAACTTTTCAGCCCAACAGGCAGTGAATCCGTCAAACAGGGCGAACGCAAGCATCGAATAGACCTCCATGGACGCCACCATGGGAGTTTTTTGAGCAACCATGATCTGCTCAGCGATATTCATCCAGTGACCACCTGGCGAGATCTGCCGGGAGTTGAAAATGAAATGACCATGATAGCTAGTCACCACCGGGTTGTCGTTCCAGAAGCTGGCTATGGCACGCTGCTCAGGCGTGAGGTTCTGCGAAATCTCCCGAACCTCTTCTGCCGCCTTGAAAAAGGCTGAGCCTCGTTTGGTGCTGAACGGAATGCTTGGCGGTACGGGAAACTCCGAGGCACTTTTCAGCACGATCGTTCTTACGCGCCCACAGTAAGGCGATAGAGGCTTAGCAAAGTTTGGAGGCGTCGGCATCCAGCAGGAGTCGCACCGTGGCCATTCATAGTCTGGCAAACCCTGTGTGCGCGTGTAGCCATCAGCTTTAGCATAGGTCAGGATCGCCGCGCCAACGCTCTGTCCGTACTTCTTCGATCGGGCAAAGACATCGGCTGGCAAATCCTTCTCCAGCTGCTCGAAATGTATCCGAGCCAGACTGTCCGAGAACGAAATGCGATAGAGGAGTTTACTGCAGGCCGTCTGATAGGCAGCTACGATCGCCACACGCCAGTCATAGGTTGAGTCGGCCGCCGGCTGGGGAACCCCCGCAAAGCCATTGAGCATGCCGGCCATGGACTTGTAGCCTGGCTGATCGTGTCGTCCGGCCTCGTATCCAGCGAGATTGGCGTAGGAATGGATTCGAGCCGCCACCGGCGGACCGAAGCCATCTTCCATAATAACCTCGATCACCAGACGGTTCCACTCATGAACGATGGAGGTACCGTCGAGGGACAAGGCTTGCAATGTCGGCGCGGCAACAAGCACCATCGCCAACAGCAGGCGGCGTAGTGAATTCATGTGCAAAATTACGTGTTTCTTACTTGCCGGATGGCAGGGCGAACAGACGTGCTGCGGCGGAATTGCGTGCAACAATGAGCAGGCGGGCTGCCGGGGTTCGTACGATACCGAGGTCACGCCCCTCACCATAGACAACAAATCCACTTTCACGCGAGTTAAGGGGCTTGAGCGTTCCGCCCCCTTCGTTGCGCAGGACAAGCCCCATTCCGGCATCATATCCGATCACGTCGGCATCGGCCGTTCGTGTGTTACCGGTCATGATCACATCCGGGTCGCCATCTCGGTCGATGTCGTCGATCAGCATTTCGGTGATCGGAGCGATCTGCGCTAAATCGTCAAAGGGCTTGAAGGTAAAGCGTCCAGACTTGTTTAGTAGGATGCCAGATGCGAACTCATCAACCTGCATCGTGGTCATGGCTGCTGTGTCTCGACCTGCCAGCAGATCTGCTGTCGAGGCTTTAGCGTAGGCATCGAACGTGGTGAAAGTACGCGTCATGGTCGGGATGTGCTGCGTCATCAGCTGACGTCCGCGCAGTGGCACGTCCTTGCCCTCAAGGTCTTGAGAGAGGATCTGTTCAAGCGATCCGTTCTCGTCGATATCGGCCGTACGGCACCGGATGGGTTTACCGGGCAGTGGCACAAACCGACAGTTGAGCCCTACGTTGCCAAGCAGCAGGTCCTGGTCTCCGTCGCCGTCGATGTCGGCCGAGCGCACACAGGACCACCAACCACTAAGGTTGGCTGGCATTGCCGCAGCCGTACCGTTGGTAAAGCGTCCGTTGTTGTTGAGCCAGAGCGATGGCGTCATCCACTCCCCCACGACCACAAGGTCAAGATCCCGGTCACCATCGACGTCTACCCATGTGGCCGAACTGGTCATGCCAACGCTTGCCAGTCCGGGAGCAATCTCATCGGTCACATCGCGCAGGATGCCTTTGTCGTTGCGGTAGAGGACGCTCCGTGCCGCCGTCGGGAACTTCCCGGGTACGATACGTCCGCCAACGAACAGATCGATGTCGTTATCGTTGTCGAAGTCGGCAGCAACAACACACGACCCCGCATCAAACCTGTCTGTAAGAGCCGTGGAGCGTGTGAACTGCCCCTTGCCATCGTTGACGTAGAGTCTATCAGCGAGCATCTCGTCACCAGCGGGGAACTCTGCACCTCCGGTCACAACATAGAGGTCAAGGTCGCGGTCGTTATCAATATCGAACAACACAACATCGATGTCTTCAGATTCGATCACATCGTTTAGACCGCAGTCGGTAGAAACAAACCGTCCTGACTTTTGTTGCAGAAAACATTGCGTTGGCTGATACTTCGCACCGCATGTAACAACATCTTCACGTCCGTCACCGTTGATGTCACCAATGGCCATGCGGGGCCCATCCTTGGAATAGCGATACGGAATGAGACGCTCTCGCTTGAAGTCATCGTAGGAATTCTCGCGATGTACAAACGTGAACACGCTGTCAGTTACCCCTTTGAGAAGGGGGCGAGAGCCGGCGCGTGTTGACGGATGTGCGATCTGGCTCTGCTCAAAAGAATCACGTGTATTTGCCGGCATCGAAGCATGGTTGATTCGGTTGTAGCGGCCCGGCTGAATCTCACCATGATGAGATTTCTGACCATCTGGCCAATCAACAACCACACTGTCGACCCGTTCACCGCGAGCAAGGGCAATCACCAGTCTGCTGTCGGAGGTTGATTGAAAGCCACGAGAACCATAGATCTCGCGTAAGACCCTTCCTCGGGAGGTAAACACGTGAACACGGGCACCGATGCCCTGAGGGTTACCGCCAGCCGAGAGTTGAAGCCCAAACCAGCGACCGCGCGGATCGTCTTCACCGTCGTCACATGTGGTATTGATCAGTAGTGAAGCTTCATCATCGGTATTGTTGACGATGAGATCCAAGTCCCCGTCGTTGTCGAGATCTGCAAAGGCCGCACCATTAGAGATGCGTGGCAGCGTAAGATCCGGCTCATTCTCCGCTCGACGGTAGCGCAGGCCCCCTGCATGCAGGAAGAGATAGTTCGGCAGCTTCGAGGTCGGCATATTCATGGATGCTTCGAGCTGAGAAGAGAATCGCTTGGAGCGGAGGTTATAGGCATAGTCCTGGTCGCCGAGGTCACGCTTTGTACCATTGGTGATAAAGAGGTCGAGGCCACCGTCAAGATCGAAATCAGCCGACAGGACACACCAGCTCCAGTCGGTGGCCGAGATGCCAGCAAGGTGACCGGCATCGACGAAGTAGCCATCTCCCCGGTTCAGATGATAGCAGTTGTGAATACGCTGCAAGCTGTCGAAGAACGGCCCGTAAATGGACATGCCCCCAAGCTGCGTCTGCCGACGGTAGTTGTCACGGGGAAGCATATCCAGCGTGACAACGTCGAGCATACCGTCCCCATTGAGGTCGGCCATGTCACTGCCCATCGATGCCCATGACATATGCGACAGCTGCGACGTTGCACGGTCGGCAAAGGTGCCATCGCGTTGGTTAATCCATAGGTTATCCCGCTCTTCGAAGTCATTCGTGACGAAAATGTCCGGCCAGCCATCATCGTTGACGTCACCGATCGAAGCTGAAAGGCCATACCCCTTCTCAGTGATTCCCACTGCCGCACTGACGTCAACATACCGGCCGCTGCCGTCGTTGCGAAAAAGCATGTCGGACCGACCGGGATTGAGGTATCCGTTTCGACGGGGCTCACCGCTATTGACGAGGAACACATCCAGGTCACCATCGCGGTCGTAGTCGATTTGGGCCGCATGCGTCGAGTATGAACTAACGATCAGAGCCGACGATGTATCTCGTATGAACTCTCCCCCTCCACGGTTCACAAACAGGATGTTCCGGTTATATCGACGGCTGAGGTAAACATCAATGAGCCCATCGCCGTTGAGATCTGCCACAAGAATACCGGTGTTGAGTAGCGTATCATCTACAGACAGCCCACGGGCACGTGTTTGGTCTTCGAACCGAAGCCCGCCAAGGTTGCGGAACATCGATATTCCGCGATTGGTACTTGAGAAGATCAGGTCCATCAACCCGTCCCCATCGAGATCGCCAACGCCTACACCTCCACCGTTGAACGTGTAGAAGTCGGCAAGGATGTTCAGCGAGTCAGATTCTTGAATGTCATTACGGAAGGTCACGCCGGAGCGCAGCGATCCCAGGGACTGAAGCATCTGCCCCGGAAGCCGATACGACACGAACAACAGCATCACAGCGATGCAGAACGTGACCATATGCGCGAACCTTACGAATTGTATCGCAGGAAGATACCGATAGATACAACCGAAAAGACAACATTTGCGCTCCACGCCACTACGACGGGAGAATATTCCGAATTCGCGCCGATAGCCTGACTGATCTTGGTGAAGGCGATATAGCTAACGGCGATCACCAGGGCCGCGGTGATATTGGCCGCCATTCCGCCACGGCGACGGACAGAGGCGAACGGGACCGTGATCATCACAACGATGATGTTCACAAACGGGAAGGCCCACTGGCCGGCAAGGTCGATCTCGGCTACGCGTGTCTGCTTGCCCCCTTTACGGAGCATATCGAGGTACTCGGCAAGCTCCGGGAAGGTCATTTCATCAGTACTCTGTTGAAGCCGCATGATCTGTTCATGCCTGATGTTCAGGGGGACATCGGCTGAGTCGAGCTGGACGATTTCCAATGAATCACCGCTAAAGGTCCTTCGAACAGCATCAATGCCAACCCATCGTGAACGCGCACTGTCCCAGGACATGCGGTCGATATCCAAGCGCCAGCGAATGCGAGGGGACGTGACCGAGCCGAATTCCTCGACGCTGATCACCGAGGCGATTCGTGCATCGGCATCATAGCGCTCGATACCGATGTTCATCGTCGGCGACTCACGAAATGCCAGGTCACTCAGAATGCTCACGCCCTGACTGGTTCCCAGGTAGCGCCGCTCGAGATCACGCTTTTCGACAGCGGCCTTCGGAACAACCCAGCCATTGAAATACAGTTGGCCGAGGCTGACCATGAAGCTTACAATGAGCACAGGAACAAGAATGCGCGATGTGCTGATACCGCCAGACTTCATGGCGGTAATCTCGTTGAGATTACTCAGACGTCCGATCGAGAAAAGTCCGCTAAGCATGAGCGCAATGGGCGTGATGAGCTCAAGGATCTCAGGAATGAAGGCCATGTAATAGCGGATAACTACCTCGGATGTGGCCTTATTGTCGAGAAACTGTTCAAGTCCGTCGATAAGGTCAACAATAACGAAGATCATCGTCAGCGCCAGCAGCGCGAACAGGAACGTCGTGACAAACTGCCGCACGACATATCGATCCAGTATGCTCACTGCCAGCCCCGCTGTCGTGCCGATGGTACGAAGACCATACCAGCATGAACAACCACGATGAGAAGCGTTACGGCAGAAACAGCGCCAGCAGCAGGCACCAAATAGTACGTGGGCAAAGATCCGGGATACCAGAGATGGGGCAAGAGCCACGCAAAAAGGCCGCCCAACAACGCGCCGACGACGGTCCCGACTGTCATTCCTGCGAATGGGCCCAGACGAAGCCAGAAGACCGTTCGTCCGATGCGCGCGGCAATTGAACGATGGTAATGAGCGCGAATGATCCTACCCATTGAGACAGCAAGGCCGCCAGCGAACAGCAGGCCAATGACGGCAATCTTTGTCACCTCATTAGAGTGCTTGACCTTGTCAAGCTCCACGTTGTTGATCGCACGTTCGGGGATCATGACTTGCTCGATTCGGTCTTCCATTCGGCGACGGAATGACCCGACGACATCGTTCACGTGGAGAAACTTCACGTACTCACTCCGGAAATGCACACGGACAATCTCAGGAAGAGCTGCGATATCGGCCATCCCATCTGACGTGCTATCGAAGTCGAGTCCCATCTCCGACTGGAACATCTGCCACACCTTCTGTCGATCGAGATGAATACTCTGGACCACGTCAGGCCTGCGACGAAGCATCGCGGTCAGTTCGTCGATCTGTTCGCTAGACACACCGTCACGAACAGCAATGTCTATTGCCACTTCTTGAGCAACCTCATCAATCTTTGTGCGGGTATTGACCGCGTTCACGGCTGTTACAAACGATGCGAAGGCCAGTCCGGACACCAGAATGACATGAAGAGTCCATAGCGGCCAATGACGACGCAGAAAGCCCCGTGCCATGATCACGTGCGGCCAGATCATCATTCTACTCCTTTATGAAAGCGGCGCATCAGATTCCGCGCATCGGGCAGGACACGCGAGAATGCTCGCATCGGCAGATCGAGTGACTTCTTGACGTGAACGGTATAGAAGAGACTCACGATCAGAGTGTTGGCTACAAGACCAAGTCCAACCAGTCCTGGCTGCTCTGCATACCCGACGAGGATCAGCACGGCAAAGGATGACACCACCCCGATGGAGCTGTACCTGAGGATCGAAGCGCTCTGCCCCATGGCGAGGATGATCGTTCCCAGAAGTCCGAATGGCATGATCAGAGCCGAGAGCGTCAGGACGTCAAAATGTCCAACGGCAGCCGCATACTCAGGCTTCAGGAAAGTGATGATGAGATTACTCGCACCAAGTTCTAGAATGGCCACGATCACAATAACCGGCAGAAGTGTAAAGCTTACCGCCTTCGTCACGAGGGTCTGCAGATCTTCGATTCGGCGCTGGGCAAACATTCTCACCGCAGCGGGGTACATCAGCGTCGTTACGGCATCAAACCCTTGCTCGAAAATGCGATAAAGGTTCTTAGCCGGATTATAGACCCCCACGACACCGACATCGAAGAAGGCTGCGATCACATAAACATCGAGCAGCCGCGGAGCCGTATTGAGTGCCGTCGCAGCCGCCAATGGAAGGCCATAGCCGAGGTAGGTCCGCAGGGTCATCATCCCCTTGCTCGAGAAGATCATTTCCCGGCGCGTCATC
>JBILLF010000040.1:0-17655 GCA_044376225.1 Patescibacteria group bacterium | reverse complement strand
TTCTTCGAGGCGATCATCATTTCAGTACGAACCAGACCCAGCCCCTCAGCTCCATACCTCATGGCCATCGGCACCTGCTCGGGCACATCGATATTGGCCTCGACGCTGATGCGATTCCCGTCAAGCGTCGTGGTGGGTCCGGCCATCACGTCGAATGCGCTGAATCGTTCTCGTTGCTCTACAGCGCGCCGCTGTTCGTAATGCTCGATCGTCGCGTCATCGGGGTTGCATATGACCAGCCCCACGGAACCGTCTATCACGAGCAGATCACCGTCATGAATCTTCGTCACTGCTTGTGCCACTCGCACCACGGCGGGCACTCCGAAGTCTCGGGCAATGATTGATGCATGGGCATCGATACCGCTCGACTGCATCACGTATCCGCGAACGCCCAAATGGTGGTCGTCCAGCATGTCATGGGGCGATACTGTGTCTGCAACAACAATACTATGACTGTCACGGCTCACCACTGGCGCGCCTGTCCGCAGAGCCGAGAGGATTTGTTGCTTCATGTGATCGAGATCGCTAACTCGGTCCCGAAACATGGTATTGGTCGAGGCAAGAAGTGTTCGTCGCTGACGCTCAAACTCATGCACGACGGCCGCTTCCGAGGACACGCCGCTGGCAATGCGCTGGATGATGTCGGCACTCAGGACGGGATCCGTTACGATCATCCGGTGTGTGTCAAGGATTGAGCTCAGTGTCGGCGAGTCTTGGCGGGCACGCTCTGCAATACTGTCGAGTTCATGGGCGACAACCTTTTGGGCATGAAGGAAGCGTTCGGACTCACTGGCAGCATCTCCGCGAGGGGGCGGCAGGTGAGCCCCCTCCAACCACTCGGTATGCACCACGACAGCACGTCCAATGGCGATTCCGGCCGATGCGGCCAGGCCGCGCAGGATTAGTGTTGAGGATGATGGTGCTCGTTCAGACATGCTTGAAACTTGATTCCCCTACTGTTCGCCGAAGCCTGTGGCAAAGAGCCGGGCGATGGCCTCGGCGGCCTCGTCCTGATCGAGACCGTCAACCTCAAGAAGGAGCTCGGTGCCGTATTCGGCAGCCAGGGTCATAACGCCGATGATGCTTTTGGCGTTGATATGAAATCCGTCCTTGACAAGGTGTACATCACTGGCAAAGGTTGCCGCCAGCTTAACGAGCATAGCTGCCGGACGTGTATGGAGTCCGGCACGATTCATCACTCGTAGGGTGCGGCTTGTCATGACTTTACTCGTAGCTGTGATCATCGTTCTGGGCGGCCTTCCGAAGACGGCTTATCAGGGCCTCCTGCGCAGTAAGGTCCGCGTCACAAAGTACCACGATGCGATCAACTTGCAAACCGTCCGCACGACGGAATTCGTCAAACAATGTTGCGGGTGTGAGAATCCTGGCTTGCAGGTCAGGATGGGCTCCGGCAGATGCGGGGGAGGCAAGCACGACCGTGCTTTGCTCTGTTCTGATAAGGAGCTCGTCCTGGAGCTCTTTGATGGTACCACAGAGGATCACGTCGGCCCTTGGTGCGTAGTGGCGGTAGCGGGTACCGGGTGATCGATGCGCCTGATCACTGTCACCGGCATTGCGCACGGACATCTCCGAGAGCACGTCCTTCAGGGTCTGCTTTGGGATAGCCCCCTGACGAAGGATGAGGCACTCGCTGCCGATCACCCGCACGACGGTACTCTCCAGACCATGGTCGCAGGCGCCGGCATCGATTACCGTCACGCTGTCGCCAAAATCCTCGTGCACATGCTCGGCCCGCGTCGGACTGGGACGACCGCTTACATTGGCGCTTGGCGCAGCCAGGGGGCAGTCAGCCAGGCGGAGGATCTCGAGTGCAACCGGGTGCGAGGGCATGCGCACGGCCACGGTGTCCAGGCCGGCCGTGACCAGGTCCGACACGGCCGTACTGCGCCGCAATACGAGCGTCAATGGACCGGGCCAGAATGCAGCGGCAAGTCGCTCCAGTAATGGATGGTCAGCGGGGTCGCAGAGTTCCCGTGCCTGGCTAATGGACGATACGTGAACGATCAAAGGATTATCGGCCGGACGTCCTTTGAGTTCATATACTCGGGAGATAGCCTCAGGACGGTCGATCCGACAGGCCAGCCCATAGACCGTCTCGGTCGGAATGGCCACAACCTGACCGTCGCGAAGCAACTCGGCGGCACGACGGATCGACGCGGGATCGGCAGGCAGGATCATACGACAAGTATACCGCCGCAGAAGGTTCCGACCTATCGGACGTAGTTTTGCCCCACTATGCGTCCCGTATCAACGTTTGTCGTCGCTCCTAGTATCCCCGAGCCCCTTACCCCACTTGTTGAGCTTTCCCGCAACTTCTGGTGGTGCTGGGACGTCGAAGCAACGCGTCTCTGGGCTCACATCTCCCCATCATTGTGGGAGCAGACCCATCACAACCCCGTGGCATTGCTGCAGACGGTGCCGCTTGGACGGCTGACCGAGCTCGCCTCGGACGAAGAGTTCGTCTTGCGCGTGCGTCAGGTGGCTGAGCGCTTCCGCGCCTACATGACCTCCGAATCCTGGTTCACGTCGCATTCTGGACAGATGCCATCGTGTATTGCCTATTTCTGCGCTGAGTTCGGCATTCATGAGAGCTTTCAGATGTACTCCGGCGGACTCGGCGTCCTTGCTGGTGATCACCTCAAATCGGCCAGTGACCTTGGCCTGCCCCTCGTTGCCGTAGGGCTACTCTATCAGGAGGGATACTTTCGGCAGTACCTGACCGAGAGCGGCTGGCAGAACGAGCGCTATGCCGAGATGGATTTCCATGCCTTGCCTATCCAACGGATGAATAACCCTGATGGCTCTGCCATCGAGATCACCATGAACGTGCCAGGCGGGATCTGCCGGGCACACATATGGAGGGCAATGGTCGGGCGCGTGGCGCTGTATCTTCTCGACACCAATGTTCCCGGCAACAGCGATCCGATGATCCGCGATATCTCCGACCGGCTCTATGGTGGATCACGCGACACGCGCATCCTTCAAGAGCTTCTCCTGGGTATTGGCGGCATGCGTGCACTAGCAGCCATGGGGATCCAACCCGACGTATGTCACATCAACGAGGGTCATGCAGCCTTTTTCCTGCTTGAGCGTACACATCAGTTCATGCAGCGTTTTTCGCTTGGATTCTCCGAAGCTTGGCACCTGACGCGAAGCTCGACAGCCTTTACCACCCATACGCCCGTTCCAGCGGGCAATGAAGTGTTCCCTGTCTCCGTACTCGAGTCCTATCTGCGTTCCTACGTTGAGGGCATGGGGCTTGCCTGGACGGATTTCGTTTCCCTGGGCATGGTCGATCCGGCACATTCAGGCGAGGATTTCTCCATGACCGTGCTAGGGCTGCGCGGATCGGCCTTTCGCAACGGGGTAAGCCAACTCCATGGTGAGGTGGCCCGACATATGTGGCAGCCAGTATGGAGCGCATTCCCCATTGACGAGATTCCGATCACAGGCCTTGTTAACGGCGTTCACACGCCCACATGGATCGCTCCCGAACTTGGTATGGTCTATGATGCCGGCATGGGCTCGCAGTGGCGCTCACAACCATGGGAGGCTTCCTCCTGGCAGGGGGCTTCTTCAATCCCCGATGAGGCGCTATGGCGGGCTCACGAGATGCGGCGGCACCGTCTGGTGCGAGGCGCGCGGCGCCATATCCTCTCGAAACATCACGCCTCGGTCTCGGAACGTCAGACCGAGATCATTGAAGAGACACTCCAGCCGCAGGCGCTTACCGTGGGGTTTGCGCGTCGCTTTGCAACGTACAAGCGTGCGAATCTACTCATGGCCGATATGGCGCGACTGGCTTCGATCACCACACGCAGTGACCGCCCCATCCAATTCATCCTTGCCGGCAAAGCCCACCCGAGGGACGTGCAGGGCAAGGAGCTGATCCAGGATGTGCACCGCCAGATCCGGGCACACGGCCTGGAGCGCTCCATTGTATTCCTCGAGGACTACGACATGGACGTAGCGCGATTGCTCGTACGCGGCTGCGACATCTGGCTGAACACACCCCGCAAGCCCCATGAGGCCAGCGGCACGTCCGGAATGAAGGCTGCCGCCAACGGCGTTTTACATTGCTCGATCCTCGATGGATGGTGGGCCGAAGGCTATGATGGAAGCAATGGCTGGGCGATCGGACGGGGTGAGGTCTTTGACGAGCATGAGCAAGATGCCTCCGATGCGGCGGCACTGTATGATCTGCTCGAGTACGAGATCGCACCGATGTTCTACCAACGGGATGAGCTGGGTATTCCGCGCGAATGGGTCGGCCGGATGAAGCGAAGCATTGCCGGCAACTCATGGCGGTTTTCATCCCATCGCATGGTAAGCGATTATGCCACGCAGGCCTATGGCCCTCTTCATGTGCGTTCCAGCATCATGCTTCGCGATCATGCCCACGGGGCCCGGGATCTCCATGCCTTCGAGCTCTCGGTACAAAAGCACTGGAATGAGGTGCGCGTTGTTCAAGTGGAGGTGCAGGGGCGGCATCCGGCACACGTCGGGGAGCATCTCACGGCACGTGCCCGCGTTCATCTGGGGAGCTTGCCAGCCGAGAACGTGCTCGTGGAATTACTTCATGGTCCAATCGATGCACGAGATGAAGTGCGGCCGCATTCGGTGGTTGTGATGCGTGCCGTCGGCCATGACGGCGCAGATACTATTTTTGAGGGGTCATCGGTCTGTCTGACCAGTGGGTATCAGGGTTGCACCGTTCGTGTGATACCACATCACCGGTTCTATGCATCCCGCGCAGACGGAAACTTCTCGACCTTTGCCACGCGCTCCTGAAACTTTTTCAGTCGCTCGCGGTTTTCCATCGTGCCGGACGTTCAATTCGGCTATTGTTCAACTGAAAGGCTTTTCTCATGATCCGTCGCCTTCTGCTCGCCCTAACCGTGTTTCTCGGCGCTACATCCCTTTCCCACGCACAGCTATCCGTTGTGACATTCGTGCACAGCTCGCCGGAGCCAAGCTTGAGGGTCGTTGATGTGTATGTGACGCAGGCCGGAATCACAACGAAGATCGAGGATATTGCCTTCCAGCGTGCAAGTAACCTGCCTGAGGCCGCGATCTTCGGTGATCTTGAGCTGACCATCAGCGTTGCACCGAGTACGAGTATCGCTGTTTCGGAGGCGGTGAACGAAACAACCTTCACTCCAGCGGCTGACCGTGGCTATGTGGCCGTGTTCACCGGTGTCGCCAAGCCAGCGAACTATGTGGCAAACCCTAACGGCAAAAGCATCGGCTATGCGATAACGGCATACGAAGTGTCAAACGAAAACAACGATCCGAACAAGACGGCGGTCTATTTCTTCAACGGTTCAACGGACCTTGAATCCGGCGATGTTCTTGCTCGAGGCGTGGCCAAGCCTGCAGCCACAGCGCTGTCTTACCTTGGTCGCAGCACAACGGCGGCTGTCCTGGATCGTAAAACCACGACATTCGATTTTACTAAGGCCGGTGACGCCAAGAAGGTGCTGGCCTCCTTCAGTGTAGACCTCGCTTCACTCGCTAGCAACGTTCTTGTATGCGTAATCAGCGGCTTTAAGACGCCGGGCGACAATGATAAGAGTCTCGATACACTAGCGCTCCTGAGCGTTCTCGAAGATGGACGTGTTGTGCGCTCACCACTGATCAGCGGCTCGCAGACGAGCCGCGTACAAGTTGTTCACGCATCGGCCGACCCTGCATTTGGCGTCGTGGACCTGTGGGTGAATGGTACCAAGGCCTTTGACAACGTAGCCTTTCGCAAAGCATCGGCGTTTGTAGATGTGCCGGCGAATACGCCCCTTGTCGTCGGTCTGGCCCCGGCTACGTCATCAGCCTACAAGGACACCATCGGAACCATCACCCTTGCTCCACTTCGCCCATCGCGTGCCTACACGATCGTTGCCACTGGTGTGAGCGACACCTCCAAGTTTGCTAAGAACCCCGATGGCCTTGATGTGGGATTCAATCTGTTGGTGTTCGACAACGCACTGGAAAAGAATCCGACTACCAAGACCGGCGTACGCACATTCCATGCTGTTTCGGATGCCCCACGCGTAAGCTTTGCCGGACCAAGCGTAACCTTTGCCTCGAAGATCGGATATGGCGAGATGAGCGGTTCGTACATCGAGACAGAACCTGGAACCGACACCGTGTGGATGAGTGATGATAACGGTACGAAACTCAAGGGGTACATCTGCGATTTTCGTGGTGCAGCACGTGCAACAATCATGATCGCTACCGGCTTCCTTAATCCCGCAGCCAATGGTACTGGACCCGGCCTGGCCGTGATCCTCGTCGATGCCAATGGCAACGTCAACTCGAACGTGATTGCTATTGACCCCGACCCAGTATCGATCCGTGAAGATGATCTTGTTGCCGCTGGATGGCGCGTCAGCCCGAATCCATCTTCGGACCTTGTGCGCCTGTTTGTGCCGGTTGCATCGTCTGGACAAACACTCTCCTACGAGCTTCTCAGCATCACGGGCCAGGCACTGCTTGGCGGAGAACTGCTACCACAGAATGGCGGCTATGGTGTGACGATCAACGCCAGCAGTCTGCCGCAGGGCACCTATCGCATCATCGCACGGAGTTCCTCAGGACAGATCCTGGGCTCTATGGGGCTTGCCGTAACCCGCTGATGCGTATCTTTGCGGTCCTCGAAAAACCGCAATGTTTGAATCCCTAAGCGACAAACTCGATTTCGCCCTCAAGGCGATCCGCGGTCAGCACAAGCTGACCGAAGACAACGTCAACGAAGCACTGACGGAGGTCCGTCGTGCACTTCTGGATGCCGACGTCAACTTTGGCGTCGTTAAGAAGTTCATTGACGACGTCAAGGAAAAATCCCTCGGCCTAGAAGTCAAGGGCAATGTCCTTCCCGGACAACTCATGATCAAGCTGATCCATGACGAGCTCGTCTCGCTCATGGGTTCGTCGAAGGTCGATATTGCTACGGCTCCACAGGCTCCTACAATCATCATGGTTGCCGGATTGCAGGGCTCGGGTAAAACGACGTTCTGCGGCAAGCTGGCATATTCGCTCAAGAAGAAAGGCCGTCAGCCCCTTCTCGTGGCATGCGACATCTATCGTCCTGCGGCTGTGGACCAGCTCAAGATGCTCGGACAGAGCATGTCGCTTCCCGTCTTCTCAAAGGATGGGGGTAAGCCTGCCGAGATCGCTGCTGAGGCTCTGACGTATGCCAAAAAGTACGGTCGGGACTATGTGATCGTCGATACGGCCGGTCGTCTGACGATCGACGAGGAGATGATGCAGGAAGTAGCGGACCTGCGGGATTTGCTCAAGCCCCATGAAATCCTCTTTGTCTGCGATGCGATGACGGGTCAAGACGCCGTGACCACAGCACAGGCGTTCCATGATCGGCTCGAACTCACTGGTGTTGTGCTTACCAAGCTGGACGGTGATACGCGCGGCGGTGCAGCACTTTCGATCCGCGCCGTCCTGGGCAAACCGATCAAGTTCGTTGGTGTTGGCGAAAAGGTCGATCAGCTCGAACCATTCTATCCCGAGCGCATCGCCTCGCGCATCCTCGGCATGGGTGACATCGTCACGCTGGTCGAAAAGGCACAGGCTCAGATCGATGAAAAAGAAGCAGAGCGCCTTGAAGAGAAGCTCAAGAAGAATGAGTTTACCTTCGAGGACTTTCTTGACCAGATGAAGATGATCAAGAAGATGGGCTCACTGCGCGACCTTCTCGGCATGTTGCCTGGGGTTGACAAGGCCCTACGCGGTGTCGAAATCGACGACAAGGCCTTCGGACGTGTCGAGGCCATCATCTTGTCGATGACCCGTGAAGAACGGCAGCAGCCGCGCCTGCTCAATGGCAGTCGCCGCAAGCGGATCGCCTCCGGTAGTGGAACCTCGCTGCAGGATGTGAACCGTCTGATCAAGCAATTCGAAGACATGCAAAAAATGATGCGAAACATGACCAAGGGTAAGATGGCGAACATGATGGGTAACCGTGCGCCAAACCTTCCCCCGGGAATGCGTCGCTGACCTTTCCTTTCCTCCCACCTTTTTCTCTGAACAGGAGAACACATGGTAAAACTCCGCTTGCGTCGCCGCGGTCGTAAGAAGCACCCCTTCTACGACATCGTTGCGATCGACGGACGCGACCGTCGCGACGGCGCTTCAATTGAACGTATCGGGTACATCGACCCGATGACAACCCCAAAGGGCGTGGTCCTCGAGACCGAACGCGCTCTGTACTGGCTCTCAGTAGGGGCTCAACCCACAGACGTGGTCCGTCAGATCCTCAGCCGCGAAGGTGTGCTGCTGCGCCGTCATCTCGGCTTTAAGGGCGCTACCCCGGAAGAGATCGATGCCGCCGTGGAAAAGCACAAGGAAGTGGCTCTCTCGCGCTTCACGCGTCTGAAGCAGCGTCGCATCCACCGCGACAGGGCACGTGCTGAAGCAGCCAAGGCTCCGGTTGTCGAAGAAGCACCTGCGGTAGAGGCACCAACTGCCGAGGCTCCGGAAGCAGCAGCCGAGTAATGCCCCGCAGTTTTGAATGAACCCTTCGGGCGCGGTCATCGTTAAACGATTTCCGCGCCCATTCTTTTTTTGCAAAGCACGATGCACCTCCACGAAACGCTCACAAAGACCTACGAGCCTCAACACCGGCTCTTTGGACGCCTGATCCGATTATGCTTCTCCTTTGCCGGTTGCTTCTGGATCCTGATCTACGGCATGCAGTGGCTTGCGCTGATCGATCATGATGCGCTTCGTGATTTGCGCTCCGGACAGACGATGATCTACTTCATTCTGCTTTCGCTCTGGGGCATCGAGTATCTGCGCGAGACCCGCCGACTCAAACTCCTGATACGTCGAAGCGAAGACCTTGACGTTGCGGTTTCGAGTGTGAGCCTTTCCGATGTTACGCCTCACACCAGAAGCTTTGCAGTGCTTTACCCGATCGCCCCCTCTCCCCTGATTCACTGGCTGTTCCCGGTCGTTAACGCCGGCGGGCTTGGTATGGCACTATATCTGATCACACAACGCTACATCGCTGCTCTATCGCTTCTGTAAGGCGACAACAAGATGAAGGTTGATAACGGCAGTGTCTGCCGGGCAGAGGCATGATATCAGCAAAGAGTGATCAAGTAACACCCGTTACTTTTACTCGTCTCTCGTCACTCGTCTCTCGTCACTCGTCACTCGTCTCTCGTCACTCGTCTCTCGTCTCTTGTCACTCGTCTTTCGTCACTCGTCACTCGTCTCTCGTCACTTCCTCGCCTTCTTCACTTCGATCTGAACCGTGCGGCTCAGGAAGCGTTCCTCAGGTGTTTCATAGGACTCGATGCCCGGCGGGAAGCGGTCGGTGGTAATATCATTGCACTGGACATCCACGCGCTTACGGAGATACTTGCGGATCGTGTTGCACACCGACTCAGCACGCTTTTGAGAGAGCTTCTTATTGAAGTCGGCATTACCAAGCATGTCGGCAAATCCCCGAACCACAACGGTGGAACCGGCCGGGACGTTTTCGACGAAGTTCTTGATCTGTTCTTCGGCGATGGCCGTTATCTCATCGCTGGCTACTTCGAAGAGCGTGAGCGTGAGACGCTCGAGCTCGATGTTTGCCGTGTCCTTCCTTACAGCAAGCTCGGCCGTGGCACTCGCCGATGAGCGGCGGATACCGTTGACGGTCAGATCGACCTCAACCGGCTGGCCACTGACCATTTCGTCCGCCGTGGCGATCGTCAGATCTTGGGTGACTGTTTCCGGCAGCCCCTTACCCGACTTCGAGAACAGCGTCTTACCGGCGGTACGAGCTTCAAGCTTCCAGTCCGTAATGTATTGCGTGCTCGTGCCGGTGGGGTCGAACTTTAGGCGTGGAGGATCGACAGTGCGTGCTTCATTGAAGCGACGCTTGGCTACAGACGCAAGCAGAGACAGATCCGACGAGGCGATCTCGACTCGACGGTTTTCGGCGTAGCCTTCCTCTGAGAGACGGCGCGTCACTCGGTCAGGAGCGCACGAAGCAGCTGGAGGGACCACCGTGACGCGGCTCGACTCGATTCCCCAGACGCGCGTCAAATAATCACGGACGGCTAGTGCACGTTGCTGGGCAAGGTTACAGTCCGCGTTCTCCGTGGTTGGATCAGCAGTGCCGCGCAGTTGGACGGTCGTTGTCGGCGTATTCTTCAGTCGCTCACCGAGGACATTTAGAATGTCCCGGTGTACGGCTGTCGTCCTCGGCGCAACGGACTTCATATCAAACTCTTTCGCTGATCCCACCTGATGATAGCGCGAAGAGATGGTAATGGACTGTGCATCGAAGAATACGGCCGGCAGTATCGGCAGGGCTTCGGTCACGTATTGCGTCGAGACATTAATCGTAAAGACGTCCTTGGTCGAGCCGCTGGCTTCGACGGCGAGTGCCTTGATTGCTGCGTTGATCACAGGAGCCTTTGGCAGGAACACCGTATCGGTACGATAGGAGCGCTCTGTGATAACCACCAGCTCAGGATCGACGACTGTGTCGATGGCGATGCGTTCGAAGCCACGAGTTCGGTACTCTTCCGCATCCGGAGCAATGCGCACGATGAGCGAATCGATGAATTCCTCACGACGCCGTTCGACCGGCATCGGTGGTTCAGGTGCATTGAGTGAGAAACCAACACTCGCACCCAGACGCAGAGAGTTTGTTCGCCAGCTCTGGCCCGTTAGGTTGTCCTTCGAAGCGATCGTGTAAAGCAGCTCCGGGGTTATCACCACCGAATGATTCTCCGTCATGGGTAGGTCCACGCCCAGTCCAACAACGATTCCCATCTGGCTGGTGTTGACTCCCTGCAGATCAGCACCAGTGGAAACATTGCGCGTGCGCTTGCCGTTTTCAAAAGTGCCGGTACCAGGAACAATGAGCTCCTCCTGCTGCGAGAAAGTGGCCCCCGTGAGTGTGCCGATCGACACGCCCGCCATGAGCCGCACAGGGTTGGCTACTCGAAAGTCGGCAAGGATCTCACCGCCGATGTAGCTCATTGATGTTGACAGCGTCGATCGCGTCAAGCCATCGGTTGCACCCGTGACAAAAATCGACTGCTCACGCGAGAACTCTCCGGTTACGGGCATGAACGTTCCCCGCACATTAAGACGCAGGAACTTGGTGATCTCCTGACGGATGAGCGCCGACACAGACATTGAGAACGCGGTCGCACTCTGATAGGGCTCGCAGCACATCGGAGCCTGTGGCAGCTGAAAAGTGGCGTCGTGCAGCAGGTATGCACCATGCGCTGCGGCACCCACTTGCGTGAGCCAGATATCCTCAGGTGTGGTCACCTTCCACCACTGAGACTGCGCCGATGTGGTGCAGACCATAACTCCGACAAGTACAGGGAGCAGGATTCGCGGCATCATGGATTGCCCCCTTCCATCAGCAGCGTCGAAACCGTCTGCAGTGATGTCGAGAGTGTGGCACAGGCCACACCACTGAGTATCGAAGAGGGAATCAGTCGTTCCATTCGTCGAGAGGATTCTTCAGCGGCACTGGTGCGGTCACTCCACACAAGGCGTCCGCTCAGATCATAGACGTTCAGCGTTGCCGGGGCCGTCTCCGCAAGTATACAGATGACGCGTACGCCGTCAATGGCCGGACGCGTTGCAATGCTCAGTGGTCCACCTAGCGAGTTGTATAGTCGTGGTCCTTCGCCCTGGCGGCAGATCCCGCGTACAAGGATCGGATCACTGCGGGTTTCAATTCGCGCACCCGGACCGGAGCCGATCTGTTCGATCCTATCAAAGCGAATACTGCTGATGCTATCCTGTCCAAGGGTGGCCTGGAACGTGATAGTCATGAGTTCCTTATCAACGGAGTCGAGTGGCACTGTACAGATCAGATACTGCACGCTTCTGTTGATTCCGTTTGAATCCGAAATGTTCGCATCAAGTATTGAAGCAAATGGCACCGAAGAGGTCGTGCGGAAAAGCATTGACGGGTCATAGGCAAGCCGCAGCCGGACGCTGTCGATGTCAGCTAGGCCGAGGAACTGAGAGCCCTCAGTTCGGATGGTGATCGTCGTCTTTTGTTCAATTTCTAGTGTGTCGCCGCTGGCAACGAATCTCACAAAGGAAGGGGGCGGTGGGGCAACCGAGAACTGTCCGCTCGTATCAGCCTGCAGTACGATCGGCGTTACCTGCCAGATACGTGCCGTTGCATCCCGGGATGCCGTCAGAATGCGGTCACCGGCATTGGACCAACGGGCAAGACGTACATCATTACCATGCTGAAAGTTAGCGATTGTGGTCGATCGTGCCAGGTCGTGAACGCGCGCGAAGTCATCATCAGAAGCGCCGGCAACCATTGACCCGTCCGGGGAGAAGTTCACCATGCGAACTGCTCCGCCATAGCCGGTGAAGGTGTGTGTTCTCTGGCCACCGTCGGCCCTCCAGACGGTCACGGTTGAATCGGACATCCCAACGGCCACGAGACTTCCGTCGGGCGAAAACGCCACCGAGCGGACACCCTGTTTAGCATCGGACGCATTCCAGATCTCCACACCCGTCGAGGCATTCCACATGCGAATACTGGCATCACCGCCAATAGAGCAGACGCGGGATCCATCGGGACTGAAGGCGGCCGAGATCACTCCATTGAGATGTCGGCGAAACGCCAGAGGAAAGCCTCCAGCACGACCATGAATGCGGGCTTCGTCAGCACTCAGCACAACACGCGTTCCATCGCCGTTAAGCGCAATGTCAAGCAATGCTGAACCGGCATTATGGGTAGCCCGGATTGTCGTGTTTGGAATGTTGTAGACGCGAACCTTGTTATCGTCACACTTCGTGAACAGCCAAGACCCAGTGGGGTCGAGCTCAACCTTCGTGACCCAGTCACCATGAGCCAGCGATGCCGCAATGGTGTTCGTTGCCACATCAACGACTTCAGCGGTATTCTTGTCGGACCCGGTGACAATCGTTGTGGAATCAGCGCTCCATCGTACTGTATAGTATTCGTACCGGCCCGTGGGAAGATTCTGAAGGGGCTGATTGGAGCTCACGTTGGCATCCCAGATATGGGCTTCAGCTGCAACACTGACCACTCTCGTATTGGCCGGGTTCCACCAGGCATCGGCGACCGGTCCGCGGTGACCAGTATAGACGACCTGATCAGCCGCACCCGGTGGACGCAGCTGCGACACACGCACGCGATATGTGTTTCCGGGCTTAAGTGCGGTGATATTCCACGGATAGGAAAGACCCTTGGCGCTATCAGCGATCGGCTGCCATGATCGGCCCTCGTTGGAGGTGTAATCCAGGCGCACAGCAATGGTGTCGTCCACACCGCCCCACGTGATCTGTACGATGGTATCACGGGTTGTATAGTAGGTGATGCCACCAACGGGTGCCTTGAGTGTCAGGAGGGTGTCTTGGGCCATTGCCGACGAACCGGTAAGCACCAAGACACACAGGCCTACAAGAAATCGAATCATATTCCCATCCCCGGAAATGTTGGCCGTAAATCTACGATAACACGGCAAGATTACCCCGGTGTTTTGAGCACGTCAGAAGGGGGCTGAACCATCACCGATCATGCCGCTATCAGGCGGCGCGTCAAAAGCATCGCGATGGAACGTCAGATCATGGAAAGCTGCCAGCTCCTTCTGGTAGAACAAGCGTACATCGCCCGTCGGACCGTTACGCTGCTTGCCGACGATGATCTCGGCAATGTTCTCCGTGGAACGGCCATCGTCGAAGGTCATGATCTTATAGTATTCAGGGCGATGGATGAACATCACCACGTCGGCATCCTGTTCGATGGATCCAGATTCACGCAAATCAGAGAGCATGGGGCGTTTGTCCGCCCGCGCCTCAAGCGTGCGGTTCAACTGCGACAGGGCCACTACCGGGATGTCCAATTCCTTGGCCACGGCCTTCAGGGCGTGCGAGATCGTGGAGATCTCGCGCTCGCGGCTTTCAGCGCGCGGGGCATGCATCAGCTGGAGGTAATCCACCATCACCATGTCGATGCCGTGTTCCATCTTCATGCGGCGGCACTTGGCGCGAAACTCCACCGGCGACAGGGCCGCAGAGTCATCGATGAAGATCTTGGCATTCATCAGATCGTCAATTCGCGTGACGATCTCGTGCATTTCTTGGCTTGAAAGTCGTCCACTTCGCAGCGACTGTAATCCAACCTGGGCATCAGCCGATATCAGACGCAGCACCAGCTGCTGCGCCGACATTTCAAGCGAGAACAGTCCGACGGCCTTGCCGCGTCGGGCCGCTTCACGGGCGATTGAGAGTGCAAAGGCGGTCTTCCCCATCGAGGGTCGCGCAGCCACGATCACCAGGTCAGATGGCTGGAAGCCGCTCAAGAGCTGATCCAACTGCGTGAACCCCGTCGGCACCCCGGTGATCCCGTCACTGTCACGCGAGGCCATCGAAAGAATCCGCTCGATGGCGTCCTTCGTTAGCTTCTTCATGCCCATGTACGAGCGGCGAAGTCGCTTTTCAGCAATATCGAAGATCCGCTGCTCAGCCCGATCAACCTCGTCAAGAGCATCGGTGGTGTCATCGAACGAATCCCGGATGATCTCCCCCGCCACGCGGATGAGCTGACGCTTGAGATAGCGCTCCAGAACGATCCGGGCATGGTGCTCGACGTTAGCAGCTGACACAGTCCGAATGGTCAGCTCAGTGATGGCAAACATCCCGCCCACAGCCTCAAGAGTTCCCTCACGCTGCAACTGATCGGCCAGTGAAACCAGGTCAATCGTCACCCCGCGCTCGAACATGGCCATCATCGCCTTGTAGATGCGGATATGCCGGTCATGGTAGAAGCAATCGGCATCAAGTACCTCGACCACCTTGGCTACCGCCTCACGGTCGAGCAGCATCGCCCCTAGAACGGCAACCTCTGCCTCGGTCGAATGCGGTGGTACGTTTCCTACAGGATCTTCGATCGGCAGCACCGACGTGCGCTGCGGCTGTTGTTGACTCATGAACTCAATCTAGTGAAAGGGGCCTGCGGGATAGACACAGATTATCAACACGACATCCACCACGCTGCAGCAGCGGTGCGAGGTTCGACTTTGTTGCAGATCAGCGCTTTGGTCTAGGACCCAAAACCAAAAATGCTCACACCTACAACCTCTGCGCAGCACTCGCATAGATCGCTTCGACGACCTGCATGCGTTGAACGGCTTCGTCGATGGTGGAGATCATCGGCACCACACCGTTGACGGCGTGAACAAAGTGTTTGAGCTCGGACTCGTAGCTCTTTTTGTACACTTCGAGCTGTGTCTTCTTCTGGGCCGAGGTGGTGCTGTGGATCGTATTACCGGTGCGGCGCACCAGTCGGTATGGGTTGATATAGACGCTGCCTCTTTTGCCAAAGACGTTGCAATAGTAAAGGTCCTCGGCACGTACCAGAGACCAGCTGGCCTCGATGGTGGCGATGGCTCCGCTTTCGAAGGTGATCATGGCCACCACGACGTCTTCGACGGACTTGGTCTCATGGTGGAATGTAGAAGCGGTAACCTCAGCCACGGGACCGAAGTTCAGAACCTGAAGCACCATGTCGACGACTGACACGCCAAGGTCGAGCAGTACACCGCCCCCTGACATTTCCGCATTGGCTACCCAGCGGGCATCGGTTGACCGCTGTTTAACCCAGCCAGCCTTGACGTAGTATACCTGTCCGATCTCGCCGCGGTCGATGGCGTTCTTCATGTTCACCACGTCAGGACGGAATCGATGGTTCATACCCACCATCACGTGCACGCCGTGCTTGCGGCTGAGGTCACGGATCTGCATGGTCTCTTCAAGGGTACGCGCTGCCGGACGCTCCACAAACACATGTTTGCCGGCTTCAATGGCTTGCATGGCTATTGAGGCGTGGACATCCGTGCTTGTCGTCACAAAAACTGCATCGACCCCCGGAAGACCAAGGGCATCGTCCAGAGAACGGAACGCGTGCGGCACACCATACTTCTCTGCAAGGATGCGCGCTTTGGAAACCTGCCGGTCACAAATGGCAACGATCTTGACGCCGCTCATGGACTTCAGCAGTGGAAGATGAATGCTCTGGGCAATGTTGCCTGCTCCGACGATTACGATTCCGATCATGAAGCTTTCGAGGCAAAAATCGTGCCGATGCAGCGGGCTATTGAATCAGCAGCTCGCTCACTGCCGAGACCACAGCTTCGGTGGCAATATCGGTCATGCAACGAAAGTGGCCTTTGGGACAGGACTCACGGCCAATGTGGGTGCAAGGACGGCAGGGTAGCCCGCGTGATTCAATGATCCGCACATCATCACCCTGCGGTGCAAAGCCCAGCTCCGGCGAGGTGGATCCGAAGATCGCAACCACCGGAACACGCCGAGCGCGGGCCAGGTGCATCAGGGCCGAGTCATTGCTCACCACGGCTCGACACTGGTCCAGAGCGTGGATCGTGGAGGATAGATTTGTCGCCCCGTCTGCCCGCTCGAGGGCAACGCCAGCGAGTGCCTCGATTTCATCACACACACCAACATCGTCGGGTCCGCCCAGCAACATTACAGCCTGCCCCTGGCGATTGACAAGGTCGCGGGCCAGCTCGGCAAAGCCCGCTACTGCCCACCTCTTGGTGGCATGCCGTGCACCGGGCGCAAGCCCGACAACCGTTCGTGGCTGTTGCACCGCAACAGATTCATTGTCTGTCCAGACCTCCGGACCGAGTTTGTCGTACTCAACGCCAAGGTGCCGAACGGTGTTCCAGTATCGCTCGACGACGGGTGTCACCATACGCGGAGGCCGCTTCAGCCACACCAATGCGAGTTTTTCCAGACGGTGCTTTGATACCCTCTGCACTTGCGTCGATGCCGGCATCGACATTGAAGCGATAAGCTGCGCCGAGCGGCGATTCTTCTGCAGGTCTGCAACGATGTCATAAGGGGCTTGCCCGGCCTGCCGGATGAGATCTTCATTAGTGCGTTTGGCTCGGTCAACAGTATAGACTTTTCGCACCCTTGGGTTATGCGCCCACACCTCGGCAAAGCGCGCATCGACCGCTACGTCGATCGCTGCATCCGGCATGGAGCGGCTGATCTGCCGCACCAGAGCGGTGGCCAGGATCACGTCGCCAAGCGACGACAGGCGGATCACGAGAATAGATGGCATTGCAGGAAAGTTGCGATCTTTGCGCGGCAGAATTCCCGCAACTTACGCGACAATCCCATGCGCTTCTCGGTAGAACAGGATGACGAACTGGTAGTGTTTACGCTCAAGGAGCCGACGCTTGATGCCGTGCTCGCCCCCGAAGTCAAAAGCGAGATCCTGATCATCTGTCAACCAGCCGTTAAAGCCCTCATCGTAGATCTTTCAATGGTCCAGTTGTGCGATACACAGG
The DNA here is from genome assembly GCA_044376225.1 of Patescibacteria group bacterium. Classification (GTDB taxonomy): domain Bacteria; phylum Bacteroidota; class Ignavibacteria; order Kapaibacteriales; family Kapaibacteriaceae; genus UBA10438. The sequence continues at coordinate 292 of JBILLF010000040.1, read as the reverse complement.
GCCTCTCCGCTCTGCTCCTTGCCCGCCGCCAGATGAACGATAACGAAGGCTTCGTCGTGATCGTAGGCGCTAGCGAAAACGTCCGCAACCTCTTCCGCATCACTCAGATCGATGCGATGTTCGAATTCAAGAACTCGGTCAGCGAAGCTATAGCCTGGCTGCAGTCTGAGTGACACCGCAGGCGTAAAACACGCCGCAGGCGTCTAGCACGCCGAAGGCGTCCAACACGCCGAAGGCGTCCAACACGCCGAAGGCGTCCAACACGCCGAAGGCGTCCAACACGCCGCAGGCG
>JBILLF010000009.1:0-52589 GCA_044376225.1 Patescibacteria group bacterium | reverse complement strand
GCGCTGGGCAATGCCTTCGACAATGGCTGTCTTACCTACGCCTGGTTCGCCGATGAGAACGGGGTTGTTCTTTGTGCGACGTGACAGCACTTGAAGCACGCGACGAATCTCGTCCTCACGTCCGATGACTGGATCGATCTTGCCCTTGCGTGCCTCATCATTGAGGTTGCGCGCGTACTTCTCCAGCGACTGATACGTTTCCTCGGCATTCTGTCCGGTCACACGCCGGTTGCCACGGATCTCCTTGAGCACCTTCAACAGCATGTCACGATTGATGCCCGCGTCCCGCAGGTACTGACCTGCTGTGGATTTCGCCACGACCAGACCAAGCAGAAAATGTTCGGTGCTGACATACTCGTCGCCAAGTTTCGTTGCTTCCGACATCGCATCCTGGATGACCTTTTGCGTGTCGTTGGAGATGTGCGTACCACCCGCCCCCTGCACCTTGGGCAGTGCGGCAATCGCGTCCTGCACTTTGCCCGCAAGGTACTCCGTACGTACCTCTGCCTTGGCCAGCACGGGGCGCACCAGACCATCCGCGTCAGCTAAAAGTGCCGAGAGTAAGTGAAGGGGCTCAATGGCCTGGTTGGTGTGTTCCGAAGCCATCTGCTGGGCGTTCTGCAGGGCTTCCTGGGCTTTGACGGTAAGCTTGTTGAGGTTCATAGGGGATGCTCACAATGGAGTTTTGCTGGCCTATGACGAACGTGCTTTGCGCTTGTTTTTTGAGTACCAGCTGCTCGATGTCACAACAGACCAGATCAGGGCGTTAACCCCATATCCAAACAGATCCGACACTCCAGGTTCGGTACGATTGACGATCACGTCAAGGAGGTAATCGAACAGATAGACGGCAACAAAGACGCCTGTTGCACGACGGATAATGTACTTGCCCGCGAGCGGCCTCCGTTGCGACAGCTCCTCTTCGGCTTGCTGAACGCCGTAGTAGGCCTGAATGAGACTGCTCGTGATCATGATGAAGAGTGCAACAATCATGGCCATGATCAACAACGAATGTTCTTCAGGAAACCATATCCGGATTACTGCGCCCGTGATCAAACAACCGACAACGGTGACGTTCATCGTCAAGTGCGCAGCACGATGCCGAAGCGCCTCCATGATTTCATCCTTCTCAACGGACTGGCCGGTTTGGATGCCAAACCACTCCTTGACGCGACGGATCATTGCGTATCTCCTGCGGAGTCTTGCGAGCGCTTAGAGCGAATCACGTAATACACGTACATGCCGAGCGACCAGAACACGAAGTTGAAGAAGCCCATAAATGCGAGACTGCTAGGAGTTGCCTCATCATCGGTGAACCACCAGAAGATGGTCATCAACACGGAAAACAGTGCGCCACGTATGATGATTTCGTTTCGCGCTGCTCTGCGCTGCTGCTTGGTCGTAAGCACGGCTTCGCTGGCAGCTCCAATGACGCCACGAACTTTGAGCGTGACCATGAAGACGAGTCCGATGAGCACAGCCGCGAAGACGAGCGCAATACCTGCTAGCTCGAGCTCTGGGAACAAAAACAAGTAGATGCCGCCCACGAGCATCATGACACCCATACTCGTGATAAGTACGACGTATGCTGTGTGATACAGGCGATAGCGTAGCGCTTCATCCTGCATGATCATTGATTCGACGCGATGAATGTTGTCCATGGGTTCCATACGTTACTCGTCTTCCAGAATGAAGATGTCCTCAACCCGCTCTCCGAGTACCTTCGCAATCCTCAACGCGAGAGTTACGGAAGGGGAATAGGTGCCTTGCTCAATGTAGTTGATGCTCTGACGACTCACGCCAACACGCTCGGCGAGCGTGCCTTGCGTGATCCCTAGCTCGTTGCGGACTTCGCGCACGCGATTGATGCATTTAGCTTCAGCCATTGTCAAATATACTTGACACGATCGAAGATGTCAAGTATGCTTGACACTTTGACGTGGTACTTTTGCCGCATGGAATTCACAGTAAAGAACCCCGACTTCCGCGCCACCATTATCGGTCACCTCGAGCGACAAGAGTTCATGAAGCATATCGGCTGCCGGCTCACGGTGATCGATCCGGGATATGTCGTGGCCGAGATCGACCTGGCCAAAGAGCACCAGCAGCAGCTGGGTCTCGTGCATGGGGGAGTAACGGCCACGATTGCCGACGTGGCGGCCGGCTTCGCCGGGTTCACCCTTGTCGGAGCCGATGAACACACCGTTACCGCCGAGTTCAAATGTTCCTATTTCCGCAAGGGTAGGGGGCGACTCTTACGCGCTGTTGGACGCGTTGTCAAGCCCGGCAGAGCCTTCCACTTCTGCGAAGCAGATGTGTTCTGCATCGATGATAACGGGAACGAAGAGCTCATTGCCAGGGCAACGACGACGATGGCGGTGATTCAGGTTACGGGTGACAGGTGACAGGTTACGGGTTGCGGGTGACAGGTTGTGTTGCCCTGAGTTTGTTTCTCAATCCAAACAGCATCTTACGGAGAGTAATCAGTTCATCAGACAACACTTTAATGTTGGCTGGATTCAGGCTATGTAATTCTCCAATAAGCGTCAATATTGCCTCTACCTCATTGACGGAGCCAATCGCTATCTCTATGAATCTTGCATACTCCTTCCGCGATGTACGCTGCTTGCCCTCTGCTATGTTGATCGAGATTGAAACGGCAGCACGACGAAGTTGACTGGCTAGGCCGAACTTCTCTGTTTCGGGTAATGCACTTCCAATCCGGTACGCCTCTCGCGCTGCTAGCACGGCTTTTTGCCAAACAAGTAGATCTTTGTAGTTCTCGATCATCGGAGACTCCATGGTATTTGTCGTGTGGAGTCTTCGTGTTCATTTGATAGAAAAACGTGACGAATGCCTGCACGGAATATCATCTGCGTTCGTCACATTGCAGGTTCCGCGATTGACGAAGATGGGCCCCGGCCTACGCCGGGGAGACGAAGATGGGCCCCGGCCTACGCCGGGGAGACGAAGATGGGCCCCGGCCTACGCCGGGGAGACGAAGGCGAAGATGGATTCCCGCCTTCGCGGGAATGACGATGAACCTTTAACTGTACCCTGTACCCTGTAACCTGTAACCCGTAACCTGACCATGAACTCCATTCTCTGGGTCGACGACGAAATCGACATTCTCCGTCCGCATATCATTTTGCTGGAGCAGCGCGGCTACAAGGTCGATACGGCCACTAATGGCGAGGACGCCATTGAGATGGCGGGGAAGAAGCGTTACGACCTGGTGTTCCTTGACGAGTCGATGGTGGGGATGTCGGGGCTCGACACGTTGTCTGTGCTGAAGGACATTGACAAATCGACTCCGGTGGTGATGGTCACCAAGAATGAGCAGGAGTCGCTGATGGAAGAGGCCATTGGTCGGAAGATCGATGACTATCTGACCAAGCCCGTCAATCCGACGCAGATCCTGGCAGCATGTAAGAAGTTTCTCGAGTCTCAGCGCATTGCTGAACAGAAAATCACTCAGTCGTTTCATCAGGACTACTCGCAGCTTACGCGAAAGCTGATGGACCGCATGGAATGGAGCGACTGGTTGGATGTGTATCTGAAACTTGTCGAACGCTCCATTGAGCTCGATAAACATCCTGATGTGGGACTTGAGCAGTCATTGCGCGGACAATGGAAAGAATGCAACGCCGAGTTCTCCAAGTTCATCGAGAACGAGTACCCTGATTGGTTGACCGATAAGCGAAGTGAAGGGGGCCCGCTGCTCTCGCCCCATATCGCTGATCAGTTCCTGATGCCGAAGCTGGCCAACGGTAGGCCAACATTCTTCATCGTGGTCGATTGCATGCGGCTCGATCAGTGGCTGATGATGGAGGAGTTCATTCGGCCGATGTTCTCGGTCCAGCGGGATTACTACTGCTCCATCCTGCCAACCGCAACGCCGTATGCGCGGAATAGCATTTTTGCCGGACTTTATCCGACCGACATCAACAAGCACTATCCGCAGTACACGATTGATGAGCGAGGCACCGACGAACACACGTTGAACCGTCACGAAAAGGAGCTATTGCAGCTGCTGTTGCAGCGTCGGCGTGTGCAGCTCAAAAACGACCTTACCTACATCAAGATCATTGATACCGACTTCGGTAAGCGCATAGAGGCCGATATCCTGCGTCATGCAAAGAACCACCTAACGGCCATCGTCATTAACGCGGTAGACATGATCGCTCACTCACGCTCGGACTACCCGATCCTCAAGGAGATCGCTCCGGACGAGTCGGCGTATCGCTCACTGACGCGCTCATGGTTCCAACACTCGTCGTTCTACGGCATCCTTAGGGCGCTCTCCACCGTCAAGGACGTGCAGATCGTTATCACCACCGACCACGGATCCGTTCGATGTATGCGTGGCTCCAAGGTCATCGGCGACCGTGAGACCACCACCAACCTGCGCTATAAGATCGGACGCAATGTCCAAGCGGACTCCCGTGATGCCATGATTGTGAGGGATCCGCAATCGATGCGCATTCCAGCCGGTCCGGGATCGTCAACGTCGGTGGTCATCGCCAAAGAGGACCATTACTTTGTCTATCCGACAGACTACAATCGCTACCTGGCCAAGTACAAGGATTCGTTCCAACACGGTGGAATTTCTCTCGAAGAGATGATTCTTCCCGTCGTAACTTTGACGCCCCGATAGGCACGCGGTCACTCCAAGGCCATCGGGAGATGTTGGATTGTAGGGTTCCTTCTCATGGAACATGCGCCCCTTTATTCGCTCAGTCAGCGTCATACGCAACAGCTGGGCGAGGAATTCGCAGCAATGCTCAACCGTGGCGATGTGGTGGCCCTTGTCGGGGACCTTGGTGCCGGTAAGACCGAGTTCGTCCGCGGCGTTTGCCGGTTCTTTAGCGTCGAAGATATCGTCACCAGCCCCACCTTCGCCATTATCAACCAGTACGATGGCTCCATGTCAGGGGGCTCCCCGGTAAAGATTTACCACGTGGACCTCTACCGGATCGACACTCCCGAAGAACTCCGTACGGTTGGCTTCGAAGAAATGGTGCACGCTCCGGATGCAATCAAGTTCATCGAATGGCCCGAAAAAGCCTCCTCTGAAATGCCAGAACGCCATTGGACGGTGTCGATTCAAAACACCACCGACGACGATAACGCTCGATTGATCGAAATCACGTCGCCGGAGCGGTCGCTGATTACTGATTACAGATGACAGATGACTGATGACTGATGACTGATGACAGATGACTGTCGTCATCCCGGCGAAGGCCGGGATCCATGCGTGACGACGATGGATTCCCGCCTTCGCGGGAATGACGAGGAAAACCCAAAACCCAAAACCCGTAACCCCAAACCTGTAACCTGCCCATGCACATCGCCCAACGCATCTCCCGACTCGGCACAGAAACCGCCTTTGAAGTACTTGTCAAAGCACGCGCTCTCGAGGCTCAGGGAAAGAACATCGTTCACCTTGAGATCGGAGAGCCGGATTTCGACACGCCACCGAACGTGATCCAGGCGGCAAAGGATGCGCTCGACAATGGCTTTACGCATTATGGTCCAGCAGCCGGCCTGCCCGATGCGCGCAAGGCCGTAGCCGATTACGTGAACAAGACGCGTGGCTATGCCAAGTACGATGCCGATCACGTGGTGATCACGCCAGGTGCAAAGCCGATCATGTTCTTCGGCATGATGGCCTGCATCGACGAAGGCGATGAGGTGATCTATCCGAATCCAGGCTTTCCGATCTATGAATCGGTGATCAACTTCCTGCAGGCCACGCCGGTGCCACTGCAGCTGCGCGAGGACAAAGAATTCCGCTTTGATGTCGAGGACCTGGCTGCTCTGATCACGCCGAAGACGCGCATGGTCATCATCAACACGCCGCAGAATCCAACAGGGGGCATCCTTACGCGCGAGGATCTGCGTGCTATCGCAGATCTGGCCATCAAGCACGACCTGATTGTTCTCAGCGATGAGATCTACTCACAGGTCACTTATGGCGACTTCAAGCACACGTCGATCACCGAGTTCGACGGCATGGAAGAACGCACGATCATCCTTGACGGTTTCTCTAAGACCTTTGCCATGACCGGCTGGCGTCTGGGCTACGGGCTGTTCCCGAAGGACATCGCCAAGGTCGTTGCCAAACTCCAGACCAACGTCACATCATGCACAAGCTCGTTCACGCAGATGGCCGGCGTCGAGGCACTTGATGACCGCACGCTGCCGTATGTAGCGGAATTCCTCAAGGAGTTCGAGCATCGTCGCGATGTGATCGTCGAGGGCCTCAACAAGATCCCCGGCTTCCGCTGCCACAAGCCCCATGGCGCTTTCTACGTGTTCCCGAACATCGAAGGCACCGGCATGACGTCGCAGGAGTGCGCCGATTACCTCCTTTATGAAGGGGGCGTAGCATGTCTCTCCGGCACTGCCTTCGGTGCATTTGGTGAAGGGTTCATCCGATTCTCGTACGCTAACAGCATTGAGAACATCGAGGAAGCACTGCGTCGCATCGACGTTGCCATCCGCCGTAAGATGGGGCTGTGATGAACGGTTTTTACGACATAGGACAGCTCATCCTGCGCGTTGGTGTATCGGCTTTGATGATGACGCATGGCTGGCCAAAGCTTCAAAAGCTTATGGCAGGGGGCGAGATCGAGTTCTTCGACTTCATGTGGATGGGGCCAACGATCTCCCTGTTCCTCGCCGTTGTTGGCGAGTTCTTTGCACCCTTGCTCATCATCATTGGATACAAGACTCGCTGGGCAGCCGCGTTGTCGGCTTTCACTATGGGCGTTGCCGCGTTCTACGTCCATCTGGCAGATTCTTTGGGGGATAAAGAACCATCCCTCATGTATTTCATCGCATTCCTCTCCATCATGCTGATGGGCGCAGGGAAATGGGCTGTGACGAGAGACGAGTTGTAAGCTGTCTCATCGCACGATCATGAACATCGTCTTCTGGCCCCGGCGCTCAGCAACATAAAGCCCTGGCAAAAGCTGCGAAACGTCGATTGCGTTTGCTTCCGTGCTGACGAGTAGCGTACCATCAGGTGAGAAGATTTTGAATGGACATCCGCCAGAGTGGGCGCATGGGCCATCAATCTGAAGAACGTCCAATGCAGGGTTGGGATAGACCCGGAAAGGGGTTGATGAGCCAGTCTCCGAAACCGAGGTGAGTTGGCTAAACTCGTAGGCACCAAGATCACGCTGCGCGATTCGAATGCGGTTATCGCACACATGCACATACTCGAGCACAGGTGAAAGCGGGAGCACTGTGTAATCCCGCACAGTGGATGTGGCAGTGCCGGGATCAACGGCGCGATTCCGCGCAGGGGACGTTGCCGTCAAGCGGTAGTCGTATGATGCTGCGTTGACGAGACCGGCATCGGCCGCAGTCTTCCACGCGAAGTTGTTTGCGGTGTCGATAGTTGCGGCCCCGCCGATGAGGACGTCCAGAGCGCCAACATAGATGTTGTTGACAGCTCGTATGAGTTTGGTCTTCGGGTCGGTGCGCAGAATCGTTCCAAGGCCTCGATCAGAGACAATGGTGTTGTGGGAAATGTACAGTGAGTTGTCAACGGTATCGCTGATCCCCTCGAGCCCGTATCCAATCACATTGCCATTCTCTGCCTTCGCCCCCTTGTGAAAAACATTTCCGATGATCACCGACGTTCCGCCGTTGGGCAGGTCGATGTTTCGTGAACCCGTGCCGTTCTCATTCGTTATCCGGTTATAGCCGATATAGTTGAAGTGCGCCCGCGACTTACACTCATGGCCAACCAGTGTTCCGTGCGAGTAGTTGTAGCGGAAGATGAAGGCTTTTACGTGGTTGATGTAGATGGCGTGCGATAGTCCGTCTCCCGCACCGCTCTGCTCAAACTCCGAGCCCTCAACAATGATCGTACTGTTGAGGTTGTTACCCGCAAGGATGCCGTCCTGATTCTTGCGAAAGGCACATCCACTGACGGTGATGTTCGTCCCCTCAACACGAATACCAGCTCCGTTACTGTCAGGCACAGCGCAGTCTCGAAAGTCGATTCCAGCAACAACGCAGTCGTTACCCTTGATCACCCATATGGCCTTTTGCTCGGCTGCCTTTCCATCGGCCGTAAGTACGGCCATCGTGCGATTGTTGGCAGGGGGCGTTACCATCAGCTTTAGGCGGTTGGCACGCCAGACTGCTACGTCGCCTACATATTCGACAGGGTCAATCCATACGTCGTCGCCGTCCTTCACAAGACCCGCAACGTCACTGGGCACTTTATACGTCTGCGATGGTCCAACACGCCAGACATCGGCCTGGGCCGCGGTCGCGGCAATGAGAACGATGATCAGACAACGAGAAATAAACTGCATCATGGTGTTGGCTTCTCGAGTGAAACAATCGCGTCCTTTACGTCGTCGATGCGCTTGATGAGTGCCGCCTGCGCATCGAAAAGACCTTGGTTGTAGTAATAAGGACCGATCTCGCGATTGAAGAAGTCAACAAGGAACTCAGCGTCGAATCGGCCAAGATCGATCGAGAGCTCATCGCTACAATACGAGCGTACCTTTTCGATCAAGGCTTGACGGTGTGCGGGAGAAAACTCTATCATCGTCAAAGCTAGCAAACACGGAGATCATCGGTAGATTCGGGAATGAAGCCGCACACAAACGAACATCCTGCCTACTACGCGAAGTACATTGACGCCCTCGGAGAGGGAAGTCTAGGATCTGTACTTACTTCGCAACTGGAGAACATTGCCGAGCTATCATCGCTCACAGACGAGCGGGCGATGTACCGATACGCTGAAGGAAAATGGAGCATCAAGGAAGTTCTCGGTCACCTCATCGACTGTGAACGCGTCTTTGCTTACCGAGCCATGAGCATTTCACGGGGCGAGCAGCAACCCCTACCCGGTTTCGACGAGAACGCCTACGTCGCAAATGCATCGTTCGATGCGCAACCACTTGCGCATCTCATCGAAGAACTTCTCAGCGTGCGCCACGCAACAATCACGCTGCATCGCAGCCTATCACCTGACCAGATGCTCCGCGCCGGCATGGCCAATGGCAACCCCATTACCGTACGTGCTCTTCTCTGGATCATTGCAGGGCACACCGATCATCATCTGCGAATCCTCGAAGAGCGGTACAAGTGATGAGTGACCATGAGAAGACTGTGGTTCTTATCAGCCAGAGCGTGAGCGGCTGTCGATACTAGGCAATTAGAGCAAACAGGGGAAGAGTCGCGGTACTAAGTAGGAGTGTTGCCATAGAGAGTTTGCTTGCAAGTACAACATCGCCTCCGTACTTCAGTGCAAAGACGACGACTAATGGCGAAGTTGGCATTGCCGCAAAGAGGTTGGCAACCACACGCGTCTGCATGTCAATAGTCATCACGTGCGTGATACTTGAAACAAGTAGAGGCTCTATAGCGAGGCAAACAACTGCTACTGCAACAATGGTAGCAAGATCTGATCGGAAATCGAACTTCTCGAGTGATAGCCCAATAACCATAGCTGTGCAGAAGGGCTGGGAGGCCCCGATCATTCTACACGCGCCGAAGAGTGTCTCGAGACCGCTGCCGCTCGTCGGTAAACCAAAGAAGGACCATCCGATGCCGGCGTAAAGCGCAAGCATGAACGGGGTCCTCAACGTCTGCTTGAGATGTTGGCTGATCGGTACTTGTGAGTCACGAGAACCAAAGTGAATCGCCAGGAGAATTCCGAGCGTATTCACTGGAATGCCAACACCAAACTGACCAATGATGAGTCCCATCGAGGTGATCTCAGGGTCGTTGTGAAAAAGGACCTGCACCATTGCCGTGCCAATGAGTGCTGTACTCCCAAACGTGGAGGCGATGATAAAGACACCCATTGCGCTGCGGTGCAGGCGAAGGATGTATCGTGCGATCAAAAAAGCAATACCTGCATTGATGAATTCAGCACCGAACACTACGCCAGCAGCATGCAAGTGCTGAACACTTGGGTGCGAGCTGGCCAACGAGCTGAAGATCACCGCTGGACTGACAACATCCATGAGGATGGTTGAGAGGAGCGGCTTCGAAGATTCACCGAGAACACCGCGGTGCCGCAGCAGCAGTGTCGCTGCTACCATCATGATAAACATTCCAACGAATGTTGCAACTGACAGAACCATTCACAAAGATAGTTGTAGTGCGAAATGGCAATCACCTACAGTCAGGGTTGCCGTTCTCCTAGACATGCCCATCCGGCTGACTCACACTTTCGAGGTGCGTGAAGACCTCGGTGTTGTGGTCGATAGCAACGCGGACAAGTTCCTCGCAGGAGGTTGCCAGAGAGTGTGCATCGTGCATCGTCATGTCGTCCGGCAGAATCAAGTGATAGTCCACGTGGACCATGTTCCCGGATGAGCGCAGGCGCAGGCGGTGGTAGCTGCAATTGTGGTCGACGCAGAAGTCGGTAAGGACGAGCTGCACGCGCTGCAGAAGCTCAGGGTCGGAGGAGTCCATAAGCCCCTTGATCGAGATGGACATCAGCTTGCCGCCTTCATAGATGATGTTTGCACCGAACAGAATGGCAATAGCTGGATCCAGCCACAGCATGCCGGTAAGTTGTGCAATGAAGAGTCCGGCAACCGCGCCGGCGCTGGTCCACACATCGGTCATTACGTGTCGACCGTTGGCTTCGACGACCAGCACCTTGTTCTTCTTTCCCGTCTTGATCAGATACCAGCCCAGCGCAAGGTTCACGAGTGCCGCTCCTGCCGTGATGCTCATTCCGATATCCAGCTTTTGGAGCGATACGCCCACAACAAGCTTTTCAGTCGCACTGACGATGATGACGATCGCGGCAATGCAGATTAGGCCCCCTTCGACACCGGCAGACATAAAGCTGACCTTGTCGTGACCGTAAGGATGGTCCTCGTCAGGGGGCTTTGCACCAACACGCAGGGCATACCATGCGAACCACACCGCAACGATGTGGACCACACTTTCGGCTGCATCGGAGAAGATCACCGACGAGCCGGTCATGAGATAGGCGATCCACTTGGCAATGAGCATCAACACGCCCGTTGCCAGAGACAGGTTCATTGCCCTTCGATTGATGTCCTGCGTCGTCACGCTCGGTCGAGCTTATGAATTGAGCGTTTTGAGAAACTCTTCGTTCGACCGAGTGGCGCGCATCCGCTCAAGGAGTGTTTCCATGGCTTCGATCGGCGGATCATCACCAAGGACCTTGCGCAGCAACCATACCTTCGCCAGTACGTCGGGCTCAAGCAGAAGTTCTTCCCGACGTGTACCGGATCGGTTAACGTCGATGGCCGGAAAGATGCGCCGCTCGGCGATCTTGCGCTCGAGAACCAATTCCATGTTGCCGGTGCCCTTGAACTCTTCAAAGATCACCTCGTCCATCCGCGAATTGGTTTCTACCAGAGCAGTGGCAATGATCGTTAGAGAGCCCCCTTCCTCAACATTGCGGGCTGCACCGAAGAACCGCTTCGGACGCTGCATGGCGTTGGCATCGACACCACCCGAGAGCAGCTTGCCGGACTGCGGCACAACAGTATTGTGGGCGCGCGCCAATCGTGTGATCGAATCGAGAAGGATGACAACGTCCTGCTTTGCTTCAACAAGGCGTTTGGCCTTTTCAATCACCATTTCACTGACAGCCACGTGCCGGTCAGCGGGTTCGTCAAACGTCGAAGCGATCACTTCCGCGTTCACAGACCTGATCATATCCGTCACTTCCTCCGGACGCTCGTCGATGAGCAGCACGATAAGCTTGACCTCGGGGTGATTGCGAGAGATCGCGTTGGCAAGCTTTTGCAGAAGGATCGTCTTACCGGCCTTCGGCGGAGAAACGATCAGACCACGCTGGCCTTTACCGATGGGGGAGACGAGATCGATGATCCGCGTGCCGTACTCCTGCTGCATGGTCTCCAGGCGCAGTCGCTCTTTCGGATAGTACGGCGTTAGGTTCTCGAAAAGGGGACGTGGTCGGTTCTCGACGAACGGAATGTAGTTGATCGAATCAACCTTGATCATGCTGAAGAATCGCTCGCCTTGGCGAGGCGCTCGGATATAGCCCTTAAGCGTGTCGCCCGTACGAAGACCGTAGCGTTTTACTTGCGAGGGGGCTATGTAAACGTCATCCGGTGAGGGTAGATAGTTGAAATCGGCCGAGCGCAAGAATCCGTATCCGTCCGGCAGGAGTTCGACGACACCCGTGGTCAGGCTCACACCCTCACGCTGGTAATCGCGCATCTGCCGGGCATTCTCTGCTTCGACAATGCGATTGATCAGGTCCTGCTTCTTGAGATCGGCAAAATCCTCGATGTCGAGGGATTGCGCGAGCTCGATGAGCTCGACCATTTTCTTGAGCTTGAGCTCATTGACGTCGATGACGGGTCCGGCGAGCATCAGCTCGCGCTCTTCGCGTTCAATCTCGGCTTCGAAGGCCCGGTCACGGAAATTCTCACGCCGGTCGCGTCCGCGACCTCTGCGCCGATTTCGGCCACCACGATCACCGTAACGATCGCCCCCTCGAAAATCTCGCGGTTCGCGGTCTGTCACAGGACGCACGTCACGGCGGTCACCCTGACGGAATTCACGACGTTCATCTCCACGACGCTCATCTCCACGGCGCTCATCTCCACGGCGCTCATCTCCACGACGTTCATCGCCACGACGTTCATCGCCACGGCGCTCATCGCCACGACGTTCATCGCCACGACGTTCATCGCCACGACGCTCATCGCCACGACGTTCATCGCCACGACGTTCATCGCCACGACGTTCATCGCCACGACGTTCATCGCCACGACGTTCATCGCCACGGCGCTCATCCTTGCTCGATCGACGCGACTCGCGCGGTTCGGCTTGACTCTCTGAGCGGGCCTCAGCAGCAGCTGCTGCTGGTGCCGCAGAAGGCTCGGACTCAGCAACAACGGCCTTCGTCCGGCGCCGTGTAGGCTTTGGAGCTGGCTCCGAAACTTCGGTGGCACTTGACGTATTGGATTCGGTTTCGGACTTGGCAACTTTCGTTGCCTTACGGGCACGTTTTACTGCAGGCGTGCGCTCTGGTGTCTCTTCGGACATACTGCGTTTGTTGTAAACGGGGTGGTAAAATCAACTTGACGGTTCAGAATGCGCTTGGCGGTCTCAGGCCGCGTGGCATTGTGACAACATCGGTAGGGAAGGTAGGCCTTGGCTGCGCTGGGACGGTAATCGGCTCACAGTGAGGTCGGCGCGTCATGAAGGCCTTGCAATATACGATGTTGATGCCTGTTACAAGACGGCCGACGAAGACTTCGTATATTTGCGGTTCACGGCGGGTGTAGCTCAGTTGGTAGAGCCCCAGATTGTGACTCTGGTTGTCGCGGGTTCAAGCCCCGTCACTCGCCCTAGACTTTACGATCACGCCACGGCACACAATGCCGTGGCGTGTGTCGTTTCTGGCAGTGGTAAATTCGCCGCACCCCCGCATGGTTCATATCGTCCTGCATACACACCTTCCCTACGTGTTACATCACGGGGCATGGCCGCATGGCAGCGACTGGCTGTGTGAGGCCGTTGCCGAGTGCTATCTGCCGCTGATCGGCATGTGTGACCGTTTACTCGAGGACGGCATCCGTCCGGGAATAACCTTTGACGTCTCGCCGATCCTGTGTGAACAGCTTGCCCACAAGGACTTTCCGGACTTGTTTGAGAGGTACTGCCACGATCACGCCGAGCTGGCTCTGGCTGATGCGCGCATTTTTGCCGAGCAGGGGGCTGAGCCAGAACGCTTGGCTATGGCAGCAACCTGGCAGCAGTGGTACACGGATACGGTCGAGCGATTTATTGAGCTTTATGACCGCGACATTGTAGGTCAGCTCCGACGACTGCAGGATTCTGGTGCTATCGAGATCATGACCTGCGGGGCAACGCACGGATACTTCCCTCTGTTGGCTGAAGATGCGAGCATTGAACGCCAGGTGGAGATCGCCGTTCGTGCTCACCATCGGCATTTCGGTCGACATCCGCGCGGGATCTGGCTTCCGGAGTGTGCCTATCGTCCGGCCTACCCGTGGCGCACGTTTCTGCCTGTGTTTGCCTATTCGCGCATGCAGCACCGACAGGGAGTCGAGAGCATTCTTCGGCGCTACGGCCTTGAATATTTCGTTACAGATGAAGGTGCACTAAAGAACTCGCGACCGCTTGGATTCGTCGATGAGCATGGACGGCTCACGTCCTTTGACCAGACCTATGGACTGGTGCGCCGTCGACTTGAGGAACGCTCACCGATGGATGTCGTGCGCGTAGGATCGGCAAACTCGACAGAGTCGGTGGCCGTGTTTACGCGCCATACCCGGACGGCCTTGCAGGTCTGGAGCGGTACCACCGGCTACCCAGGTGATCCGGATTATCTCGACTTCCACAAAAAGTTCAGCAACTCGGCTCTGCGCTACTGGAGGGTCACGGACAATAAGGCTGACATGGCCCACAAGCAGCCGTACGTTCCGGAATGGGCCGGAGACCGGGCGCGGGAACACGGTCGGCACTATGCTGAGCTGATTGAGCGCACGGTGGCTGAGCGGCAGGGTCAAACGCAGGGTCCAGTCGTGCTGACCCTACCCTTCGACACCGAACTCTTTGGACACTGGTGGTTCGAAGGTCCGATCTTCCTTGAAGAGGTGTTGCGCCAGGTGCATGCCTCGCCCCTTGTCTCATGTACAACCCTAGCCGAGGGCTACGATGCCGTGCAGCCTGGCTGCTTGATTGCGCTTCCCGAATCATCCTGGGGGCGTGATGGCGATCACAGCGTCTGGATGAATGATCAGACGCAATGGACCTGGGAACGAGAGTACCAGCTTGAGTACCGTCTGAGGGCTCTGTTTGAGAAACATCCACGTCAGCATTGGACCCCTCAGATGACTGCGCTGGCACGCACGATTATCCGTGAGGTCTTACTTGCACAGGCCTCCGACTGGCAGTTTCTGATCTCGACACAGTCGGCCAGAGACTACGCCGAGATGCGAATTCACAATCACATCGAAGATGCCCGCACATGCTGTGACATTTTTGAACGACTTGCCGTGACGGGGCAGATGGATGCTGAATCGCAGGCCTACCTTGCAGAATTAGATACACGGGACGGCATCTTCGAAGCCGAGATTGATCTCTATCTTGCAGGTCATGGATCGTAGCTCTTCGGTTGTGCGTGCCATTGCGCGCCAAATGCGGCTCTATCAGTGGGTCAAGAACATTCTCCTGCTGGTGCCGCTTCTGCTTGCCCATCGCACACAGGATGCCACCGCACTTGTGACGTGCCTCTGGGGCATGCTTGCGTTTTCATTGGTGGCTTCCAGTGTGTACGTGGTCAACGATATCGCTGACCTTGAGCACGATCGCAAACATCCGCGCAAACGGTTCCGTCCGCTGGCCAATGGCGACCTCTCGGTGGCAACAGCCCGCAGCATCGTTGCACTATGCGTCGTACTTGCGAGCTTCATCAGCATGGTGCTAATGCCATTGCCATTCACGCTGTGGCTACTCACCTATGCTGCCGTGACGTCGGCCTACTCGTTCATTCTCAAGCGCGTTGTCCTGGTCGATGTCATTTCACTTGCCGGACTCTATGCTTTGCGGGTTGCTGCCGGCGGTGCCGCAGCACAGGTCGAGGTTTCGCCATGGCTGCTTGGATTTTCTCTGTTTCTGTTCATGAGTCTGGCCTTCTTGAAGCGCTATGCAGAATTGCGGGATACGATCGAGCGCGACGGGACACATGTATCCGGTCGCGGCTATCACGTCGGCGATGCCAACTTCGTCATGGTGGCCGGGACGGCCCTGGGCTTTGTGGCCGTGATGGTCTTCACGATGTACGTGAATGGTCCCCAGGTGCAGGCTCTCTACCGACATCCGTACAGATTATGGCTCATCGCCCCTTGCCTTGTGTACTGGGTAGGACACCTGTGGCTGACGGCACAGCGAGGAGGCATGCACGATGACCCGATCGTCTTCGCCGCTCGCGATAAGCACTCATGGGCCGTGGGCGCGGCTATAGCCGCGATCGCTGTCGCTGCAACCTAATCAGGGCTGTCCAAACCCTTATGCAACAGACTCCGAGCTCCTGGGGCCGTTATCCCGAATCGAAGGCCGCGCGTATCATCGACCCGGCGTGGATATCGGACGTGCCTCGTAACGGACAATCGCCGATGCTTGCCTACGGTCTTGGGCGTTCCTACGGGGACGTCTGCCTCAATGATGGGGGGACGGTCGTGCGCATGCATCGCTGCGACCGGATCCTGCACTTCGATCCCGAAGTGGGCATTGTGCGGGCCGAAGCTGGTCTTTCTGTTGCGGACCTCTTACGCATCTGCGTTCCCCATGGTTGGTTCATCCCCGTCACGCCGGGAACTCGATACGTTACCCTCGGAGGCGCTGTGGCCAATGATGTGCATGGGAAGAACCATCACCGCGTGGGCACCATTGGACGTCATGTGCGATCACTTGGACTGGTGCGAAGTGATGGCACCTCAATGCGGTGTTCACCCACCGAGAACAGTGAACTTTTCGCGGCCACCATTGCTGGCATGGGGCTAACGGGATTCATCACCTGGGTCGAGCTGTCACTGCTACCGATCGCCTCACGTCGAATTGAGCAGGAGAGTATCAAGGCCCGCTCGCTGAGCGAACTGATCCGCCTCACCGATGAATCGGATGCCGAATGGGACTATACAGTCAGCTGGATCGATGTGATGTCGCGTGGCCGCTCACTCGGCAGGGGGCACGTGTTGCGCGGAAAGTTCAATGATCAGACAGACGGGACGCTTGATAGAGGCTGGAAAGGCCCCCTTTTCACTGTGCCGTTCGAAGCGCCATCCTGGTTGCTGAGTGGTACGACAATGTCGCTGTTCAATACCGTCTTGTACCATCGTCAAGTGGGGCGCCTACGCAGAACGATGCTCGATGTAGAACCCTTCTTCTACCCGCTCGATGGGGTAGGCCGATGGAACCTCCTCTACGGCAGGCGGGGAATGTTGCAGTATCAGTGTGTTGTGCCAGTTGATGACGGTGAGCACGTCATGCGGAGCATTCTCGGGCTTATGCAACGCGGGGGTGTTTCTTCATTCCTAGCCGTACTCAAGAAGTTCGGCTCACTTGAGTCACCAGGGATGATGTCCTTCCCGAGACCGGGCCTGACGCTGACCCTTGATATGCCGATCAGCGGTCGGTCCATGTTCGATGCTCTCGATCAATGCGACGAGCTGGTGCATTCGGTTGGCGGTCGGGTCTATGCTGCAAAGGATTCTCGCGTAAGGGGTGAGATGTTTCGCGCCATGTACAGCAGTGAGATCGACCGCTTTCTTCCGTGGATCGATCATGGCATGTCGAGTAGTTTCTGGCGCAGAGTTATGAACGAGAAAGTGGAGAATCAATGAGTACATCATCAATTGTCATTGTTGGAGCAACATCCGGGATCGCCCAAGGTGTTGCCAGACTTTACGCCGCACGTGGGTGGAAGATCTTCCTCGTTGCCCGCAATGGTGGCGCACTCGAAGCAATGGCTTCCGATCTTGTTGCACGGGGAGCCCCTCAGACATCGACGATTGTTGCGGATCTACGCGATGTGTCACGTCACGACGAGATCGTTCTGGGGGCAAAGCAGTTCTGCGGCACCATTGGCGTGGTGCTGATCGCCCACGGCATCCTGCGTAATCAGGAAGAGATCGATA
Source organism: Patescibacteria group bacterium (assembly GCA_044376225.1). Lineage (GTDB taxonomy): Bacteria > Bacteroidota > Ignavibacteria > Kapaibacteriales > Kapaibacteriaceae > UBA10438. Next base: position 34,926 of record JBILLF010000009.1, on the reverse strand, counting down.
ACGACCCTGACCAGATGCTCGACGTCTTCAACGTCAATGCCACTTCATCCATTTCGCTCCTGCAGCGCTTCGGCATCGCCCTCGAAGGTCAAAGCACAGGTACGCTTGCCATCATTAGTTCGGTGGCCGGCGATCGTGGTCGGCGCTCGCTTTACACCTACGGCGCAACCAAAGCTGCCGTGTCCCATGTTGTAGCCGGCATGCGCGGACGCTATCAACCACTCGGTATCAACGTGCTGGACATCAAACCCGGACCAGTTGACACGCCCATGATGGCCGGCCGCACACAAGCACTCGTTGCCAGCGTTGACGTCGTGGCCCGGGATATCGTCCGGGCAATCGACACACGCAAAGGCGTTCTCTACACGCCGTGGTTTTGGCGATACATCATGCGTATCGTCAAGATGATACCAGAGCCAATCTTCTTGAAGATCAGGTTTTGAATTACTGAGTTACTGAATTACTGAATTACTTAGTTACTGAATTACTGAAGAAGTTGACGCGCCAGTCACTTCGTACCTGCTTCCTACGACGGGCTTAGGGCAAGACCATCGCTTGGTGCGTCATCGACATCGGTCTTCGGAGCAGGTTGTGGCGTTGCCTTGATGCGTTCGCGAAAGGCGTCGACGTCTTTGATCATGGGGCGAAGGGGCTCACCCTTGATCAGCATGTCGAGCTCTTCGGCATCCAGCGTCTCGCGCTCGATGAGCGCCTTGGAGCAGCGATGCAGAAGATCCAGATTGTCGCGCATCAGCGATTCGGCCTTTGTCTCAGCACTGATGATAATGCGACGTACCTCACCGTCGATCGTGCGGGCTGTTTCTTCCGAGTGATCCCGCGGCTGGGAGATTTCACGTCCAAGGAATACCTCATCCTGATGGCTCGCGTAGCGTACTGGACCGATCACATCGCTCATCCCAAACTCGCACACCATGCGTTTGGTGATGGCCGTAGCACGCTCAAGATCATTGGATGCACCTGTGTTGAGCTGGTTGAACACCACACGTTCGGCAGCGCGTCCAGCAAGCAATGTCACGAGGCGTGTTTCGAGCTGCTCGCGACTCATCGTGTGCATCTCTTCGTTCGGCAGGTATGACGTTACTCCAAGAGCACGACCGCGAGGGATAATCGTGACCTTATGTACCTGATCGCCGTGAGGAAGGAGCTTGCCAGCTAGGGCATGACCAATCTCGTGATAGGCCGTTGTTTCTTTCTCGCGCTCGCTCATTACCATAGACTTGCGCTCGACCCCCATCAGGACCTTGTCTTTGGCGTTCTCAAAATCGTACATCGCCACTTCCGTACTGTTGCGGCGCGCTGCTAGCAGGGCGGCCTCATTGACGAGGTTGGCAAGGTCAGCACCGCTCATGCCGGGCGTGCCACGGGCTATCACTTCAAGGTTTACATCTTTGGCCATTGGTACGCGACGAGTGTGCACCTTCAGGATGCCCTCACGTCCATGCACATCCGGACGGTCCACCACGACCTGACGGTCGAAACGACCAGGACGCAGCAGGGCAGGGTCAAGCACATCCGGACGGTTTGTGGCGGCTACGATGATAATCCCAGAGTTCTGTTCGAAACCATCCATCTCCACCAGGAGCTGATTCAGCGTCTGCTCGCGTTCGTCGTGGCCGCCCCCTAAGCCGGCGCCGCGGTGACGTCCCACGGCATCGATCTCATCGATGAATACAATGCAGGGGGCTTGCTTCTTGGCTTGCTCGAAAAGGTCGCGCACGCGACTGGCACCAACACCAACAAACATTTCAACAAAGTCTGCACCAGAGATCGTAAAGAACGGCACACCGGCCTCGCCGGCAACGGCACGTGCCAGAAGGGTCTTGCCCGTGCCCGGAGGGCCAAGCAGCAGCACGCCGCGCGGGATCTTGCCACCCAGACGGGTAAAGCGTCCTGGATCACGAAGGAACTCAACGATCTCTTTGAGCTCTTCTTTTGCTTCATCGGCGCCAGCGACGTCCGTAAACGTCACCTGCAGCTGACCGTCGGTGAGCATGCGGGCGCGACTGCGTCCGAACGAGAAGATGTTCTTCCCACCATTCATTCCGCCCCCTTGCATGCGGCGCGTTACAAAGAGGAAGGCCACGAATAGCAGCACCCACGGTAGGAACTGCACCAGTGACATCCACCACGGAGCGTCGCCATCCTCGTACTTCCACGAGAGGCCGTGCGAGGCCCAGAATTCTTCTGTGGCTGTGTCAATCACGCCGAGTTTCGTTTGAAACACATCGCCCGAATCGAGGGTGAGCTTACCACTCTGCAGGTGGCCGCGATCAACCGACACACGCCGGTTGAGTACCCCACGGAACTCGAAGTCATTAAGCTGAGTCTTCACGACCGTAGCCTGGGCGACGTAGCCCTCGGAGACAAAGCGCTTGTACTCGCTGTAGGTAAGGGGCTGAACGGTACGTTCGCCCTTCTGCATGAGTATGCCCACCATCACCAGAGAAACCAGGATGCCGAGCCATACGAGCACGTTCCGGAGTACGCGCGAAATGGACATGTCGTTGTCGTTGTCCGGATCGCGTTGCGGACGTTGCTGTCGAGGAGTGTTTCCGTTCATGGGCGCAATGACGTGTTCGAGGAAGTTTTCATGCCGACATGGTCTCGTCTAGTACCCAGATTCCGTCGAGATGGCGTCCATACTCGGCATAATCCAGTCCGTAGCCTACAACGAATTCCGGACCAATGGCCCGGCCAAGATAGTCGATGGCAACCGGTTCGCGGTGCATGGCCGGCTTGCTGAGAAGGGCTGCTACCGTTAGGCTTTTGGGTTGCAACGCCGCCAGATGCTTGCGGAGTTCCGTGATGGTCGTCCCGGAATCGACGATATCCTCAATGATTACAACGTTCCGCTCGGTCACATCTGTGAAGAGTCCTTCGAGGACGATACTTCCCGAGGTCTGCATTCCGGTGCCATAACTCGAAGCCCGAGTGAACTCCATGCGCACGGGCATGGAAAGCCGCCTGACAAGGTCGGAGGCGAAGATCACGGACCCTTTAAGGATCACCAGAGCTGTCAGCTCCTGACCTGCAAAGTCGGCGTTGATCTGTCCGGCGATCTTGGCCACCATTTCGGCGATCTCATCGGCCCCGATGAAGGGGCGAAACACACGGTCATTGACCAGTAGACGGGACTCGGTAGGGGACATCGGCGGAGCGTTCAATTACACAAAGAAGATCATCAATCGCTGTCGAGCTCCGGGGCAATCCGGCAGTGAAGGCACCAAACCGTGCGGTCGGTGACGGCTGCCCGGTGGGATGACCGGAGACCGCAGATCCACAAAATACCTTCATCATCGGCGATAACGTGTATGCTTCTGCGCATCGAATGCGGAATCTTCGCATCGGTCAGGACGTCACTGACAAGCTTGGAACCGCTCATTCCCTCAAGGTGAATCCGGTCGCCGCTCTGCCAGGGCCGGCAGCGCACCCGACCCACAACGCGGCTTACATCGATTACGGTTGTATCGCGCTCTCCCGGATTCGAGCTGTTCGCAATCTCTTGCGTCAGTCGTACCGTAAGTGTCCGGTCGCCGATCTGATAGGTGTTTTCATTTTGGTCATTATCAATGCTGATATCAAACTCCACCGGATCGGGCGATTCGGGTTCTTGGCGAAACACCACGATGTGCTGACGCTCACGGAGGGCCTGCAAGCCCCCTGAGAATGAAGCACGGGTGCCGACGTCGGATTCCACAAGACCATGGAGTCGCATGCGGTCTGTGCGTGTCAGATGCAGGTGTCGGCTGAGAATGGCTTCGCTGATCACTGGTGGCGTGGAGGCAAGAATTTCGGGGTAGATCAGGAACGTTTCATTGCTTGCATTGACAAGCGAGCTCTCAGAGGCATCGGCGAGCTGCTCGATGATGCTGTGAAGCTGCTTCATGGTCTGTGACATGCGTAGGATGTTTTCCCGGATGCCGGGTCCCAGAACTGACGTCATGTGCGGCAACAGATCGTGGCGGACACGGTTGCGAAGGTGCACTCGCTCAGAGTTTGAGCTATCCTCAACCCATTCAAGAGCGTTTTCGCGGGCAAAGTTTTCCACATCCGATCTGTGGAAATCCAGCAGGGGGCGAAGCACACGCACCCCCTCAGTCAGACTTCTTTGACGCGGAATGCCGGCTAGTGCCGCGGTGTTGCCGCCCCGAGCAATATTCATTAGGACCGTCTCGATCTGATCATCGGCGGTGTGACCGGTGAGCACTGTGGTTGCGCCAATCTCAATGGCGGTCTTCTTCAGAAAATCGTAGCGCAGACTCCGCGCAGCTGCCTCGATACCACACCTCTTTTCGTCGGCAAAGCCGCGTACATCTACGCGCGTGACGTGAAATGGAGCGTTGTATCGCTCTGAAAGATGCTTGACAAACGCAGCATCGGTAGCAGAAACATCACGAAGGCCGTGATCGACATGAGCCACGTGGACGTCCAATGATTGCTGCTCGCGAAGCGAACAAAGCAGGCTAAGCAAAGTTGTGCTGTCAACTCCGCCGCTGACGGCCACCAAGACGCGCTCATCCCTGAGTCCCGAGCCGACGACTGCGTCGGCAAACCGAGCGGTCAGGCCAGACATTACTCAGCGACAGGATCGAGCTCTGTTTCGAGCTCGTTCGCAAAGCGGAGCATACGCTCCTCGATTTCCCCGTACGACTCGAGGCGCACCACGTCCTGGCGGCACCAAGAGTTATTACGAAGGCCCTTGAGGTACCCGCCGTAGTGCTTACGGAACTCATGGATCGCACGTCGCTCGCTCTTGTTCTCGAGCTCGAGACGGAGGTGCTCAAGGCACGTCTCGACGCGCTCACGGGGAGTCGTTGGCGTGTATGAGCCCGTTTCCATGAACTGCTTGGCGTGTTTGAAGATGAAGGGGTGGCCAATGGCCGCGCGACCGATCATAACGGCGTCTGCACCGGTCTCGTCAAATGCCCGCTTGACATCTTCCGGGGTCTTGACGTCACCGTTGACGATCACCGGTATTGAGACAACCTCCTTGATACGGGGGATCCACGACCAGTCAGCTTCACCATCGTGGCCCATATCGCGCGTACGACAGTGCACCGTCAGAGCCTTAGCTCCGGCGTCTTGGAGGCGCTGGGCCACGTCCAGAATAACAATGTTATCGCGTGACCAGCCCAAACGTGTCTTCACCGTGACCGGTCCATCGACCGCCTGAACGATTGACCTGGTCAGGCGTTCCATTTGCGGCGGATCTTTTAGCAGGGCTGCCCCGGCATTACGAACTACGACGTTCTTTACCCAGCAGCCAAAGTTGATATCGATGAAATCCGGACCAGATTCAACAGCTCGGCGCGCCGCATCGACCATCACAGACTCGTCACCACCGAAGATCTGGATCGCCACCGGACGCTCGTCCTCGCCCAGGCGCAGTTTCTCAAGAGACCTCCGGGCATCGCGCACCAGGCCATCACTGGAAATGAACTCGGTGTACACGATGTCTGCCCCGTAGCGTTTGCAGATGCGACGGAAGGGGAGGTTGGTGACATCTTCCATTGGAGCCAGAAGGATGCCTTTGTCAACGGTCACAGAGCCAATGGTCATTCCGCAAAAATACCACCTTTTCTACCGCATTGTTGGCTCTGCCCGACAAACCCCGAGTTTCACGCCGCAGGGGGCTTGCATAACCCATGAAATCTGCAGATGTTCGTGTGACGCGTGGCAAAGTGAGAAAATACATACCGTGTGTAATTCTTGTTTTGCGCTACGGTCGCGGCTTCGTATTATAGTGAACGCTGAGGAAGCGTTCGGAGTCGTCTGACCCGTAACGCGGTCCGTTCATCAACTTGAAACATCAACTTTACTCATTCAGGGAATAGGTCATGAAGAAACTCTGCCTCCTTGCGGCATTTGCCGCGCTTGTCGTCGGCGCACAGGCAGGCGATAGTGGCCGGCTGCAAGTCATTGTGCCGGGCATCGACACAATGCCTCCAGTGGTCACAGCCATCGCATTGCCTTGCGGTTGCCGCGAGTTCACGGTCACGGAAACTCGTAACATTCCCGATCCACCGGCCCCAACGCCGAAGGAGCGCGACCAGGTTGAGTCCGGCATTCAGCGCATCCGTCTTGCTGTTGATCCGGCTGCAAACAACGCCACGTTGTCAGATCTGACCCCAGCGGTGTTCCCGAAGGATAACTCTGTGAAGGCAGCCACGTTCCGCGTGTGTCTCACGGACAAGTCCAAGGCTGGTTCGTTCACAATCGAAGCACTCGATTGGAAGAACAATTTGACGAAGCAGCTGTATAACATTGCTGCCGCTACTCCGCAGATCTCTGTCACATCGTTTGATTTTGGCAAGGTCAAGGTCGGTGAAGTTGGCCAGGGTGAAGTTACCGTCACCAACAACGGTGATGGTCCGATGGTTCTCGATGCCATCACGCTTCAGAACGGTTCACGTGTTTCCATTTCGGCTGGTGGCACCACGCCTGTGGATGTTGCTCCAAACGGTGGAACGCACAAGATCACGTTCACCTACACTCCTACGCTCGCCTCGGAAAACGGTGACAATGACGAGATCACGGTTCAAACCGCCTGCGGTAGCGTAAAGGTCTCTCTCAAGGGTCAAGGCGGCGTTTCACGTATCGCTGTTGACAACACCCTCAATCTTGGCGATGATGTTGGCGCTCCTGCGAAGTGCACGACCTACACGGTTCGCAACACAGGTAACATTGATCTCAAGATCACTGACCTGCGCATCTCGGGCGATGCTAAGTTTTCGATCAAGAATCTGACGCCAGCACTCCCACAGACAGTCCCTCCGGGTGGAAGCGTTACGTTCTCTGAGATCTGCTTTGAGTCGAACGAAGCAGGCGACTTCGAAGCCACGCTTGAAGTGATCTCCGATGCTGGCGATGGTGGCAACAAGACTACTGTTAAGGCTGGTAAGAAGGCCGGTATCGAGGATGAACTTGGTCAGACAGCTCGTGCTTGGTTTGACGCTACGAACAGCCAAATCGTCGTTGAGACGGTCCGCGCTGAATCGGTTGTCACTGTTCACGACCTGCAAGGCCGTACGCTCGCATCGGTCGTCGCTGACGGAGCAACGCTGCGCCTCAACGCTTCAAACTGGAGCGGAGTTGTGGTTGTAAGCTTCACAAGCGTCGACGGTCCGGTTGCTCGCTCGCTGAGCCTGCGCCGCTAAGTCACGCACCGAAATCGAATCTCCGAAAGGGGCAGGCGGAAACGCTTGCCCCTTTTTCTTTTGAATGATGGGTCAAATCCGGATTGCAGTTCGCCGGACAGTTCGAAGGTCCTACCGCGCAGAGCGCGTGATCGACAAAAACCTCCACACAAAACCTGTGCTGGAGACGATCAGGCCTGCAACGTAGCCCAGCCAGATGCCTGTGGGACCAAGTGATGTGTGAAAACCCAGCAAGTAACTGACCGGAAGGGCAACGACCAGGTAGGAGAGGATCACAATGCGTGTCGGGATGAGCGTATCGTGCAGTCCACGCAGGATTCCGAGTCCAACTGCTTGCAGTCCGTCAAAGATCTGGAAAGCGGCGGCCAGGATCATCAGATGCGAGGCCAGCGAGATCACGTCAATATCGTCTATGTACCACGTGGGAAGCTCTGTTCGTAGGCCGATGAACAGAAAGGCTGTGAAGAGCTCCAGCCCAACGGTCAGTCCAAGTGCAGTCGTCCCCACCATGCGCATCCGGCCGGGATCGCCGGCGGCCTGCGCCGCCGCCATACGGTATGTAGCGGCCGTACCAATGGCTAAAGCCGCCATGAAGGTGATTGACGCCAGATTGATGGCGATCTGATGAGCGGCCATTGCCGTGGTTCCCAACCAGCCCATCATGATAGCGCCACCGGCAAAGGCAAGAACTTCAATCGTGATCTGAACACCGATCGAGGCACCTGTGCCAAGAAGAGACCGGGTTAGCGAAGCATCAGCCGTTGCCGAGGCAGTCCGCACTTTGGCAATAGGCCCCATTCGGTTCCATGCGATGACCACTAGCACCACAGAAAGGACTCGCGAAAGGAATGTCGCCAGGCCGGCTCCTTCTACGCCCATCGCTGGTATACCCGCCCAGCCGTTGATGAAGACCGCGTTCATGAGGACGTTTGCCACATTGGCCGCAAGAGCAATGAACATTGGCAGACGCGTGTTCCCCGTGGCCTCAATGATCTGCTTGTACGTGCCGAACCAGATGCGGAAGAAGAACGACGCTACGTACCAACGCAGATAGGGGATAGCCAGCTCGGTGACGTGTTCAGGAGAGCCCAGAAGGCCCAGAAAGGGGCTGGCAGCCAATAGTAAGACGACCAACGCCAAAGTGATCCAGAGCGAAATGCTTCGACCGGTTCTGAATACCCCGCTCAGGCGGTTATGGTCCCCGAGCTCCCACGCAGCGGCGGCCGGGGCGGACATGGCTACCGTAAAGCCGACGGCAAAGAGCATCACAGGCGTTGTGGCAGATCCAGCAAGTGTCACGGCTGCTAGCGCCTCGGCACCAAGGTTCCCCACCATCACGGCGTCTGCCGTGACCGTGAGCATGTCGCTGACCTGGCTGGCGGCGATCGGTCCGGCCAGCCGCAGAGTCTGGTACCCATCATCAATTCGGGACATTGGGCAATGATGCACAAAAAAGCAAAGCTCCCGTTCGTAACTTCGCCGCCATGAATCGCTTTCGGTTTTTTTCCAACGACGTCGGCATTGACCTCGGCACGGCCAACACCCTGATCTGGCAGAAGGGTAAAGGCATTGTCCTGAATGAACCGTCGATCGTGGCCTTCGATCGTACCACCAAGAATATCATCGCGATCGGCTATGAAGCCGAGAAGATGGTCGGCAAGACACATCGCGACATCAAGACAATTCGGCCACTCAAGGATGGTGTGATCGCCGATTTTGAGATCGCCGAAGGGATGCTGCGGGCCTTTATCCAGAAGTCATCGACCAGTATGTCGCAGGCGCGCCGTATGGTGATCTGCGTCCCGTCAGGTATTACCGAAGTTGAGAAACGTGCGGTGCGTGATTCAGCCGAGCACGCCGGAGCTAAGCAGGTTCACTTGATCGCTGAGCCTATGGCAGCGGCCATCGGCGTCGGTATTGATGTGCATGAACCCATGGGCAACATGGTTGTTGATATCGGTGGCGGAACTACCGAGATCGCAGTAATGGCCCTTTCGGGCATCGTCGTAGCTGAATCGATCCGCATCGCTGGCGACGAGCTAACGAACTCGATCGTAAACTGGTTTAAGAGACAGCATAACATTCTCATCGGCGACCGGACGGCGGAGATCATCAAGATCAATGTCGGGTCTGCTTGGCCCCTTCCTCAAGAGATCGAAATCGAGGTCAAGGGACGCGACATGGTATCGGGAACGCCAAAGAGTATTGTTGTCTCGAGTGAAGAGATCCGTCAGGCCCTCAACGAAAACGTCACAACCATGGTTGAGGCGGTCCTTACACTGCTTGAGAAGACACCTCCGGAACTCTCGGCCGACATCTACGACCGTGGAATCATCCTCACTGGTGGTGGGGCTCTTCTCAAGGGGCTTGACGAGCGGCTCCGTCGTGAAACGTCACTTCCCGTTCACATCGCCGACGATCCTCTAACGGCCGTTGCCCGAGGTACGGGTAAGGTACTAGAAGATCTTGACGCCTATTCATCGGTGCTCATCAAGTCCAAACGATACTGATGCGCGGATTCATTGAATTCGTTGTCCGTTTCAAGAACACCATCACCCTGATCGTCCTGGTCGTGATGTCGCTGTCCTTCATGAGCATTGGTAACCTGTCAGAACTTGGCGGATTTCGTGCCGTCATCGTTGGTTCGATCGGCTGGATCCAGTCGGTCTTTGCTTGGATCCCTAACCCGGTTGCCCTCAAGGCCGAAAACACGGCTCTGCGGGAGCTCAATCTGCAGCTCTCGGTTGAGGCCGCTCGCTCACGCCAGGCGATGCTGGAAAACTCCACTCTTCGTTCAATGCTCAAGCTGCCAACATTGACCGATCATCGGCTCATTGCTGCTGATGTGATCGGTAAGACAACTACGCAGCAGAGAAATTACGCCACGATCAACAAGGGGCGTGCAGACGGAGTTCGGGAGGATATGACAGTCATCAACGATGCGGGGCTGGTTGGAATCGTCATTGGAGCATCGGATCATTTTGCCGTTTTACAGCTGTTGATTAACCGTGATACGCGCGTCAGTGCGAAGGTCCAGCGCACGCGGGTGGACGGCATCGTGCAGTGGGAAGGGGAGAACATCCTCGTGATGAAAAACGTCCCGCGTACGCTGGATGTGCGCGTCGGTGACCGGATTCTGACGTCGAACTACAGCGCACTTTTTCCGGCCAACATCGTCATAGGAACCGTGCAGCAGGCCGATGATGAGGCCAATACACTGTTTCGTCGAATTGTGGTTGCTCCGGCCGCTAACTTCTCAACGCTCGAGCAGGTCTTTGTCGTTGATGCCAAACCCAACCCTGAGCGCGTAGCACTTGAGCGTCTGATCGAGGAGCGAGTGCCAGGACGCGTAGCCCCTTAACACAATGACCAGCTAGACACCGTGCCCGTCAACACCGACATACGATCCTCTGAATTCGTCGCCAATCCGCGCATCCGCTTCGTTTGGTATGGTGTGGTGGCCCTGCTCCTGAGCGTTATACACGTCGTGTTTCTGCGTTTCCTTGAGGTAAGCTCAGTAACGCCAGATCTCTTGTTGATCTTCACGGTATGGGTTGCTCTGGTCGAGGGTCAATTCACGGGAATGATAGCGGGCTTTCTCTGTGGACTGCTCTTCGATGCCGTATCGACCGATGTGATCGGGACCAATGCGCTGGCCAAGACGGTGGCCGGTTTCATTGCTGGCCTTTTCTACCGAGAGGGTTTTGTCTCAGAAATCATCGGTAGTGCCCGCTTCCTCTTCATCGTCGCGCTCTCCGGCCTGGTTCACAACCTCATCTACAATTTTTTCTTCCTGCGCCCGATGCAGACGTCATTTCTCATGTTCTTTCTACAGTACGGCGTGGCTTCGACTCTCTACACCACCGTGGCAGCGAGTTTCCCAATGCTGTATGCGAATAGGAAGAAGGATTGAGAACGGGTTTGAGGTGCTGTGCCATGGCATTTTGTGGATAACTACGGCGGACGCAAAACGACGGAGCATCGCAAATTGCTGGCCTATTCAGCGCCCTGGTTGTTACCGGCGCCTAACGCAGAACTGTGAACCTTTCGCATGTACCTATCAAAACTTGACATGGTGGGATTCAAGAGCTTTGGTCTGAAGACCGAGCTGGATTTCACCGATGGTGTAACGGCAATCGTCGGTCCAAATGGATGCGGCAAGACAAACGTCGTGGATGCAATCCGCTGGGTTCTTGGAGAGCAGAAAACGTCGACGCTGCGGGCCGATTCTATGGAACAGGTGATCTTCAACGGATCGAAGGCGCGCAAGCCCCTTGGCATGGCTGAGGTATCCCTGACGATTGAAAACAACAAGGCCATTCTTCCGACCGAGTACTCGCAGGTGGTGATAACGCGTCGTCTGTTCCGCAACGGCGAAAGTCAATATCTGCTCAATCGCACCCAGTGTCGTTTGCGCGACATCACGGACCTGTTCATGGACACCGGGATGGGATCTGATGCCTATTCGGTGATCGAGCTCAAGATGATCGAGACGATCCTGAGCGACAAGGCTGATGAGCGCAGGCATCTGTTCGAAGAGGCAGCCGGTGTGACCAAGTACAAGGCCCGCCGCCGGGAGGCCCAGAGGAAGCTCGAGGCTGCCCAGCGTGACATTGCTCGCGTGCAGGACATTGTGCGGGAAGTACAGAAGACTGTGAATTCCTTGGCCCGTCAAGCAGAAAAGGCCAAACAGCACCAGGAGCTTTCGACCCGACTGCGTGAACTGGACCGACTACTATTTGCCTTTGAGTATGCTGATGAGTATCTGCTGCTGATGCAGATTACCGAGCGTGTGGCAGAGATCCGTCAGCGTCGAGAAGCGCAGGAGCAGGCACTCACAAGCACCGAAGAACGCGCACAGCATGCCGAGGCGGACCACCAGCAGACCGAAGCTGATCTGCGTCAGGCACTGGGCCATGAGAACGATGTACGTTCTTCACTCGCCGAGCTGCAGCAGACCATTTCGGTTCTCGGTGAGCGTATCCACGCCACAGGCCGCGCCCTTGAACGTCTAGATCGCGAGCAGGACGAGTCGCAAAATCAGCAGTCGTCGATGTCCGAGGAGCTGCAGTCACTTCGCCAACGAGCCGAAGAGATCGACGGGCAGATCGTCGCAACAACGTCAGATTACGACGGGCAGGGACTGGCCACGTCGCAGTCGCTTGAAGTACTTGAGGCTGCACGTGCCGAGGTTTCCTCGCAGCGCGAAGCACTTGCAGCGGCGCGTGCCGAACTTTCAGCTCGACTTTCAACGGCTGACCGTCTGCGAATCCAGATCGAGTCCATTCACCGGCGTCGTACCGACCTTGAGCACCGCCTGCGCCAGTCGCATGAGCGGCTTGTCGAGGTCGAAGAGCAGATCGCTCGCGAAGGGGCTGACCTTCCGCAAATCGACGCTCAGCTGGCAGAAGCTGAGACACGCCTACATTCAGCCGAACAGCGTCAGATCGAGCTCGAGGCCCGTCGTGAAAGTCTGCAGAAGGACTCTGAAGATCTGCGCTCGGCGCTGGCACACAGCCGCGCATCGCTTGAGTTCCTCAGCGGACTCGTCGATACGACCGAGAGCAGCAAGTTCCTGCTCAGCAGCAACGAGTGGCAGCCATCGGGTGAAAAGCTCACGTTGGCCGAGATCATCAACACGGATCCCGATTACCGCGTAGCCATCGAGGCCGCGCTGGGTGAGGCCGGACGCTACTTCGTCGTTGCCAACCGCGCAGAAGCGCAACAGGCCATCGCCGCTCTTTCGAAGAACAACGTCGGTAAAGCCACCTTCCTCTGTCGTGATGCCATCCGCACCATTGCCGAGCCCCCTTCGACCATTGGCCTGGACGGGGTGATCGGATGGGCCTCGGAAGTGGTCAAGGCCGATGAGCAGCTGCGCAGTGCCCTGCGCGGCATCCTTGGAGCGACGCTCATCGTCAGCACCACCGATGTTGCATGGCAGGCCGTGACGCACGCAGGCGTGCAGGCGGCCGTGACCCTGACAGGGGAGATCGTTCATGCGGCAGGTGCCGTGCGTGGTGGTTCGCTCTCGCGCACCGAAGGCGTACGCGTAGGACGTCGCGAGCGCATTGACCAGCTGCGTGTGTCTGTGGATGGACTCGAGAAGGAAATCGATGGTACCGATGCGTCCCTTCGCGAAGTCAAAGACGAGTTAGCCGGGATTGACCTTCGTCGCCTCGGAGACGAGGTGCGCAAGATGGCACTTCTTCGTAATGACCGGCAGCAGCGGATTGATGCCATGCGCACGCGCATAGAGGACGTGCATGCACAGCAGGGGGCTCTGCGGTCCGAACTTGATGGTCTGCAAACCGAGCTTGATGGGCAGTCTGCCGAGCTGACCGCCGCCGAGCTGGCGGTGACCGATGCTCGGTCGCAGACGGCGGATGTTGAGCGCGGCCTAGAACAAGCCTCTGTTTCGATGTCCGAGCGCGAGCGTGAATACAATGGACACGTCACGCAGTTGCGTCACCTTGAGCTGCAGCGTGTGCGCCTGCAGGGAGAGCTTCAGACGCTCAGGTCTGATGAGGGACGTCTGACAAATCAATCGCTGACCATTGAGCAGCGACGCGAGCAGCGCGACAATGAACGTCAAGACCTTCAGACCCAACTTGCTCGTCTGGTCGAAGACCGACAGGCGCGTGAACTCGATGCATCAACGGTCTCAGCGCGACTGACTGAGGCCAAATCTGCTCGTGAATCGCTCGATCTTAAGGTGCGCGAATGCTCAGCGGCCGTGACGGCCATCGCTGAAGAACTGCGCCAGTTGCGTAAAACCCTTGAAGGTCTCGTCACGGAACAGTACGATGCTGATGTGCGCCTCAACGAGGTCAAGATCCGCATGGAATCGCACGTGCGCAGGGCAACAGAAGAACTCGATATTGAGGTGCCGCAGCAGCCTGTGCGTCCCGAAACCGAAGAGTCTCTGGATGACATCCGCCAGCAGGTGCAGGAGCTACGTCGGCGTCTGACCTCCATGGGCAACGTAAACTTCCTTGCACTCGAAGAGCACGATCGCGAAAATGAACGACTGCTGTTTCTCACCCAACAGCTTGCTGATTTGACCGAGAGTGAGCGGACGCTGAACGTGACCATTGCGGAGATCAACGAAACCGCACGGCAGAAGTTCACGTCGACCTTTGAGCAGATCCGTCAGAACTTCTCCACCCTTTTCAAGATGCTCTTCAGCGAGGACGACGAGGCTGACCTTCAGATGATCGAGTCCGAGGATGGGGATCCGCTCGAATGTACCATTGACATCACTGCCAAGCCCCGTGGTAAGAGGCCGCACAGCATCGAGATGCTCTCAGGGGGCGAAAAGACCCTTACGGCCATCGCTCTGCTCTTCGGGATCTATCTTGTCAAGCCGAGTCCGTTTTGTATCCTGGACGAGGTTGATGCGCCGCTTGATGATGCCAACATTGACCGGTACCTGAAGATCATCCGGAAGTTTGCTGAGAACACCCAGTTCATGATGATCACGCACAATAAAAAGACCATGGAGGCGGCTGATACGCTCTACGGTGTGACGATGGAAGAGCCTGCGGTATCGAAGGTCGTTTCCGTTCAGCTCACCGGCAAGACGGCAGCCTGACAAATCCCTCGACTACCCCAGCACGACGTTATCTTCTGCGGAGAACCACATGCGCACAGTCATCGCAACCCTGATCATCGCCCTGCTCGTTTCGGTGCTGCCGGTAAGCGCCCAGGATCCTGAGCCCGAGCCGATCATCCTCATTGAGCTGACGTCAGCCTCAATCGTCAAGGTGTACCGGACCATCGAGAAAACCATGGCCGAGGTCGGGTGCCCGAAGCCACAGGCGTACACCGAACCTGATCCAACACTCGAACAAGGCTCACTGAAGGGCAAATGGGTCTCTGAATACTGCATGCTGCAGGAAGGCACCGACTCGGTGAAGGCTTACATCAAGAAGTATTCTGAAGTGCCTCGAATCCGTGGCGGAATCTGGACGACGTGCCGCGTGCAATACACTTTCAACCTCAAGGAAGTTGAGGACGGTAAGACGAAGATCATCCTGCGCGCCCAGATGTCGGGCTATGAGGAGTTCATCACCCAGGCAACGCACTTTTGGCCATCCAACGGTTTCCTCGAGCGGGAAATGATGGCGCGTTTGCTCAAGAACCTTTCGGCCGGAAGCAACTAGTCAGCCGACGAGCCCCCTTCAGCTGAGATCTCGTACTGGGCCACCTTGATATCGAAGGTTGCTCCAGGAGGGTAGTGCTTTGCCAGATCCTGGTCCAACGCCTTTTCTACGCGGACCGTGGCCCAGCAGCCACCATGGAACTTGACGACCTCGGCGGTGTAGAGCGGGCGACCCTGCATGCCCACCGTGTAGCGGCTGCCGGGCGTGAAATCCTGTACCGGTACTTTTTCGTGTTCGATCTTCATGCTGGATTCTCGCAAAGTTCTCTGTGGAGGATTCGCACTACATCCGGTGCGGCGTGGGGGTGGACGACGATTGACATTGCCCGGTCGTGTGCATGGGTTTGCACGTCGATCACATCATGTCCGAGGGACGGTTCAAGTTCATCGATCACGACCTGAGCAGCGCGCAGAGCTACTCGCAGTGGAGTGAAGAGCGCTGTAACAGTCGAATACCGATCTGCTGTTTCGCAGGTGATCAATGGGCGACTCTGGCCTGATTTGGCATCGATCGAGGTGCCGGGTGAATCCGGATCAGCAGCATGGGCAAAGCGAAGTGCAATGCCGGCGCGACGCGCTGGTTCAATCATTGTCGGATACAGAAGTTTCAGTCCATAGGCGGCAGCAATCCGAGCCTCGTCGTAGTGGAGGTGACGCAGCGGATAGGTCGTTGCTACCATTGATGGATCTGCCGTTCGCACACCGTCAACATCCGTCCATATCGTTACATCTTCGGCCCCAAGACACGATGCCAGCAGTGAGGCGGTGAGGTTTGAGGATTCGCGGCCCATGGTGGTGGTTTCACCATGTTCCGAGCTGGCCACAAAGCCTTGCGTTACCGTTACGCCGGTGCGTTGCGCACCCAGGACATGACCGACACGATGCGCTGTGGCCTCCGGCAAGGGGCTTGCCTGACCAAACGAGGCATCGGTGACGATCAGCGAGCGTGAATCGACCTCATTGACGTTGATGCCTGAGTCCTGCAGGGCGGCACAAGCGATGCAGCGCGCAAGATCTTCGCCAATGGCCATCACACGGTCGAGTGTGCGAGCCGTGCACTGCCGAGTCAGGGCAATGCTACTTACCAGACGCTGTGCCTGCTGACAATGTTCCATCAACGTATGGCGCAGGATCCGGCGGGAATGTTCGCCGCTGACGACACTCTCGGCAAGAAGTAAATGCTGGTCCAGAACCTCTTGGATCAAAGCCCCGGCGTGCGCATCAGCCCCTTGAGAGGCCATTGTAGCGGCCTCGGCAAGGCTGCGAGTTGTCGATCCGATAGCGCTGACGACGACCAGGCACGGCTGGTTTCCTAGCCGGGAAATGATCGAGATCATCGAGCGAAATCCCTCGGGAGTCCGCAGAACTGCCCCTCCAAACTTCTGCACTGTCATGGCAGGCAAAATAGCATCTGGGGAAGAACACTAGGTCAATACGCTGCACCCACTTGCACAGAATCTGCCATAGCCGTAACTTTGCGGCTCGTTTTACACGAACATTCACTCCGGTCGTTCGGAGAAAAATCTCATGGCAAAGCAGCAAACTTTCGGTGACAAAGGCAAGAAGAAGGCCGCAGACACCAAGATCAGCGTCAAGGTCATCAAGGGCTTCCGCTCGGACAAGGGTACGATCAAGTACATGGAGCGGTTGGTCAAGGTTGATGACATTGGCCAGATCGACAAGATCGATTTCTCGAGGTAAGAAATGAAAAAGGGCATACATCCCGCATACAAGACCATCGACATCATGATGACCGATGGTTCGACGTTCAAGACGCGCTCGTGCTATAAGGGCGAAAAGATGGTTTTGGAAATCGACTCCAAGTCGCACCCGTTTTACACGGGACGCCAGATGCTGGTTGACACGGCGGGCCGTGTTGATCGCTTCAAGAAGCGTATGGAGAAGACCAAGGCCGTGCGTGACGCCAAGGGCCAGGGCAAGTAATCAGGAGATATCATCGTGGCAATGCCAACAGCACCAAATCCGAACACGATCAATTCGCCGTTCCGCCAAAAGCGGAATCAGCCGAAGAAGCGTACAAACCCGCTCAAGAAGTCACGGATGATCGACTACTTGGATCCAAAGTTCCTGGGTCGGTTCACCAACGATCAGGGCAAGATCCTTCCACGTCGCATCACGGGCGTCACGGCTCTTCAGCAGCGTCGTTTGTCGCGCGCCATCAAGTATGCGCGTCATCTGGCACTTCTTCCATTCGTGGCTCAGGATACACGGTAAGAACATTTTTTTGTGAATTGCGGTAGGGGGTGGAAACACCACACAGCAATCACATACTGGGGCGTCGCCAAGCGGTAAGGCAGCGGGTTTTGGTTCCGCCATGCGTAGGTTCGAATCCTGCCGCCCCAGCTCACGATCACTAGTCGGAACTCAACGTACGTGAACTCGGACGTCAAGATCGTTGCCGGAAGATCCAATCCAGAGTTTGCTCTGAAGATTGCCCGTGCAATGAATCGCGAACTGTCGCAGGTTGCCATCCGCAACTTCAGCGACGGCGAGATATGGGTCAAGTACGAAGAGAACGTCCGCGGGGTCGACCTCTACATCGTCCAGTCAACGTTTGCCCCTTCGGACAACTTGATGGAACTGTTGATGTTGATCGATGCGGCCAAGCGCGCTTCGGCGCGTCGTATTACGGCAGTGATCCCGTACTTTGGATACGCGCGTCAGGACCGGAAGGATCAGCCCCGTGTGGCCATTACGGCCAAACTTGTTGCCAATCTGCTCGTGCAGGCTGGTGCCAATCGGGTGATCACCATGGACCTGCACACGCCGCAGCTTCAGGGGTTTTTCGACATCCCGCTCGATCACCTGTACGCTTCAAGCGTAACGGTTAAGACGTTGCAAGGCCTGGGCCTTACGAATCTAGCCGTTGCTGCTCCGGACGTCGGAGGCGTAAAGCAGGCGCGGTCTTTCGCCAAGATGCTTGGCGATGCCGATCTGGTGGTTGTCGATAAGCGCCGTCCCAAGCACAACGTTGCCGAGGTGATGAATATCATCGGCGAGGTGCAGGGCAAGAACGTGGTGATCGTTGACGATTTGATCGACACCGGCAGTACGTTCGTGCAGTGTGCCGAAGCACTCAAGAGGCAGGGGGCGGAGCAGATCATTGGTGTGATCACCCACCCTGTGTTTTCTGGTTCGGCGGTGCAGAAGATCGGCGCCAGTGAAGCACTCACTAAGCTCTACGTGACGGATACGATTCCATTGCGTGAGCGGAACGAAAAGATTGAAACTCTAAGCGTCTCAGGACTGTTCGCCGAAGCGATCAACCGGACTCATGACAATCTGTCGATCAGCTCATTGTTCGAAAAGAACCAAGGCTGAGCGACATCATCTATTTGATTTGAAACGCATCCCGAAGGATCATCAATGAGCCAAGTCACACTCTCCGCAGAACTTCGCACGCCAGGCGTTGCCGAAGCCAAGAAACTCCGCGCTAACGACCGCGTTCCGGGTGTGTACTACACCAAGGGCGAGGCTGCTGTGCATTTCTCGGTCACCCGTCTTGCCCTGCGTCCAGTGGTGTACACGGCAAAGGCACAGGCCGTCCGACTGAATATCGGCGGTCAAGAACGTCTGAGCATCCTGAAGGAAGTCACATTTGACCCAATCTCGGACAAGATCCTGCACTTTGACCTGCTTGGCGTACGCGAAGGCGAGCCGATCGTCGTCAAGGTACCGGTCCACGTTACGGGACTTGCCATTGGCGTCCGCGAAGGGGGCACACTTGAGCACGCGCTGCACAAGACCTCCATCAAGGTCGATCCAGCAAACATCCCAACGCACATCGATGTTGATGTCTCGGGTCTTGGTAAGGGTCAGAACATCCACATCTCCGATCTCAACATCCCTGGCGTCGAGTTCCTCGAGCGTCCAGGCACGCTGGTTGCCGCCTGCCACGCTCCAAAGGTTGTCGCCGCAGAAGAAACAGCAGCTCCGACGAAGAAGGGCAAGAAGTAAGGACGGAATGACGGAGTTACAGAATTAGCGTCATCCCGGCGAAGGCCGGGATCCATCCGCCAAATCGTCATCCCGCTGAACCCCAAGAGTATCGAGGGGGCTAGCGGGAATCCACAAATCAGAATAGCCTAAGGCCCGACTCCGTCGGGCCTTTTTCGTTTATGGCGGGAGGGGAGAGTGTCCGTGTATTCAGAGTATTGATCCGCACTGTTATGGCTCTACAAAATATAGATTAGTTTATGGTAAGTCACTATGACAAATACTGTCATAGTTGACAATCGACAGTGAATGGTCATAGCTTTGCGGGCAGTTAGACCCAAAGGTCAACGTAGTCGTACCTAAACCGTGAATTGCGCATGACCCGCTTCCGCTCTGTATCAATCGCACTGGTTCTTGTTTCCTGTACCACAATGTATGCCCAGATACCTCCCTACATACCGCAGAACGGACTGGTCGGCTGGTGGCCGTTCAATGGCAATGCTGATGATGAGAGTTCCTATAGCAACAATGGTACAGTTACAGGTGCACGGCTGACCACTGACAGATTCGGTGTGAGTAACAAGGCATATGACTTTAATGGTACATCTGATTTCATTGAAGTGCCATCGAGCAACGAGCTTCAGGTGACAACCTCATACACAATCAGTGTATGGTTCAAAGCAGACGTTCTCTCTGCGGGGTGGACACCCAATCATCGTTCAATAGTTTCTAAGATCGTTGATGGCGGTTGGTATGGTGGCTATGAAATACGTGTGGATTGGGTTACCGATGCACGGCTCTCTGGTAACATCGGTGGTGCAAACTTTGATATTCGCGCTTCTACGGCGCTACAGACTAATGTTTGGTATCACGTTGTTTTCTCATATGATGGTGCAAAACTTCGATCGTACTTCAATGGAGTTAAGGCTGACAGTGGGAACATTACCGGATCACTAGGGTCTGGAAACACGCCTCTGCGTTTCGGTCGACGCGGGGGAGCAGGTGGCTACAACAACTGGTACGATGGGACCATTGACGACGCCGCGATTTGGAATCGGGCGTTGACCGATTCCGAAGTGTTGGCGTTGTATTCAAGTTGCGCAGTATCCATTACCTCGCAGCCAGCTAGTCTAACGGTAAGGGATGGTCAGCAGACAACGATATCGGTCGGACTTAGTGACGCTACAGGCGCCACATATCAGTGGCAGAGAAAGGACGGCTCCTCGTGGTTGGATATCACGGGAGACGCGCGCTACATCGGAGCAAATTCATCAAAGCTCACCATCGAATCGGCCCAATCATCAAAGGCAGGACCATACCGATGCGTTGTAACCGCCGGAAGCTGCACGCTGACCTCAAACGAAGCAACGCTGACGGTGAATTGTGATTGCTGACGCGTATAGCAACAACGCTGTGAGCCGGTGTGATTGAGCGTCTGCTCTTCAACTGCCGTATCAGACAAACAACTAACGCCCGACTCCGTCGGGCCTTTTTCGTTTTGTGTGGGCTAACTCAATAAGGCAAATCTCCTAATCATTACTCAGGCACTTTACTACTATTACCACCACTTGTTAGTGGAACGTTGCCCTTATTGTTGCGCTTCCCAAGCGCAGTCACACATTGTTAGGGCTCACGATGAGACCTGTTAGGATTTGTATCGCCATTCTTTTGGTTGGCGTTGTTGTTCACTGTAATGCACAGATTCCTTCCTACATCCCGCAGAATGGCCTTGTTGGCTGGTGGCCATTCAATGGGAACTCCGAAGACGAAAGCGGAAACGAAAATCATGGAACGACTTACGGCGCATTGCTCTGTCCGGATCGTAATGGAATACCATCAAGCGCATACGAGCTTAATGATGAGGATTACATCTTCGTAGAAGAACCATGTCTTGATCTTGGATCTGGGGGTCTCACTATCTCAATGTGGACTCGACTAACCTCAGAGCCGCAGTACAACAACGTTTTCCTAAACACCAATCCGCACACCGGCATTGGGATGGCAGTGCGACCGGACTCCAAGTATGCAATCGCTCTGGGTAGTGGCCAGGTTGGAGAGTGGCGTTACGTCAATCCCGACACTGGATGGGTAGAGAGGACTTGTGAAGTTGGCGAATGGACTCATGTTTGCCTCGTCCGTGACAGCAGAACCGTTCGTCTGTACATCAATGCAACTCTCGAACGACAGTGGACGATTAGTCGCGTGCCAGACCCTTTGAACTGTCAAGTCAATCTTGGAGGGAGTGAGTTTGGCGAATATCTGCAGGGTATGCTCGACGATGTTGGCATTTGGAGCCGTGCATTAAGCGAAAGTGAGATCATTCGCCTCTACGATCCATCTTGTAGCATAAACATTGTGTCTCATCCTACAGGACGCACTGTGCAAGACGGCCAGCAGGTGACGCTTTCAGTTGGTGTAAGCGATCCTTTAGTTGGCACTTATCAATGGCAGCGCAAGGATGGAACGACTTGGGTAAACATCTCGGCCGATCCACGGTATTTCGGTGCGACAACATCGAAGCTCACCATAGAATCTGCGCAGTCATCGAAGGCCGGAGTATATCGCTGCATTGTTACATCGGGTGAGTGCACACTGACGTCAGGAGAGGCTGTGGTGGAAGTAGAGTGTCAATGCGATCAAGCTGGGACTGTTGTTACTTCCCAGACTCAGAACTTCACGGGACCATGGTCGTTGACCTTGGCGAATACAGACCCCACAAAGCAATACAGGCTGCGTGTGTCTGGCACGTGGGGAATCGCCAATGGTGCGAGCTTCAGAGATGCTGCATATACATGTACTACATCAACCACGACAATTGGAAGTGTCTCTTGCAATCCGTATCCGATAGGTGACTGCGATGCTATGTGGTCACTTGGTGGCGATTGTCCACCTCCTCCGCCGGTAAGTCCCGAAGGATATGCGAGCGATAATACCTATGAGTACGACCTAGGATACGGAACGACATCGGGAACTACGATATCGTTCTCTGACTGCTGCTACGGGGATAATGTTGGTTCCCTGACATTCACACTAATAGTTCAGTAGTACATCCTATTGCATCAACCATCGAATCGGAAAGAGTGATGTCTTGAGTCATCGCTAGGACGTTTATCCACTCCACACAGACAACAGAAGTAAATGAAAAATCAAATTACCTTGATCATAATCTTCATGATCGTGCTAGCTGCCAACTCCATTGCTCAGGTGCCCTCATATATACCTCGGAATGGGCTTGTGGGATGGTGGCCGCTTGATGGGAATGCGAATGATGAGAGTGGAAATTCCCATCATGGGACTACGTATGGGGTCATCCCATGCCGCGATCGTATTGGCAACCTTTCGAGTGCCTACGAGTTTGACGGTAAAGATGATTACGTCGTGATTCAAGACTCATGTCTTGATCTCGGATCTCAGGGACTCACAATCTCGATGTGGACTCGACTAACCTCAGAGCCGCGGAACAACAACTTGTTCCTAAACACGAATCCGCACACCGGCATTGGAATGGGAGTTAGACCAGACTCCAAGTATGCAATCGCGCTGGGTAGTGGCCAGGTTGGAGAGTGGCGTTACGTCAATCCCGACACTGGATGGGTAGAGAGGACTTGTGAAGTTGGCGAATGGGCCCATGTTTGCCTCCTCCGTGATAGCAGAGCTGTTCGTCTGTACATCAATGCCACTCTCGTACGACAGTGGACGATTAGTCGCGTACCAGACCCTTTGAATTGCCAAGTAAATCTCGGAGGGGGTGAGTTTGGCGAGTATCTGCAGGGTATGCTTGACGATGTTGGCATTTGGAGCCGTGCCTTAACTGCAGAAGAGATTGTGCGACTCTATGAAGCGACATGTAGAATCTCTGTTTCGAGTCAACCGAGTAACGCATCGATTGCTCCGTGTCAGTCACATGCACTCACTGTCACCGCCACAGCTGATTCAACCTTGAAGTATCAATGGCAACGAAACGATGGAGCGAAGTTCGTCAATCTCAACGATGGCAGTCTATTCACGGGTACGACCACGAAGACGCTGACAGTGCTATCAGCTTCGAAATCAACGGAAGGGGCGTACCGATGCATATTGACGACGTCGATCTGCTCTGATACGACCAAGACAGCGACTCTGACGGTCAATCGGGTGATCCCATCCAATGTGCCCAAGAACGATCTCGTTGGCTGGTGGCCATTTAACTGTGATGCGCAAGATGAAAGCGGGAATGGTCATCACGCTGAATCGAGAGGTGCCGTGTTGTCGTCAGATCGTAAGGATATTGCCAGCACCGCCTATCTGTTTGACGGCCGCAAAGACCACATGATCGTTAGTGATTCGTGCTTGGATGCGGGATGGAAGTCCTATACCGTTTCCGTTTGGGCACGAGTAGACTCACTGTCGGTTATTGCAAGTGGCGATGGTAGTGCAACCACGATCATTAATACGGATCCACACACTGGATTCTCCATCGCAGCCGTGGGAAACAAGTCTTTTGGAACAGCAATTGGCGATGCTCAGAAGTCATGGTCCATGGGAGGATTGTACTCTGAAACCCAGATCCAAGTTGGGAAGTGGCACCATGTTGTTGTGGTCAAAGACTCAAGTACGGTTACACTATGGGTTGATGGCAAGCGCGAGAAATCTGTGTCAGGTGTTGCCCAACTCATGACAAGTGCTCCATGCCAGATTGTGATCGGCAAGTGTTCGTGCTATCTCTATGAGTTCTTCAAAGGCAAGATCGATGACATCGGCCTCTGGAAGCGCGCACTCAGTGCAGAGGAAATCAAAAAGATCCATGGTGATGTTCGCTGCAACATCAGCATCACAACACATCCGAAGTCGGATTCGGTAGCGCCGTGCTCGACGAAGTCACTTACCGTGGCTGTTACCGCCGACACCTCATTGAAGTATCAGTGGCAGAAGAACGACGGTTCGAAGTATGTGAATCTTACGGATGGAAGTAGCTATTCCGGCACAAACGCTCGACAGCTCACTGTGTTGTCAGCCTCATCTGCCACAATGGGCACGTATCGGTGCGTGGTGGTAACAACGGCGTGCTCGGACACGACAAAGGTTGCCACGCTGACGCTTGCTGCACCACCACTTCCAAGCTACGTGCCACGTGGCGGTCTTGTGGGCTGGTGGCCATTCGACTGTAATGCTGATGACCAGAGTGGTAACAGTAACCATGGTGTTGTTTCAGGCGCCACTTCAGCTGCTGACCGAAATGGCGGCAACAACAAGGCCTATAGCTTTGATGGTGTTGATGATTACATCGTTGTCGACTGGACCAATTCACTGGCAGAGCTCGACACACGAAACCAATTCACTTATTCGGCATGGATGAACGATCGAAGTCGTTCGATGTTCTGCTTGATGAATGCTCAGCACCCGAGCGATGATAATGCTGGCTGGGAAGTATGCACCTTAGGGTCTGTGTTTGAATGGCTTAGCCCGAGCTTTAACAGCATCACGAATGCAGCTGGTCGCGGCTGTTCTCCGGCAATTCCCCAAAACGAATGGCGACATGTAGCACTCGCCTATGATGGCACTACCCGACGATACCGACTCTACGTCAACGGTGTGTTGGAATGTACCGACACCGCAACGGTGGATGTTCCGACAATTACCGGAGGCAAGCTCTACTTCGGATACAGCGCTCTGGGTCCTGATGAGTACACCAATGGCCTACTCGATGACATCGGCCTTTGGAATCGTGCCTTGAGTGAAGACGAGATCAAGCGTCTGTACGGTGATGACTGTTCCGGAGGTCAGCGCAAGTACCCACTGGACTCGATGCGTCTCTCAGGTGTTGCCAGCTACAAGGAGTCTGTGATCACGCTCACGCCGTCGGCCACGTTTCAAGCCGGCTCGGCATGGCTGCCAATGAAGTTCGATGCATCGCGTGGATTTGACGTGCGGTTTCGATTCCGCATGAGCGATGGGTCTGACAATGGTCTGGTCGATCTGGGTCCTCAAGGAGCTGATGGCGTAGTGTTTGTCATGCAAAACACCTTCTCTGCTATCACGGGTAGTGCCGGTGATGGCATAGGCTATCATGGTATGCCGAGTGGCTTGGCGGTGGAGTTCGACTCGTATCTCAATCCGGCATTCTCCGATCCTTCGACCAGTCATATCGCTGTGCAAGTGGGCGATGGACAAATCATACGACCATGGCACACGGCTCCGTATCTGCGTGGCATCACCACATCGGGCGTTCCAGAGTTTAGCGCTAATGGTACGGTCTATAACGCACGCATTGTCCTGCAGGGACAACGTCTGCAGGTGTATTGCGACACAACCGGTGAGTTGAAGACGCCGCTGCTGAGCGTCGACAGCATTGATATCCGCAGAATCCTGAACCTGGGTGCCGATGGGGCCACCTACATGGGCATTACTTCAGCTACAGGCTTTGCACAGGAAACACACGAACTTCTGGAACTCTCGTTCCAGGATTGCGATCAGCTGGTATCGGTTGATGATCTGCCGGATGAGCCAGCGATGCCGTCTGGTAGAGTCATCCCAGTGCCAGCACGACAGGAATCCAGATTAGAGTTGAGCGCACCACTGAAAGGCAATGCGGTGTGCCGGATCTACGACATACGCGGTATAGAGCTTGCAGCTGGTATCATTCCGGCCGGCCAGGCTTCTTGGCCGCTGCCAATCAGTGGCTTGCCCCTTGGCTCATATCGTGTGCAAGTGCAGCTGGAACAGTCACTACTCGTTGTTCCAATGCTCTTGGTCCCCTGATAGGGGGCAGGGGGGGGGCTAAAGTCTGGATTGATCCTTCCTACCAGAGTCTAAAAACTCCACAATCCCACATCAGATTTACTCTAAACGGCCCGACGACGTCGGGCCGTTGTCGTTCGGCTAGGTCTGGTGCTTGGTAAGATGCCACTTTCATCAATTACTACTATAATCACCAGAGCATAGAAGAACCCTGTCCGTAGAATTGCCGTCCTTCTCGCACTATGCAACACTCCAAGAGCTACCTATGAGTCAGATCGGCATACGCTTAGTTGTCTCCTTGATTTGTGTAACCATGTACTGTAATGCACAGATACCTCCCTACATACCTCAGAACGGGCTAGTCGGCTGGTGGCCATTCAATGCCACGGCGGTGGATGAATCGGCGGGGACGAACGACGGTACTGTCAATGGTGCAACGCTGACGACTGACCGATTTGGTCTGGTCGGTTCGGCCTACGAGTTCGACGGTGTGAACGACAATATCACATTCCCAAACGCCATCAACTTTGGGGCAAACTCATTTACGATAGGCCTTTACTGCTACATAAAGGAGTGGGGCTCGCAGGATGTGAAGTACATCTTTGGCAGTCCATTCACCGGTACTAATGACCGCGGATTTCGGCTAAGCACCGATCCACAGAATGGCAATGGATCACTACAGGGGGCAATTGGAGATGGGACGGGCAACGTTAGCTACGTGAATTCTCAACAGCTGATCCAGCTTGCCCGTTGGTATTACCTCACCATTGTCTTCGATCGGGATGCCAGCACGTTTACGTTGTACATCGATGGCGTGCCAGCGCAGACCGTGAATGTTGCAGCAAACTTTGCGAACACGGATCTAGGAATTGCGCCGACGGTCGGATCGTTCCGTTTCAGTGCGAATTGGATCGCTCAATTTTTCAATGGTAAGATCGATGACATCGCGGTATGGAACCGAGCCCTGACCGCTCAGGAGGTCGCCTTAACATATAATGCTTGTGACTTTATGGTTGTCACGCAGCCATCAGGCCAGAGCGTGAGTTCAGGTTCAAGTGCCACTCTATCCGTGGTTACCACCGAACCGAACTCGATCATCTATCGTTGGCAGAAGAAGGTCGGCAATCAGTTTGTGGATCTGAATGACCCGTCACTGTTCACTAACGCCTGGACGTCGACGGTCACAATAAACACCGTTAACGATCAGACGGCAGGGACGTATCGGTGTATGTTGACTTTTGATGACTGCACAATCTACTCGGATGAGGTAAGTGTTACGCTCTCAAGTCCACCAGCACCAACATCTACGGCTTGCCTTGCGAATTCAGCTTCACCCAACCCCGGCTCGTTCCCTACTGCAGCAAATGGTGGCTACATGGCATTGGGCAATCATGGTGCACCGACGCAGTTCTCAGTATCGATGTGGGTCAAACCAGAGTTGACATCTCACGCGATCACGGTTTTGTTGGATTGCTCACATGGAAGCAACAGAAACTGGGTTATCCAGTCGTTGGACTATGGTGCCAATTGGGTGTTTCTCGGAACCACATTTGCGCTTCAGGCAGGAGAATGGCAACATCTGCTGTGTACCTTTAACAATGGGGTGTCAAAAGTATACATCAACGGATCGTTAGTTGCGCAGGGATCATGGTCTATCGTCTGGTCGGGTACGCAAAATCTGTACTTGGGTAACTGGCCCGAAGGTGGACGAAGATTCAAGGGGCAAGTTGACGAGTTGCTCATTACAAGGAATGTGTTGTACACTGATGAGTTTGTGCCACTTGAAATCATTGATAATGACGATGTGCCTGCTAACTCGTTGGGTCTATGGCATTTTGACGAAGGATCTGGAGCAACAACGGCGAATACCGTTTCCAGTTCAAGTATAGCCGTCAACAATTGGACCTGGACGTCGCGATCGCTGACGGGTTGCGATGCCATCATCAGCACTCAACCAGTTGGCGGCCAGGTTGGCCAAGGACAGTCCAAAACACTGTCTGTGACCGTGCGATCCAATTCAACAGTTGCCTATCAATGGCAACGAGATGGTGGAGCGGGGTTTGCAAATGTCTCCAACAACTCAGCGTTCACGGGATCAACGACAACAGTATTGACACTTGCAGCTTTCACGGCACTAGAAGCTGGCACGTATCGATGCCAGGTGTCATCGAGCGGATGCGTCCAGTACTCAGAAAGTGTCGTGCTGTCGCTTATACCTCCAACGCAGCAGTATGGTTGGTCGAAGATTCTTGACTCCGCACAGGTCCAGCTTGCAGATATCTACTTCAATACGACGGCATTTGATCAGGTCAATAATCGAGTCTATGGCGTGAATACGCTTACGAATCCGATGACTGTCAAGATCATTGATTTTGATGATCTAACAGTAGAGACCTTTCAGGTAACCCGACCGATTGCACGTATTGATCAGTATACTTTGGATCGTGCTGGCGGACGGTTGGTCGCTACAAGGGCAGGCGCTGACAACGTCTATGCCTTGAACTTGTCTACAAAGACGTGGACTCAGATCGGCAACGGCACCACAGACGACAATTCATATGGTGCCGTGATGTATTGGAATAAGGCGCTAAATGCGGTTGAGTACTTTGCTGGGTACGGCTATACAACCGCCAAGAACTGGGTGAAGCGAAATTCAGGTGGTGGCTGGTCTACAGTTTTCGCAAACCAAAGTAATTGCCAACCAAGAAAGCGGCCGGGGTGCTACGCGAGCTTAGGACATCCTGATTCGAACGTCATTTATTTCTCTGGTGGTCAGGGCAATTGTAGCGGCAATCAGTATGAAAGCTCTTGTTCGGGTGGTGCTGCCTGGGCATCAGATCTCGGAAAATGGTGCTGGTTGAAAGATTGTTATCGCTTTGATATCAGCACTACAAGCTTTACTCAAGTGCGTCCATTCTCTGACGCAACCTATGTCGGTGAAGGTCCGGTGGCGTACGATTACCATGAACGAAAAATGTACCAATTCCCGCAGCATATTCCTCCAACGACATATCCGGGTTCTTTCACGTACTTCGATACAACGCATGTCTATGCAAATGACGTTGATGGTAGTCAGGGATACTCCAGATTACAAGTAACGGGTCAGCTTCCACCAGCTTTATCTGGCGGAGCTGCCTTTTATGACGGGGCAAATCGTAGGGTGGTTCTCGTCCGATCCGACGGTGTCTGGGCACTTCAAACGGGGGCCTGCCCCACAGTGTTCACATCCCAGCCTCAGTCTACAACGGTGATTGAAGGCCAGAGTACCAGCTTGAGCGTAGCGGTTGTCGCATCGTCCGGTGTTACTTATCAATGGCAACAGAATACGGGATCGGGTTTTGTCAATCTCACCAATAGTGGTGGCTTCACCGGTGTTACATCGTCAACTCTTTCGATCAATGCAGCTGTTGCGCAAATGCAGGGAACGTACCGTTGTCAAGCTACAGAGTCTGGTTGTGGTGCATATTCGAGCTCGGCAACGCTGACGGTAACACCATCGACGAGTATCCCGATATATGTGCCTCAGGATGGACTTGTCGCATGGTGGCCGTTCAATGGCAATGCAGAGGATGAGAGTTCATACTCAAACAACGGCGTTGTTACAGGTGCACGACTGACCACTGACAGATTTGGTTCGAGTAACAAGGCATATGACTTCAATGGTACATCGGATTTCATTGAAGTTCCATCGAGCAACGAACTACAGGTGACAACTTCATACACAATAAGTGTTTGGTTTAAAGCTGATGTACTTTCCGCAAGTGCGTCCCCAAATCAACGATCAATCGTCTCGAAGATCGTGAACGGTGATTGGTATGGTGGCTACGAAGTGCGCGTGATTGAAGGTACAGATGTCAGGCAATCGGGTAACATCGGCGGAACGAACATCGACGCGCGAGCTTCGGCTTCACTGCAGAACAGCACATGGTATCATGCTGCCTTCACTTATGATGGTGCGAAGATCAGAACGTACCTGAACGGGGTAAAAGCTGATAGTGGCAACATTACCGGTGCACTAGGTTCGGGGACAACGCCACTTCGATTTGGTCGAAGAGGGGGTGCTGGTAACTACAATAACTGGTTCGACGGTACTATTGATGATGCCGCCATATGGAACAGGGCCTTGACGGATTCAGAAGTGTTGGCGTTGTATTCAAGTTGTAATGCAGCGATCACTACACAGCCAACAAGTAAAGCCGCGAGAGACGGGCAGCAGGTGTCACTGACTGTTGGTCTCAATAACACTTCCGGTGCTATCTATCAATGGCAACGCAAGGATGGTTCGTCTTGGGTGAACATTGTGAGTGATGCTCGGTACTTCGGCGCAAACACATCAAAGCTGACCATCGAATCGGCCCAAGCCTCAAAGTCAGGACCATACCGATGCATTGTAACCGCCGGTGGCTGCACGTTGACCTCAAACGAGGCAACGCTGACGGTGAATTGTAACTGCGGGTCGAACTAACTGGGAACCACGTAATGGCTAAGAAATCTCTCAAGGTTGTTGAGCAAAGCATCAATGAAGCGAATCCATACGCAACCTGATTTGTCACCAAGGGCACTTGTCCTTGCGTGCGCTGAAGGACTACTGGGGCAACTCATCCTGAATGCGCGGCTGGGCTTCAGTGATATTGCAACGGAGTTGCCCCTTCATCAAACGGTGCAGACAATCGCTGCTGCTAGGGGATACCATCACCACCATGAGTATCCGGTTCTGCGTACGAAGGTTAGGGGCGATCACAAGAGGCTTGACTTTGTGTTTGCGCGTCTCGTTGAAATCATTGAGGATGGTAGGAGGCGTCAACAGCTTGCAGAAGCTGTTGCCGTCGAGATGAAGGTGGTCGGAAGAAGTTCAGAAAACAATGCCGAACCGCTCTCAGATGGCGAGATTGATGCTGAAGAAAGGAAGGATCTCAAGGAAGTGTCTAAGGATCTCATGAAGATCGGCAGCTTTATGAAAGCTGTTCGCTCAGAGATGAAAGGGACCAACGCACATGGCTATCTGATCGTTGTGAATCTTGCTTCAAACAAATGAATCTGGTGGGACATCAGTACCTCGAATGGAATCAAGAAAGACGATGTAAAACTCGTGGAGCGATTCCGGTACGAGAAGGGCAACATCAAGAAGTCGGTGACGGTGTATGAGGTGAGAGGATGAGAACTACTCGTGGATTTGAAAGACGTCGAATTATGAACTTCATCCAACAGATTTTGTTCCCTGCATTCACCTTCTGGATGCTTGTAGGAATGCAAACGCTCATACCCAGCGCCACGTATGCACAGCCATTCCGAGGATTGAAGACGGACTGGGTCTTACAGATCGGAGGAGTTGGTGATGATGTGTCAAATAGACGGATTCTCGTCGATGGTGATGGGAATGCCATCATAGTCGGAACATTCGAATCTCAACTTACGATTGGCCCGTACACACTGACTTCAAGCGGCCTACGCGACGTATTCGTGTCAAAGGTATCATCAGAGGGTAAGGTAATATGGGTCAATCAAATAGGCGGGAGCAGGAATGAAGATGTGCTGTGGGGTCGGACGATTGTCGATTCGCGTAATGCTGTAATTCTGTGTATCTACTCCGAATCAAGTCAGTTCACAGTCACTGACAGTACAGTAAATGGATCAGGCTCATACAATCCAAGACTTGTAAAGTATAGTCCAGATGGGAAGCCCGTATTCTATGGAATTGATTTGTGGAGTCAGTATTTGAATGGTTACCCGGTTGAGCTCACAAAGTTGCACTATGACAGCTATAGAGACCAGATTCTTGTGGGTTTTGCTGCTTGGTCCCTGGGTGATCCGGCTGCTAGCATTCAAATGATCGGAAATGACGGTCTCAGAAAGATGATCTGTCGATTTGAATTGGCAACCGACTCTACTCGGAAGCTCGGGTGGCCTCGTGTTCAAGCGATAACGACTGATGATGTGGGAGACCTATACACTGCCGTTCTTTTCGATGGAGAACTGCGTCTGCGAAGCCCCGATAACAGCCAGCGAGACACCGTGCTCAAGGGTTTTCAAGATGTCGCTTTGATTAAGCTCGATGTGAAGGGTAACACTAGATGGGTAAAGCACATTCGCGGTCTGGGTTGGGAATATGTAAACCGCCTGAAGGTCATAGCCGATCGCTTGTTTGTCTTCGGCGGTTACGGGGATACGAAGTCAGGATACAGTAGCGATCGCGTCGATTTCGATGGCGGATCACTCACACGCAAATCTGCTGACAATGGATTCCTCGGAGAGTACAACATATCAAACGGCCAGCTGACGGGAGTATCTGGGATACCCGTTGTATCCGGTCCGGGGGATGCAGACCCTTTTGGGGTAATTGTCGATTACGATATGGATCTTGACGGTGACTCGTTGTACTTAAGTGGAGGACTCATTGGTCTACAACAACTCGATACCGGTCATAGGAATGAATACTACAAAGGTTGCTCATTTAGTCTGGAATCAATTTGTGGCCGCCATTATCTTCTGACCGATGAACGTGGTACGCTTGAGATGAAGGCAGATGGTAGCCTTGTCTCCCGTGGCGGCAAAGACATCTTCCTCGCGCTGCTCAAGCCCCCTACGAAGTACGTCCCCGTCCGCCCGGGCCTGCGATTCCCGGTGGATAGTGCTGTTGACCTCGATCTGCTAGTGCAGGTTGATTGGTGGTGGGTAGGGTGTGCCAATGGTTATCGTTTGCAGCTAAGCCGCGATTCGGCTATGGCGCAGGTCGTGTTTGATACAACGTATGCGCTGCAACCACCATTTACGCTCAAGAATCTTGAGCATCTGACCAAGTACTACTGGAGAGTTCGTGCAAACACAGCGGATACCTTCAGCGTTTGGTCTGACGTTCGGTCCTTTACGACTGTCAAAGCACAGCCAGCCGACGTTGTGCTCGAGTACCCTGTCAATGGCTCGCGTGGAATGCAGCGTCAAGTTACTTTGCGGTGGACAGCCTCAAAGCGTGCTTCATCGTATCTAGTTGATGTCGCATCCGACAGTGCTTTCGCGAATCGTGTCATCAACGGCAAGCTCGTATCCGCTAGTGCACTGGATGTAACGCTCGACGCAAACCGAACGTACTATTGGCGTGTCCGCGCAGGAAATGCTGCCGGATCTTCACCATGGTCAGAAGTGTGGAAGTTTGATGTTCGTCCAGATGCTCCTGCGCGTACGATCCTCGATAAGCCATCGAACGGGGCTCTTCAGGAGCCTATCAATACCGTATTCGGATGGTTGAGCCAGGGTGATGGACTCGAGTACCGTCTGCACGTTGCCCGAGACAGTGCCTTTGGATTCATCGATCTCGACAAGACGATGTCGACTGCGTATTGGCAGGGGACACTCGAACCAAGTGCAACGTACTTCTGGCGTGTGCGAGCATCGAACGGGTACGAGGATGGTGCATGGTCTCCTACGTGGTCGTTCTCGACCGGTACAACCACGAGTGTTGATGAAGACGATAGCAGCCCTAACGTTCGGGCTTCCTATGCGGATGGCGCACTCCTGATTCACTTGTCAGATGATCTGCTGCAAATGCGCTCACTCGCTATCTCGCTCTTCGACCTCTCCGGACGTCAACTCATCTCGACGATCGCCGACAATACGGGGTCGCCCCTTCGCATAGCTGTGCCGAACCTTGCACATGGTGCGTACATCCTGCGCGTTGGGGAGAGGAGCGGTGGGATGGTTACCACGCAAGTTCATGTACGGTAGGGAATAGCAACCAAGTGAGGCAACACAATGTCACGGGTGCATAAATGAATGATTCTAAGAACGATAAGCAATCTGAAAGAAAGAAATGAATAACCTTCGAACCCTGACTGCAATGCTAATGATCTTCAGTTGTGTGCCGATGGTAGCTCAGATACCTTTCTACCTTCCGCAGAATGGGCTGGTAGGCTGGTGGCCGTTTAATGGGAATGCGAATGATGAAAGTGGAAACGGGAACAATGGGACGAATCATGGCGCCATGTTAACGAAGGATAGATTTGGAGCCGCAGATAGGGCCTATGCCTTTGATGGAAGAACGAGTTATTTACAAATGATCAAACCTGGTCCAACAGGGACATCGCCTCGATCGGTGTCTGTCTGGGTTAAGACCAAAGATCCAACAACTAGCATCGTCGTCTCTTGGGGTGGAGCGGATCCATTAGAATCGTTCAACCTCTGGAGCAATTATGTCTGTCCTGGATTTACCATCGACGTAAACAATGCTGCAAGGACATACGAGTCTGCCTTCGTCAACGGACAATGGAATCACTACGTCGTTGTTTTTGATAAAGCACAGGGCAGTGGTATCGACGATGTCAAGATTTACGAAAATGGCAAGATATTGACATCGGTTTGTGGAACATATGGTGACGCAGAGATAAATACGAGTGCTACGTTTCCCATCACGATAGGGAAATGGTGTGTCAGAGATTCCGACTATCTCGAGGGTGTCATTGACGATGTTGGCTTTTGGAATCGAGCACTGAGCCCAGATGAGGTTGCACGGATTTATCAGCCCTATGCCTGCAATATTCAGGTAACGCAACAACCTGTCGCAGCATCAGTTGAACCATGTAAGACATCAATTTTTTCTGTCTCTGCATCAGCTGACTCAACTCTGAAATATCAGTGGCAAAGACATCAGGGTTCAGGGTTTGTGAACCTCTCTGATGGAAGCCGCTTTTCCGGGACGACAACGAAATCGCTAACAATCACGGCTGCTTCAGTTGAGACGCAAGGGAGCTATCGATGCGTTTTATCAACGTCCATCTGTTCAGACACGACTAGGACCACTACTCTGACGGTCAATCGGGTGATCCCATCCAATGTGCCCAAGAACGATCTCGTTGGCTGGTGGCCATTTAACTGTGATGCGCAAGATGAAAGCGGGAATGGTCATCACGCTGAATCGAG
>JBILLF010000113.1:0-5176 GCA_044376225.1 Patescibacteria group bacterium | reverse complement strand
TCGAGCTGAACGATCGAGGCAAGGGTGACCAGCCTTAGGCGCTCATTCCAGCCCCCTGACATGGCTGAGCTGCTCATTCGCTTCCAGAAGTTCTGTGCCTGTGCGGCCATCATTTCACCGGCATAGCCAGCATCATCATGTCGGATCAGGAAGTATGTATCGGGCATCAGGAAGCCCTCCATTGAAGGGGCCTGCACACCGAAGCGACGTCGGACGGAGTCGGCCAAGCACCAAGCAACAAATGATGCGGAGTCTATCTCGGCCCGCGACGAGAGTCGCCGGGCGATGCGATCGATGGTGTATCCCTCCGGTATCGTCACCTTGAGAAGGGGCTCGCGCCGTCCAGTGACCAACATGCGAGCAATGCTCCATGTGGATGCTGACGAGTCGATATGGTACCAACCGGGCAGCAGGCTGCGCGAGGTGATTCGCAGTCCGGCGCTTAAAAGCACTGAGGTCAGCCAGGCGGTCGTTGGACCCTTGGCCGCGCGGATACTGTCGAGAACGGGACGTGCGAATGGGGCCTGCCGGGGGATCACCACCGATGTTCGCATACCGAGCGGACGACCAAGGCCAATTCCGAGGAGTACTGCACAACCAACAACAAGGGCCAGAGGTATGAGCACCCTTTTACGCATCATGCAGCAGCCTGATGAGATGAACCGGTGACTGTGCGCACGAAGATCTCGTGCAGTGACGGTTGAATCACGGCAAACTCTACAAGGTCGCTCGAGGAATTGGCATGCTCAAGGATCGAACGAATGCTTGTCGTGACATCCCGGCGCAGCTCGACCGTCGATCCTGTGCAACTGACAACGGTCGTTCCCGGGATCGATTCCAGTGCTGAGGTACCAGAGGCACTGCGGATGCGCAGCCGGTCCGAATCAAAGCCGGCGCGTACCTGGGCGACCTCACCAGAGAGGACCACGCGACCGCGATTGATCAAGGCAATGTCGTCACAAAGGCGCTCAACTTGGTCCATCTGATGCGTCGAGAGGATGATCGTCGTGCCCGACTGCTGAAGCTGCCTGATCACTCCGATGAGCACATCGGCATTCACAGGGTCGAGTCCGCTAAAGGGCTCATCAAGGATGAGCACCGATGGCTCATGGAGGATGGTGGAGATGAACTGAACCTTTTGCTGCATCCCTTTAGAGAGCTCCTGGATCTTTTTCGTGGTCCAGCCGGTGGCATCCATACGATCGAGCCAATAGGCGATACGCTCATCTGCTCGCCGTGCATCAAGCCCCTTGAGGCCGGCAAAGTAGCGCAGCTGATCGCCAACGGTCATCTTCTTGTAGAGACCGCGCTCTTCTGGAAGGTAGCCGATTCGTTCGCGCCGTAGGTCGATCGAGGCGTCCGACCCGAGCGTGATCGTCCCCTGATCGGGAAGGGTAATGCCCGTTATCATACGGATCAGAGTTGTCTTGCCGGCGCCATTGGGGCCGAGCAAGCCGAAGATGCGTCCGCTTTGAATCTGCAGTGAAATGTCATCGTTGGCCACATGCTGGCCAAACCGCTTGGTAACATGGTTAATGTCGAGCATGAACGAAGCTACGACGCAACATTTGTAAATTCGCGGCACCTTTTTGCCCACAGACATGTTGTGGGCCACTGAAAAACGATCATAACGTCAGGGCATACCATGAAGGCATTCGGCGAGATTTGGCGGTCCAACCTGTTCCAGAAGTGGCTTATGGCCATTACGGGACTCCTGCTTGTCCTCTTCCTGCTGGGGCATCTTTCGGGTAATCTTCTCGTGTTCCTGGGACCGGCGCACATCAACGAGTACGCCCACGGACTTCACACGATGGGTCACGGCATGATTATCTGGATCGTCCGCCTTGGACTTTTGTCGTTTTTTGTTCTGCACATCACAGCGGCGATCACGCTTTCCCGGCGCAACCGCGAAGCCCGTCCGCAGAAGTACCACAAAGTTGAACCGCGTGCCTCGACGCTGGCCTCGCGCACAATGCTTTACTCGGGACTGTTGCTCCTATCGTATGTGCTGTATCACCTCGCGCACTTCACCTGGGGGGCGGTGCACGCCGAGCATTATGCCAAGGCCACGTTTGCTCTGGCCGGCGGAGAGGTGGTTCCCGACGTTTATGCTATGGTGGTCAGCAGCTTCCAAGAGCCCCTTATCAGCGTTCTCTACGTGCTATCGATGATCATGGTTGGGCTGCACCTGAATCATGCCATTGCAAGTGCCGTGCAGACGCTGGGTGTGACCAACAGGCGCATCGTGCCCTTGGTCCGCGTCCTGGGGCCAGGCCTATCTGTCGCGGTTGCCCTTGGCTTCTCCAGCGTTCCGCTGGCCATCGTCCTTGGTTTCGTCAAGCTCTAATCGAAAGAAAGCCCATTATCATGGAACTCAATAGCGGCATACCGAGCGGACCCATCCAGCAGAGCTGGGACAAGCATCGTGCTGAGCTCAAACTCGTTAACCCAGCCAACAAGCGGAAGTTCTCGGTCATCGTCGTCGGCACGGGACTTGCCGGCTCGTCGGCAGCAGCCACGATGGCCGAACTCGGCTACAACGTGCAGGCATTTACCTACCACGATTCGGCGCGGCGTGCCCACTCGATCGCGGCGCAGGGTGGTATCAATGCGGCCAAGAACTATCAGAACGACGGTGACAGCGTCTGGCGTCTGTTCTATGACACGGTGAAAGGGGGCGACTTCCGCGCCCGAGAGGCGAACGTCTATCGACTTGCCCAGGTGTCGGTGAACATCATCGACCAGTGCGTGGCCCAGGGAGTTCCTTTTGCCCGCGAGTACGGTGGTTACCTGAGTAATCGCTCGTTCGGCGGCGCTCAGGTCTCGCGGACGTTCTATGCGAAGGGGCAGACCGGACAACAGCTGTTGCTTGGTGCCTATCAGGCACTGATGCGCCAGGTAGGTCTTGGCAAGGTCAAGCTGCACAACAAGCAGGAGATGATGGATCTTATCGTCATCGACGGACGTGCCCGCGGCATCGTCACGCGTGACATGGTCACGGGCGCTGTGCGCTCGCACATGGCCGACGCGGTGATCCTTGCGACTGGTGGTTATGGCAATGTGTTCTATCTGAGTACGAACGCCAAGGCCTGCAACGTCACGGCAACGTATCGCGCGCACAAGCGCGGCGCGTTGTTTGCGAACCCCTGTTACACGCAGATCCACCCGACGTGTATTCCGCAGAGCGGTGACTACCAGTCCAAGCTGACGTTGATGTCGGAATCGCTGCGCAACGATGGTCGTATTTGGGTTCCAAAGACGAAGGGCGATCAGCGCACTCCGGACCAGATCCCGGAAGCAGACCGTGACTACTACCTCGAGCGCAAGTACCCATCATTCGGGAACCTCTCGCCCCGTGACATCGCTTCACGGGCGGCAAAGGAGGTCTGTGATGAAGGACGCGGCGTAGGCCCCGGCGGTCTGGGTGTGTATCTCGACTTCTCCGATGCTATTCGTCGTCTTGGCGAAAAGGCTATTGCCGACCGCTACGGAAACCTCTTTGAGATGTACGAGCGCATTACCGGGGAGAACCCTTACAAGGTGCCGATGCGCATTTATCCGGCTGTGCACTACACGATGGGCGGTCTCTGGGTGGACTACAACCTGATGTCCAACGTTCCAGGTCTGTTTGTGCTTGGCGAGGCCAACTTCTCAGACCACGGAGCCAACCGTCTCGGCGCTTCGGCCCTGATGCAGGGTCTTGCAGACGGATACTTTGTGATCCCATACACCATCGGCGGGTACCTGGCCCAGGGGGGGCTGTCGGCCGTTAGTTCTGAAAGCGCCGAAGCTCAGCATGCCGTCAAGGATGCCGAGCAGAAGATCGCAACCCTTCTCTCGATAGGGGGCAAGCGCTCTCCTGATTCTTTCCATCGGGAGCTTGGAAAGATCATGTGGGACAAGTGCGGCATGGCGCGTAATGAAGCTGGGCTTAAGGAAGCGCTCAAGCGCATCCCAGAGCTGCGGGAAGAGTTTTGGCAGAACCTGGTTGTGCCGGGCTCGGGCGCCGAACTGAATCAGTCCCTCGAGCGGGGACTTCGAGTAGCCGACTTCCTCGAGTTTGCCGAGCTGATGTGCTATGATGCCCTTCAGCGCAACGAGTCCTGCGGTGGACACTTCCGTGAGGAGTATCAGACCGAGGATGGCGAGGCTAGGCGCAACGATGACGACTACTGCTACGTCGCGGCCTGGGAGCACACGGGCGTTGGCAATACACCGACGCTGCATAAGGAGCCCCTTTCATTCGAAAACGTCCATCTGGCAACACGGAGTTACAAGTAATGAACATCAGACTTCATATCTGGCGTCAGGCCGGACCGAATGACACGGGCATGCTCAAGACGTACGATCTTGCGAACGTGAGTGAGCACATGAGCTTTCTCGAAATGCTGGACGTGCTCAACGAGGAGCTGATTGGCAAGGGCGAGATTCCGGTTGCCTTTGATCACGATTGCCGCGAAGGCATTTGCGGTACCTGTGGCATGGTGATCAATGGACGTCCTCATGGCCCACTGGCGCGCACGACGGCCTGCCAGCTGCACATGCGTACCTTCAAGGACGGAGACGAGATCTACATTGAGCCGTGGCGTGCTAAGGCCTTCCCTGTGTTGCGTGACCTGGTGGTTGACCGCGGGTCGTTTGACCGCATTATTCAGAAGGGCGGGTTCGTCAGTGTCAACACTGGCAATGCCCAGGACGGCAATTCGATTCCGATCCCCAAGCCCGATGCCGACCGTGCCATGGATGCTGCTGCCTGTATCGGATGTGGTGCCTGCGTGGCGGCATGCCCGAATTCTTCGGCAATGTTGTTCACCGCCGCCAAGGTGGGGCACCTTGGATCTCTCCCGCAGGGCCAGGCCGAACGCTCATCGCGCGCAATGCACATGGTGCTGCAGATGGATGCAGAAGGGTTCGGCTCCTGCACGAACCACTACGAATGCGAAGCCGCCTGCCCGAAGGGCATCAGTGCTGATTTTATCGCCCAGATGAACCGGGACTTTGTGGCTACCGCCTTTGGCGGCAAGGCCTAGTCTGTCGTTTTGAAAGGGGTCTTTCAGCGCAGTACAGCTAGGTATTCCTCGACGGCGCGCTGAAATCCCACGAAAACGGCTCGGCTGACCAGGGCATGGCCGATCGAGACCTCCTCAAGTTCGGGGATGGTCTTCATTGCCGATAG
>JBILLF010000039.1:0-17907 GCA_044376225.1 Patescibacteria group bacterium | reverse complement strand
GGAGGGACGTCTGCGACGGGACGCCTGCGGAGGGACGTCTGCGACGGGACGCCTGCGGAGGGACGTCTGCGACGGGACGCCTGCGGAGGGACGTCTGCGGAGGGACGTCTGCGACGGGACGCCTGCGGAGGGACGTCTGCGACGGGACTCGCTTCGCGAGGGACCTAATGCTAGACGCCTTCGGCAGTAATCAGGCATCTCCCTACGGTCCAAGAAGTTCGATGGGCACAATGTGAATGCCATCGGAGCGTGTGATCGCATAGCCGCCTCCGGTGATGACGATCATAGAGGCAGGAGGACCCATACGCCCCGTATCGACCTTCTTTACGAAACGAAGCATGGACTCTGCTGCTAGGTCTGCGCTGGTTGAGCCGAGTTTGATCTCTAGGGCGACCCACGATGCATCGAGGCCTTCAATGATTGCATCGATCTCAAGGCCCGAATTGTCGCGATAGTATGAGACCTTTGCATCATTTGCCTGCGCGTAGATAAGCACATCGCGCATGACAAGGTTCTCGAATAGTTGACCGACGTAGTGAAGATCTCCAAGAAGATGGTCTGTTGTTAGTCGCAGGATCGCCGGACCGATAGAGGGATCAACAAAGTAGGATTTCGGACTTGTTCGCAGTTCAGTTGAGCTTCGCAGATGTGGTTGCCATGCGGGTATCTCCTCAAGCAGCATAACGCGTCGTAGTGCTTCGAGGTAACTCTCGATCGTGTTGCGTGCAATGCCACCATCACTGCCAGCTGTATCCTGTATAACTCTACGTACGCGAATTTCAGAGGAAGGGCTGCGCGCTAACGATCGTAATACTCGAGCAACCTTTTCGGGATCACGACTCCGGCCAGTGGTTCCAATCGTTGTAAGGTCCATCCGAGTTGTTTCATCGATGTAGTCTCGAACCCACTGTGCACCATCGGTTCCGCCGGCAAGGAGAGCCGGCCATCCGCCCCGGACCATTATGTCGATCAGTGATCGAAGGTCGAGAGTCGCCCGACCCTCCACTTTCACATCACCACGTAACAAACTTTTCATGCTCGCGTGCGATGATGGTCTCGTCGACTCATACATCGAAAGGGGGCGCATGCGAACCCTAGCAAAACGTCCCGCTCCAGAGTGACGCGTTACGTCGTCCTGCGGTATTGCCGAACCCGTAAGGAGAAACTGGCCGAACTGCTGTCGTTGATCTACTTCGCGGCGGACAAGGTTCCACAGTTGTGGTAACGCCTGCCACTCATCGAGGAGTCGGGGCACACCACCCTCAATCAGCGTCTCGGGGTATTCTCTGACGAGTGGCTGTCGGTCGACCTCATGATCTACCCGAACTACGCTGGCCGCATGGTGTTCGCCCGTTACGGTCTTTCCGGTTGCACGAGCCCCCTCGAGTACCACGGCCCCGATGGACCGGAGTCGCTTGGATATCTGCTCATCGATGATTCGAGGATGATACGAGCGCAACAACCTTTTATTCCTGGGAGATAGCTGATGTTGTGAGATTGACGGAACTCTGTAGGAAAACACAAAATATCATATTCCCCCGTTCTAAACTATCACTTTCCTCCGTTCTATACTATCATATTTCTCTGCTCTGCACGCTAACTTATCGTCGCGATGACGCAATGCGCGCTACGGCGTGCGATACCTGCGGTGCTAGACGCCTTCGGCGTGCGATACCTGCGGTGCTAGACGCCTTCGGCGTGCGATACCTGCGGTGAGGGACGGCTTCGGCGTGCGATACCTGCGGTGCTAGACGCCTTCGGCGTGCGAGACCTGCGGTGCTAGACGCCTTCGGCGTGCGAGACCTGCGGTGCTCTATACGCCTTCGGCGTGCGAGACCTGCGGTGAGGGACGGCTGCGCCAATAACCCGTAACCTGTAACCTGTAACCTGAAACCTGTAACCTGTAACCTGACTTCCTCCTAGAATCTCAGCACCGCTTCCCAGGCTTTGAAGAGATCCCACGTGGAAGCAACATCGCGCAGACAGTATTCGGCGATGGACGCATGTTTGCCGGCATGGAAAAGATCACCCACTTTAGAGCCATCGACGCCGGCGGCTTTGGGGGAGGCGATGCCGAAGGACTTGGCATAGAAGTCGAAGTTGAACTTGCGGGTGGCGCCGCTGGCAGCCCCCTGAAAGAAGGTCAGTCGGTCGATCAGGTCGATGTGGCCCTGGTAGTTGAACTTTGTTCCGTCCATGAGGTTGCGTGATGGACGGATGCCGTGCACGGCACTGCGGAGCATGAGCCAGGGGGCGTCGAAGTTGCGCCCATTGAACGAGATGAGCGTGATGCCGCGGTGATGGGCAAGGAGCTTCCAGAAGGATTCGAGCATGACGCGTTCGCTGCCGCAGTACCACGTGGCACCTGTGGGCAGCGTGGTTTGTGCAAACTTGTCGTCATCGTTCATTGATGGGTCGAGTGAGTAGGCTACCTGCTTAGTGTGCCATTCCTCGCCCGAACGCGTCATCATCTGCATGCCGATGCAGGAGATGAAGCCCGTCATTGGACTCAGTCCGAATTCGTTGATTCGCTTGTCGCAATCCTCATCCGTAGCTACGCCGCGCAGCAGATACTCCTTCTGCACGTCATCGAAGTGGTCCAGCGGAAAGCCAACGGTTTCAAGATCAAAGACGAGATAGGATGGTTCCATCGGAGGTGTTCCGGGATGTGTCAAGGGAGTATAGACTCGAGTTGCACCGCCGCAGGGTGTGAAGGGGCTAGGCGGCGCGCCTGCAGGCGGTAGCGACGGAATGAGGCGGTATCGGAAAGCGCATCGAGATGGTACATGGCCGTTGAACCCAAGGCCATCATAGTGACGTCACGCAAAGAGGAATCCAGACGCTCGCGCGGCGTGGAAAGCGATACGATGACTTTCTCAAGTCCCGCATCAGAGAAACGCTGTTTCGGCGTCGTGCCCGGACGTGTCAGCCGTACCAAAGGTCCGGCCGGAACGGGCTGCCAACCCGCGGCAAAGCCAGGTTCTTCGTTCAACAGCTCGGGTGTGATGTAGAGTGGACGCTCGGCGTTGTTATCGAGCATGCTGTTGAGCATTGCCACAAAGCGCGGCTGAATGTTCT
Organism: Patescibacteria group bacterium; assembly: GCA_044376225.1. Classification (GTDB taxonomy): domain Bacteria; phylum Bacteroidota; class Ignavibacteria; order Kapaibacteriales; family Kapaibacteriaceae; genus UBA10438. The sequence goes on along the minus strand of JBILLF010000039.1, from coordinate 14,829 downwards.
GCGATTTACCAGCCCGGATGAAGGCATCGCCGTCCTTTTCAAAGTCCGCTAGTAGCGGCATATAAGCGTCGATTTCGCGCTGTGCCCGCTCCATCACCGATGGATAGCGCTGCATCAGGTAGGGGGCGTACCACGTCCGGCGGAACAGCTCTTTGTCGATCACGGCCACGTCGGGACGTGTTCCGCGCACCGTCTGCTCATACCAAGCAGCAGAGCAGAAGAAGTCCCACTGACGCGTAAGGATCACCGCATTGGGCTCGGCATGGGCCAGCACCCACTCCGTATAGCCCTCCACGGCGCGGTGGTTCGAACGGTCTTGGTTCGGGTAGTTCAGCGTGAGCGATGCCACAGGCAGCACAAGGGCCACCCACGGCAGTGTGCCGGCAAAGCGCTGCACGAGCCACCACAAGCCAACGCCCGCAAACAGCAGTGCCACAAGGATCGACGGCAGGAAGTAGGGCTCAATGTCGGGAATTGAATAGCCAAGAGAGATCCCAAGGTTGCCGGCAGCAATGGCAAGCAGCGACACGGCAAGACGTGCGTTGGCGCGTAGCAGCTGCCATAGGCCCAACGCAAGGGCTGCATACCCTGCCCAGACAACAGAATTGGTCAGCACGTGCTGGAATATCCGGGCGTTAACCTTTACCACGTTCTTGTCGCTGAACAGCCACACGCCGAACTGTGTGCCCTTGACGTGGTAGAGGAATGCATCCCAGCTGCGATGCACCATGCCCCAGTTGATAGGGGGCTCCTGCATGCTGCGAAGCGGAAGAACGGCATAGAGAAGAACACCCAGCAGGGCCGGACCGACCACGATGTGCCACGAGCGGAGCTGACCCGGACGTCGGGCACTGAGCCAGAGCAGCATGAGTCCGGGACCAAGGAACACGCTGGAGAGGTGGTTGGCCAGCATCAGGCCGTAGAGCAGACCCGCAAGCATGGACCAGCGCGTGACGGTTTCATTCCCACGCGTACTTCGCACCGTCGCCAGCAGAGTGAGTGTAAGTAGGCACAGATGCAGGGAATAGACCTCAAGGGATGTTGCCTGCGACCAGACGATGCCGCTGAATCCGAGCAGGAGAGCCGTTGCTGCCGCCGAAAATCGCTGCGCCGGTGCCAAGCCCCCTTTCAGGAAGGTGAGTAGCTCGCACATCAGCGCGTAGGTTGTGCCCACGGCAATGGCGCACCAGACACCGGCCAGTAGGTTCATCCAGCCGATGTCGCTACTGATCATCGACCAGACGTGACCCAGGATGGTGAACAACGGGTAGCCTGTCGGGTGAGCAACACCGAACGTGACGGCTACTGCGGCTAGTTCGCCATTATCGGTGTATTGCACCGAAGGGGCATGCGTGGCTATGTAGATAGGGAGCACAAGCCAGGCTATGGCCAAACTTTGTAGGCCTGTGCTTGTTTTGAAACGATGGTACAAGGTACCCATCACCGACCCGGACGGCGTCCGGTTACTCAATGATGAGAGCGCCGCCAACGAACTCCTGATTGCGCAGGCGGAGCATCATGCGGTAGTACCCCGTGCTGAGACCTTCAGTGGTGAAGGTAGCCTGTTCGGACGTTGGGGCCGGATAGGAACGGACCAGGTTACCCTGACTGTCGTACAGTCCGACACTGGTAACGGAGTTAAGAGCAGCGCCGTCAACAACCACATGGCCCTTGGCAGGGGTCGGATACATGCGGATGCCGGACTCGGTGAGGTCGCGCACGGATGTTTCGTTGGAGACCACGAACTGGATATCGAAATCGAGCTTGTCGGTTGTGTCTTTCTTGTCGAAGAGCGAAACGCTGATCGTGCTCTCACCTTCCTTGCCGTTGGTGGTCAGGTCGACATAGATCGGTAACTCACTACCGGCTGTTAGGATCTGTCCTTCGCGGTCATACGGGTTGTCTTCGCCAGGGTAGAGCAACCAGCACAGAGACATGCATAGCTGGGCGCGGTGTTCCGGATTGAGCTTGTCGAGGTTGTAGCGGAAGTACAGTTCTTTGGTCACGGCGGTGTTGTTCTTCACCTTGCCGTCGCGCTTAAGTGTGGCATCGATAGGGAGCCCCCTCACCGGATTCGGCTTGGACCAGTCGATGTAGAATGACTGCGCTCCAGCGGCAAAAGAGGCTAGAACTAGCATCAAGGCAACTACATGAGTTTTCATAATTTGGCGTCCTTTGAAAGGCGTGGTGAGCTGCAAATCTAGGGCCTCGACGCTGATTTTTCTCGTCAAGGGGAGTACACGTGGTAATGTTGATTCTGAGCGTCATTCTGGAGCTGGTGTTCACCGTCGGTGTCTGGGCCCAGGATGGCCAAGGACCTCAGATCCCGTCAGTCAAAATCAAGAACGTCGGCGGTACGGTCATCAATACCGCTGATTTCGGCACCACAGACAAGCCGGTGATCATCAGCTTTTGGGCAACCTGGTGCAAGCCCTGCATCCAAGAGCTACAGACGTATCACGCGCTGTATCCCGAGTGGCAGGAAAAGTACGGCGCTTCCCTGGTTGCCGTCTCCATTGATGATGCCCGCAATGCGTCCAAGGTAGCCCCCTTCATCAAGTCGAGAACATGGACGTATGAGGTGCTGCTCGACATCAACCAGGAGTTCAAGCGGGCCATGAACGTCAACAACGTGCCACACACCTTCGTGGTGCAGAATGGCAAGGTGGTGTTCTCGCATAGTGCCTATTCCTCGGGGGATGAGGAAGAACTCGAAGAGCTGCTGAAGAAGCTCACCGGAAAGAAGTGAACATGAAACATCTGGTAGTGGCACTACTTGCCGGTGCGGTCTGCGCCATGGCACAGGGCAGCGAAGAGGGCGTTATCAGCGGTTCTGTGCAGACCGATGTGCAGCAGTATGGTCGGGATTCTCTCATCGGCGCGCCGGATGTTCCGGAGAAACTGCTCTCGAATACGTTTTTTAATCTGACGTTTTCGAAGGGCAAGTTCTCGGCCGGCATCCGGTTTGAATCGTATCAGGGCCCGTTGCTTGGTATCGATCCGCGATTCGGAACCTCGGGTGCAGGAACGGGTTTGGGCCTGCCGTACCGGTTCGCTAAGTACGCCGACACGACATTTGAGGTCACGGCCGGCAACTTTTACGAGCAATTCGGCAGCGGCATGATCCTGCGCACATACGAAGAGCGCAATCTTGGTTTCGATAATTCGATCGATGGTGTGCGTTTGAAGTACATGCCCACTGAGGGTATCTCTATCACCGGTCTCGTTGGACGTCAGCGGGCATTCTTTGCCCTGAGCAATGGCATCATCCGCGGGGCGGACATCGACCTCGACATCAATCAGCTTAAGAGCGATCTTCTTCCGGAAGGCACGCGTCTGACGCTTGGACTCAGTGGTGTGAGCCGTTTTCAGGCCGATGACCAGGATGTTCTGAAGATCCCGGAGAACGTCTTCGCCTATTCCGGACGGGCAAACCTGGTGGTGCACGACCTCTCGCTCGACCTCGAATACGCCTACAAGATCAACGACCCGAGTGCCACCAACGCAAACTCCTTCAACCCCGGCAATGCTCTTTACGCCAGCGCTTCATGGGCAGGAACAGGGCTGGGTATCAACCTGGCTGCAAAGCGCATCGATAACATGGACCTGCGGAGCGACCGCACGGCCACAGGCTTTGCTCAGCAGGTGAACTATCTGCCAGCACTCTCTAAACAGCACACCCTACGCCTTATCACACTCTATCCGTATGCAACGCAGCCAACAGGCGAGTTTGCTTTGCAGGGTGATGTTGCCTGGACGATCCCGAAAGGGGGCTGGCTGGGTAATGATGAGACAATGATCACGCTGAATGCCTCGCTCATCCACGGCTTGGATACCACACACACCGGACCCTATACCTATGACGCGAAGTTCATGTGGGGCAATGAGATCTACTACCGTGATGTGAACATCGAGATCCAGCGCAAGTTTGGACGCGACTTCAAAACAACGTTGACCTATGTTAATCTCGATTACAACCAGGACGTGATTGAACGTCGCGCAGCACCGGGCGAAAAGATCTACGGCCTCATCAACGCCAGCTTCGTTTGTCTTGAGCTGTGGTTTAAAACCGCCAAGAATCAGAGTCTCCGCACGGAGCTCCAGTACATGGACGTCACCCATGAGGAAGGGGCGAAGAAGGCCCTACAGAACGGAGACTGGATCATGGCCCTGGTTGAGTACACGGTTTCTCCGCACTGGTTCTTTACGGTGTTCGATGAATACAACTACGGTAACTACAACGAAGAGTTGCGCGTCCACTATCCCAACGCGTCAGTTGCGTATTCCAAGGATGCACTGCGAATCCAGGCGGGCTACGGACGTGTGCGTGGCGGTATCCTCTGCGTGGGCGGCATCTGCCGTCCGGTTCCGGCCTCCAACGGCATGTCGATGAGCATCACCTATACATTCTGAGCAGGCACCATGAAGCCCCTTGTCATCTTCCTCGCACTCGCACTCGGCATCGTTGTTACCTCGTGCGATGTAATCGAAGCGCCGTACGAGAAGAATCCCGTTGTGCCGGTGGATACGACGCTGCGTGATACCTCCACAGCGATGACATCGTCGAATGGTCTTCAGAACATTCTGCTCGAAGACTACACCGGCCATACCTGCGGTAACTGCCCGGAAGCAGCTGAGGTTGCCGCCAAACTGTACGAAGACAACAAGGGACGAGTGATCGTTACTGCCATCCATGCAGGGGGCTTTGCAGCTCTTGAGTTGCCCGACTTCAAGCGCGACCTTACGTGTCCGGCGGGCGTGGCGCTTGATGCAGCCTTCCGCATCAGCCGGGCCGGCAATCCGAATGGATTGGTAAACCGTGTTACGTCTAACGGGCGCATCATCCAGGGTAAGAACAACTGGGAGCCGCTGGTGACGCAGCTCCTGCCGCAACAACCGGCAATGGACCTGGCTATGAGCCACACCTACCATGCTGACCGTCGGACCATGATCATTACCATCAAGGCCACCGCACTGCAGGAGATCGCAACGCCGTCCTTTGTCAGCGTGTGGTTGCAGGAGAATGACATCATAGGCGACCAGAAGGACTATCGAAAGACACCATCACATATCACGGATTACGTGTTCGAGCACGTCCTGCGCACTGCCCTCAACGGCACATGGGGCGATACACTTAACCCGGCTCCAATGGCCAAGGGAGCCGTTATCAGCAAGACGGTACGCTACGAGATCCCCGCTGAAAAGCTCAGTGCTTCAGACACCCTAAATGCGTGGACGCTCAAGAACTGCGAACTCGTTGCCTTTGCCCATAAGGGGAGCGTGGCTAGAGAAGTTCTGCAGGTTGTGAAGCAGTCTGTGAAGTACTGAGTTACGGAGTTACGGAATTACTGAGTTACTGAATTACGGAATTACTGAATTACGGAATTACGATCGTCAATCTCGCGAAGGCGGGAATCCACTGATGAGAGACGAGAGACGAGAGACGAGGGACGAGGGACAAGTGACGAGGGACAAGTGACGAGTGACCGTAATAGCCCCGGGACTTGGCCCGGGCTACGAGAGACGGCAGCGTCATCAGTCATCAGTCATCAGTAATCAGTAATCAGTACCCAATCCGTACCTCAAACGAGCCGAACAGGAACGACTCTGGATTATTGCCGCCATTGCGGTTGGTGTAGCCAATGCGGATGTCTGTAAAGATGTTTGGCATCCATTCGGCGGAGAACCAGAGGCGTGCGCGGCGTTGGTGGCTAAGATTGCCGCGCAGGAATCTATTGCCGACGATGAAGTCGCCGTCTCCGCGGAGGATGTCTCCGCCAACGTTGCCGATGGCTACGAGAGAGCCTGATCCGGGCCAGTCGGGATCCTCAGCGGTGAGGATGTTTCCGTTAGCATCGAGCAGGTTCTCACCGTGTCGCGTATAGTCGAGGTCAATGCGTAGAGACGTGCGGGGCGTAAACCAATGTCGGGCCTGCAGTGCCATCCGGTCGGAGTTTGGCTGCATGTCGTACCCGACCGACGCGCCAAAGGTGGTGTATGAGGCGTTGATGCTTCGATGCGAGAATGTGAACGGATCGATGCGGGCATACTCTACGGTGAGCATTGACCGTGATGACGCGCCCGGCGTTCCGAATGCCTGTGACACACCGAGTTGGTAAGCGAACTTGTTGTTGTTGCCACGTCGTGACGTGTCTGAAAGAGTTCCGAATCCGATGTCGTCGATCACCAGTGATGTATAGGCTCGCATACCTGGCAGGGGGCGAACGGCGATATCAAAGCTCAGCATCGAATTGTCATTGAGGTTGCGCTCCTTAGTCGACAGTCCAGCACTGACGAAGAAGGCTAGTGGGTTTAGGTAGGCAAAGTCGAGCCCCCTGCCCCAATACGCTATCATATCGTTGACGGCAATGTTGAGCCATTCTGTCGGCTCAAAGGCAATCCTATGTGTGGCGATGAACTTGCCCGAAACCGCGTTGCCGGCCGTATCGAGACTGTTAGCCGCCGAATGCGTCATCGTAAAGCGGACACTCTTGTAGGGCACGTCCAGCAGCACGCCGTCCATGAGGGGGGCTTCGAGCGAGTGAACGAAGTTGTCGATGGGGCTTGCGCCCCATTGCATGGCTTCACGTCCGAAGCGCAATCGCATCCATGATGTTTGGTACTGAACGTATCCCACGTATCGGTCGAAGAACGATGTGTCTTCACTGACGAATTTGGTTGTCCGCGCCAGGGTCGGGTCCGTCCGTGCGATACGCCGTGCGCCACCGATCAACCGGCGTCCGTTGGAAAGATCCAGGAAGTATCCCAGACCAGAGGCCATGGAGCCCATGAATCGCACAGCTGGGCGTGCAAGCATGAAGGGTTTCGTGTTGATGTCATTGGAGGTAAAGCCCCCTCGCATCATCAGCGAGGCATCAGCCTGGAAGCGGGCCACCTCATCGGTCTGCACAAGGCCACGCCAGCGGCCATTGCTGATGCGTCCTACGAGCATCTCGCCATTGATCGGCGAGTCCAGCAGCAGTCCGCCGTAATACTCGCTCACATAGGCGGCAAATGCATCGGTGGTATCGGAGGCAAGAGTGGTCAGATCGACCATTGTCTGCGGGAACACCGAAGACTGCATCAGTGAAGTACGGCCGTCAAGCGAACGCAGGATCTGTGCATCGATCGAGACACGCTCGGCGTTGATATCCGAGCTTTGGGCAGCAGCATAGACGGAGCCAATAATCAGCAGAGTCACTGCCAGGGGGCTCTTCCAACGCAGACTCATCATCGGTGCGTGTGGTTACTTCTTCGAAACCACGGGCTTGCAACCACAGGCCGAGCGGACTAGGACGAGTTCCTTGAGTGCATCGCTCTCAGTTTCATACTCGCCCACGCGCACAAAGTATCGAGACTGGCCGCGCAGGGTGGTAGGGGTGACGGTTACCTTGAGCCCCTTCTTCTTGAGCTTAGCTGCAAAACGGTCGGCTTCGGTCTTCTCAGCCGTGGTCATCACCGTCAGGGTGTATCCCTTGGTGACCGCCTTGAGTTGTGGATCAGTTGTCTTGGCTGGCGTTGCAACGGGCGTGGACTTCTCGGCTGGAGCCGGCGCGCCAACCGTTGAGCGCATTACCTCATAGACCACTGGAAGGAGGTCGCTCTGCGAATACTGGTCGCGCATGGTTGCAAATGACTTCCGTGCTTTGTCAGCCTCGTTCTTTGTAGCTGCGATGATGACGATACGAGCCATCGCATCGTCGGCCCATTCGGATTTGGGGAAGGCATCCACAATGCGCTCCAGCAGGGGGCTTGCCTTCTTCGGATCATCGATCAGCGAGGCATGCAGAAACAGAACCGCCGGGTCATCCGGGGCATCGATCAGCAGATCGGGTAGCGCCTTCTTGGCATCCGTCGTCCATCCGGCAGCGACCTGCTGAATGTATTGCTTGACGTTGGTCTGCTGGGCCTGCAGAACACCGATGCCCAGAAGCAGAACCATCACCGCCATGAAATGCCGCATTGTTACCCCCGTGTCGAAACGTACGTGGGCTGAATTTACGCAAGAGGGCCTATTTTGCCGGCCATGAATAACGACTCGTTGCACAGCTGAGGTTTCATCGATGGACGATGCAATGCGCGTGGTCGTGGCGTGTGGCGGTACCGGGGGGCACATCTTTCCGGCTGTTGCCGTCGTCGAGCAGCTGTCAGCACTGACCAATGGCCAGTGCCAACCACTTTTCCTGGGTAGTCGTGATCGTATGGAAACGCGGCTGCTACCGTCCATGGGCTATGATTTTGTGGGTATGCCCATCGAGGGCTTCCGTGGACTGTCACTATCAACACTGACGTTGCCATTCAAGATCCTTCGCTCGATCCTCATTGCCCGCCGTGCAATTCGTCGTTTTAAACCTCACGCTGTTATCTGTACCGGTGCCTACATCAGTTACCCTGCCGGAGTGGCGGCATCGCTCGAAGGTGTGCCGCTGATCGTGCTTGAATCCAACCTCAACCCAGGCAAGAGCAATGCTCGTCTGGTGGATCGTGCTGCGGCCGTTGTTCTGGCGTTTGAGGACAGCCGTGCGTTCTATCCGGCAGCCATTCAGTCGAAACTCCACGTATTGGGCAATCCGGTGCGCACCCAGATCAATCCTTCAGCATCGGTCAGAGATGCCCGCATCTGGTGGGGACTCGATCCTGACCGTGAGACCGTCTTGGTCTTCGGAGGCAGTCTTGGTGCGCGGGCGATCAACGATGCCATTGAGGCGTCTCTGGAGAACATCGCACAAGCCCCCTGGCAGATGATCTGGCAGACTGGTAAGGGGCATGTCACGCAACGGGCTGTGCCGGAGAATGTCAAAGCGACAGAGTTTATCGACGACATGGGCGCGGCATACGCTGCGGCAGATCTCGTGGTGTCGCGCAGCGGCGCTACAACCATCGCCGAGTTGGGCATCGTCGGCAAGCCGGCGATACTGGTACCTCTGCCTTCAGCCTCGACCAATGAACAGAAACACAACGCCAACGTTGTTGCTCGCCACGGTGCGGCCGAAGTTATCGCCAACGAGCGACTCGGCGATGAACTATGGGCGGGTGTTGAGCGGCTCATGGCTAACCCCTTGCAGCGCGCTGAAATGTCCGCCAATATGTGTGATCTTGGCCGGCCTAATGCGGCTCGGGATGCCGCCGACCTGATCATTCGGACGAGTTTGTGGAAAGGGGGCAACGCATGAGTCAATCAGAGCACCGAAAAGGCATGCCACGCACGTTTCATGTGCAGCTCGACTTCTACTGGCAGTCGATCGCCATGTATGCTGTCACGCTGATCGTGTACGTGATCGTAAAGTCCTTGTACTACAGCAAAGTCCAACAGGGTTTGGTGGTCGTTGTGCTCCGCGACCCCGTGGTCGTGATTCTGGGCGCATTCGTTGCCCTTGCCGTCACGGCGCTCATCGCTGAGATCATCACCGACCGCGCTATCGTCGTCGGTCCCGACTTCATCACGTTCGTCAATCGATTTCGTCAGCGCACATTCACAGCCGACGATATCGAACGCACCATCATCGGCAAGGACCGTCGCGTCCGTGTGCGACCGCGTACGCCAGTGATCCGCCTGCACATCAAGAACCGGCGGCGTCCGTTGCGCATCCGTCCGTCGCTAAGCGATCACGAGGACGATCTGGTGGCTATGGTGCTGGCGCTCCGTCGCAATCATCACGGTGCTTCATCGTGAGGTGGGTTTCCATCATCATTGCTGCCTTTTGTGTTGTTCGGCTTCAGGCCGGCGTCGACACTCTGCGCTCAGAGGCAACACCACACACGGTGGATGTAATCGAAGCTGCTGTCCGAGAGCTCACTGATACCGTGATCTTGAGAGCCGGAGTGACCGCCGGCGAGTCCGCATCGCTGTTTGTTCATGAACATCCGGATGCATCGTGGATCCGCACTATCGTTGCACGCCGCATGGAAGAACGTGGGGTACCTGTCACCCTAGCGGAAGCTCCATTGCAAGCAGATCTTGAGCTGACCGTTATGGATGTCTCCACACGATATGCTCCTGTGACCCATCGCGACAGTCTGGAGCGGCAGGTCGTGGTCAAGCTGGGCACGACATATAAGCGCAGAGCGATTCGCCTGGAGTCCCGCACGGATGTTCGCAACATCTCTCGTCTCGATGCATACGCGACCCAATCTTCCCAGCACAGCGCAACGCATACAACGTTGCCCGACGCCCCTTCTTCGATCTGGGAGGATGCACTGGAGCCACTCATTTACATCGCTGCCGCCGTGGTGACGATCGTACTTTTCTTTACGGTACGCACGCAATAGGCATCGGTAATGCAGACTCTTATCGTCGTCCGTCACGCCAAGGCCGAATCCTCTCATCTGCATGAGAGGGACTTTGATCGCCCCCTTACATGGCAGGGGGCTGAGGATGCCAAAGCAGCAGCGGCGAAGCTTGTGGAACGGTCACCTCGGATCCCATCGATCGTTGCCTCGCCATCAGCACGCACACGTGCAACAGCAGAGATCATCGCCATGGCCTATGGGCTTCAGGCAGAGGTCGTACGCTTTGATGAACGCATCTACGATGCCTCTCTTGAGACGTTGCAGAGGATCGTGAGCGAGTTAGATGCTCTTGATGGTGCCGTTGTCCTTGTTGGTCACAACCCCGGCGTACTCGAACTCTGCTACGTTCTCACCTCAGGGCGTGTAACGTCAATGTCGACCAGTGCCGTTGTCGAGATTCCGATGGTCTAAAATGACAAGGGGCGAGCCGAAGCTCGCCCCTTGGACGCAATCGCTCGTTGCGAAAAAGTCTTACCAGAGATGCTGCACACCGCCGCGCTCTTCAAGGAGCTCGTCAAGCGTTGCCTGCATGCGAGTGCGCGAGAAGTCGCTGATCTCCAGTCCCTGGACGATCGTGTATTCTCCGTTTGCGCACGTTACCGGCAAGCCGTAGATCACATCGGCATCGATGCCGTATGATCCGTCGGCCGGAATGCCCATCGTTGTCCAGTCACCGGCAGGCGTACCCAGAACCCAGTCCCGCATATGCTCAATGGCAGCATTGGCGGCTGATGCGGCTGACGAGAAGCCCCGTGCCTCGATGATGGCGGCACCACGCTTAGCAACCGTTGGGATGAAGGCGTTCTCGAGCCACTCTTGGTCATTGATCGTTGGCCACACCAAAGAGCCGTTGGCCGTCAGATTCGACACGTCCGGATACTGCGTCACGGAGTGGTTACCCCATACCGTCATCTTGCTGAGTTGCGATGTGTGGATGCCCGTCTTGCTGTTGATCTGGGCCAAGGCGCGGTTATGATCCAGTCGCATCAGAGCCGTGATGTTGCGTGGGTTGAGGTCCGGCGCACTCTTGGCTGTGATGAGCGCGTTGGTGTTTGCCGGGTTGCCAACAACCACAACCTTCACGTTGCGGCTGGCAACAGCGTTCAGGGCTTTGCCCTGCACGGTGAAGATCTGCGCATTGGCTTCGAGAAGATCCTTGCGCTCCATACCCTTGGAGCGCGGGCGTGCACCGACCAGAAGTGCATAATCGGCGTCCTTGAATGCCACCATTGGATCGTCCGACTGAACGATGCCGTGCAGAAGAGGGAATGCGCAGTCTTCAAGTTCCATCGCCACGCCGCGCAGGGCCTGCAGGGCGGGGGTCAGTTCAAGAAGCTGGAGAATGACGGGTTGGTCCTTGCCGAGCATTTCGCCGCTGGCAATGCGGAAAAGCAGGCTATATCCTATCTGGCCGGCTGCGCCGGTAACGGCAACGCGTACTGGTGACTTCATGACGGTATTGATCCTGAGGTTAAGGAGGTGAAAATTCTTGCGGCTATAAAAAACGCCCCACTATGGAGGCGTTTAAGATTAGACGTCATCGTGCAGGTAAACGCGATCAGTTAGCTTCAGGATAGACCGAAACCTTGAGACGCGTCTTGTCCTTGCGCTCAAACTTCACGACGCCATCGACAAGCGAAAAGATCGTGTAGTCTTTGCCAAGTCCGACATTGTTGCCGGGGTGAACATTTGTTCCATTCTGGCGGATAATGATGTTGCCGGCAAGAACGTGCTCGCCGCCGAACTTCTTCACACCAAGACGCTGGGCATTGGAGTCCCGGCCGTTCTTGGTAGATCCACCACCTTTTTTGTGTGCCATTGTCGTACTCGCTTAGATATTGATGTCGTTGATCGTTATGCTGGTGAACTTCTGGCGGTGGCCATTTAGCTTCTGATAGCCCTTGCGACGCTTCTTGTGGAAGACAAGGACCTTGTCGCCCTTGCCATGGGCCACGACCGTAGCCTTCACACTGCCCTTGATGTACGGTGTTCCCACGGAGACGTTGCCGTTGTCGCTGGCCAGAAGGATATTTGAGAACTCAACAGCGTCACCAATGTTCTTGTCCACCATCAGAGGAACGATGATTGTTTGTTGAGGGGAGACAGCATACTGCTGACCGGAGATTTCGACGACTGCGTACATGATCGTAGGTGCCTGTTGTTCGATGCCGAAAGGGTTGTTCCCTAAAAAAGGGCCTGCAATATACACGCCTAGGCCCCAGAATTCAAAGGGTTACAATGATATCCACATGAACTTTGACCGAAAATCCATGAAACCCGGGCGCAGATACTCTGTCAAACACCACGTGAAAGCAATTCTGACCAGTTTGCGCAGCGTTCCTGCAGAGGCCCTGATCTGGGCGGGCGGTCTGTTTGTGCTTGCCGTGGAAGCCCCCTCCCTTTCCGGCCATGTGACGTTCTGTGTTCCGACCCTGCTCGGACTGGACGGATGCATCGGCTGCGGACTCGGAGCCTCGATCGGTCATTTGTTCAGGGGGCATCTGTCCGCCTCGATCGATGCGCATCCACTGGGGATTCCCGCAACGCTGCTGCTGACGGTCCGAATCGTTCAGCTCTCTCGAGATCATCAAAGAACGCAACACCACCCCTAACGAGGTACCAACCATGGCCAATGTTCTCCAACTCATCCCAGATGCCGAGAGCGACGAGTTAATGTATCTTCACATGCTGATGGAGCCGATGACGGATCAGCAAGCAGGTATGTTTGCATCGATCTACCGGACGCGTCGCAAAGAACCCGTGATGATCCTCCTGCTTACCCTTGTTGGGTTCTTGGGACTTGCGGGGATTCAACGATTCGTGCTCGGCCAGATCGGAATGGGCTTGTTATACCTCTTTACCTTTGGCCTGTGCTGGATTGGTATCATCGTCGATCTGATAAACTACCGGAAGCTGACCTCGGAATACAACCAGCGTCAGGCCTACGAAGTGGCAAACATGATGCGCGCCATGGGGCAGCTCTGAGGTTTGGGCGGTTCGTTGTTGTGCGGTTTGCCATGGTTCTGGCAATTGCCGCACAGTGCGTAGCTCAACCTTCTGGTCCGACTCCGCGGCTCGTGGTCGTGGTTTCATTCGACCAGTTTCGTGGCGATTATCCCGAGCGATTCGAGACGATCTACCCCACGTCCGGCGGATTTCGTCGGATCATGCGTGAGGGAGCGACGTTCTCCAATTGTCGATATGATCATGCCAACAACATCACCGGTCCGGGGCATGCGGTGCTGCTCACGGGATGTTATCCGGTGCGAACCGGCATTGTTGGCAACGACTTTTGTGACCTTAAAGCCGGCACATGTGGGTATTGTGCGCAAGACACGTCAGGCGTGTTTGGTGCCGGCAAACTGCTTGTGCCCACACTGGGAGATTTGCTGCGCAGGATTTCGCCCCAGTCAAAGGTCGTCGGGATCGGCCTCAAGGATCGCGCAGCCATTCTGATGGCTGGCTCCTCGGCTACCTCCTGCGTTTGGTATGACGCCAACGCCCGCCGGTGGACGTCCAGTGCGTCGTATCCCCAGCCACCGTGGCTCTCGACGCTTAATGCCACTGTCAATGTTGACCGATACGTCGGGGCCATGTGGACGCCGCTTCCCGTCCCGCCGGATGTACCCGTCATGCCGATGGACTCCGTTCCTGAGGAGGGGGCCTACCCGGGGGGCAGTAATGCGTTTCCTCACCGTGTGCTGGCACCAACGCATCCTAAGTTCATGGCGAGCATTGCGATCAGCCCCTTTTCCATGGAGATGCTGTTTGATGCTACCCGAGAGGTAATCGACCGAGAGAAGCTAGGTCGCGATGACAAACCAGATCTGCTGTGCGTAGGCGTTTCGACAACAGACTATGTGGGCCATGTCTTCGGTCCCGACAGCCGCGAGGTTATGGACATGTATGCGCGGGCCGACCGAGAGCTGGACGAGCTTATCGGACATCTTGACCGGCGTGTTGGACGAAAGAACTACATCCTTGTCATAACATCCGACCATGGAGTGGCTCCGATCCCGGAGATCCTGCAACGTCAGGCCGAGCAACAGCGGGCAACCATCGATGCCGGACGGATACGCGAAGCGGAGATTCAGTCGCGGATCGACTCGGTGCTCACGACGCAGTTCGGCTCGCTACCGAAGGCTGGATCATACGTGCGGGAGATCTTCGAACCGTCGATCTATCTGAACTGGAGTGTCATTCCTGACGACCAGCGCGAACGCGCCGTTGCTGAAGCCACTCGTGCCGTGGCATCACATCCGGGAATCGGTATCGCCATCGCCTCAGATTCGATCATTGGCGGACGTCGGCCGGATTCAATCGATGAACAGACCTGGTCAGCCATTCGTAGCAGCACCTTTGCTGGACGAACGGGTGAGGTTGTGATGTATCCGAAGCAGTATTGGATCATCGGAGGGAACGTTGCCACGCACGGAACTCCCCACGACTACGACCGTTGGGTGCCGATGATGTGGTTCGGTGGTTCGATTGCGCCAGGATCTTCATCAGCGCGGTGCGCACCAGTCGACATAGCGCCAA
>JBILLF010000038.1:0-18217 GCA_044376225.1 Patescibacteria group bacterium | reverse complement strand
AACCTACCCTTTGTTTGGAAGCAGATCTCTCTGCTCCCTTGCATGGTTTCTTGTTTCCTTCCTGTTGTCAAAGAACACCGCCAACCCTCTCAGGCCGGCACCACCCGTGCGCAACCACTCGTTGTGCGCGGGGGGAACTGCGAACATACGGCAAAAAGGGTATATCCTCCAAATGTTGGAAGGATTATACGTCACTGGCAGCCGAAACACCAGCGTCACGCTCCCCCGCGTCATTCGCACGAAGAAAGAATGCGCGGAAGAAGATCGACTCAGGGACTAGCAGAAGCGTCAAGCTCAGCGTGTCCGTAGTAAAAAGATCACCCGGCTGCGGAGCCTGAGGCATGATGATACGGGCAATCGGCCCAGTCATGGCCCAGAGAATGGTAAACACCAGTGCACACGTGGCAACAGCCAGAAACCCACCCTTCAATCCATCACGCTGCCATCGCACCGTAAAGGCGTAGATGGCCGCAACAACATGAACATGGTAAATCAGGAGGTCGATCATGGAAAATGCCGAAGTGAACAGAAATACCGCTGCAAAGATGCAAAACCAGGACCGACCCCGAGAGCGGTTACTGCGTCACGGCGCGTGGGCACTCAGTTCGCAGGAACTCATCACCCTGGTGATCGGCTCCGGCACGGCAGCAGCACCGGCATCTGAGATCGCTCAGCGCCTGCTCACACGCTATGCATCACTAATCGACTTGGCCGGACGTGACATGTCGGAGTTGTGCAGCATTGATGGGATGGGGCCGGCCAAAGCTGCCTCGCTCTGTGCTGCCTTCGAACTCTCCCATCGCATCCAGGCCGAACCCTTTGCTGAACGCACCAGCGTCACATCGCCGGCCATCCTGGCCCGAACACTAATGCCCCGCCTGCGACAGCGACGCACAGAAACATTTATCGTGGTATTGCTCAATGCCGCCAACCAGATCATCCGCCAAGTCAACGTCAGCGATGGGTCGCTCAACGCCGTGCTCATCCATCCGCGCGAGGTGTTCCGCCTGGCCATCGCCGAAAGCGCGGCGGCCATCATCCTCGCCCATAACCATCCGTCCGGCAACACCGAACCGTCCAGCGAAGACATCGCCATTACTCGGCAACTTGTCGAGGCCGGACGTATCGTCGATATTCGCGTTCTCGATCATGTGATCATCGCTGGTGATGACTACACGTCCTTCGTCGAACGTGGTCTTCTCTGACACACCAGCAACACGGACTGTTCGTCATCACGCCACTACCAACCGCAGAAAGCCCCCTGACGAATGTCGTTTACCGATTACTACAAAGAACTCGAACTTGAACGAAGCGCCACGGAAGAGGAGATCAAGAAGGCCTTCCGGCGCCTGGCGCGACAGTATCATCCGGACGCCAACCCCGACAACCCACAGGCCGAAGAACGGTTCAAGCGGATCAGCGAAGCCTACGAGGTGCTGAGTGACCCGGCAAAGCGTGCTAAGTACGACCAGCTCTCGCGGCAGACATCTGGGTATCAACGGACAGGGGGCCGACCCGGCGCAGGTGGTGCATTCGCGATGGATGATGTGGGCGATATGTTCAACGGCACCTCCTTCGGCGATCTTCTGTCTGAACTGTTTGGCCAGACTCACAACACCCGACGTAGCAACACACGCACGCGCAACGCAACGCAACGCCCGAGGCCGGTCTTCACCGTTACGCTGTCGCTCACCGAAGCCTTCACGGGAGTATCGAAGCGTCTGACGCTAGGTCAGACCACGGCCGATGTGACATTCCGCCCAGGAATCACCACCGGACAACGCCTGCGTATCGGCGAAGCGGAACTGGAGGTGACGGTGGCCCCGGATGCGCGATTCCGCCGTGAGAGCGATGATCTCCACGTGCGGGTAGGTATCGATCTGTCGATGGCCCTTCTCGGCGGGCGCGCAGAAGTATCGACACTTTCGGGGAACCAGCTCGCTGTGAATATTCCCGCAGGGACGCAGAACGAGCGTAAGCTCCGCCTCAAGGGGCAGGGCATGCCTTGCTATGGCAGCGCAGACCAGCGCGGCGATCTCTACGTAACGCTGGAAGTAAAGCTACCGACAAGCCTAACCGATGAGCAGCGGGAGCTTGTTGAGCGCCTGCGCTCAACGGGACTTTGACAGGTCAAAAGATGGCCGTGGTTGCGTAACCTTGCACCATGACGCGCATCAGATTTGACTCGGTCAGTAAGTCGTACGACAATGTTCAGCCCCTTACGGATGTATCGTTGACGATTGAACCCGGCGAATTCTTCGTTCTGGTCGGGCCCTCAGGGTGTGGCAAGAGTACATTGCTACGCATGATCGCAGGGCTCGAATCAGTAACCTCCGGAACTCTGTCGTTTGACGATGAACCCATGAACGATGTAGTGCCGCGACTGCGAGATGTGGGCATGGTGTTCCAGAACTATGCGCTCTATCCACATCTTACGGTGGCAGAGAATATTGCCTTTCCACTGAGGATCCGCAAAGAATCCGCAGAGACCATCCGCGCTTCTGTCGAACACGTTGCGCACATCCTGGGCCTCGGTGGCCTGCTCGACCGACGTCCAAAGCAACTCTCCGGCGGACAGCGTCAGCGGGTTGCCGTGGGTCGCGCGATCATCCGACGTCCAAGGGTCTTTCTGTTTGACGAACCGCTTTCCAATCTGGACGCGCAGCTGCGCACACACATGCGCACCGAGTTGCGCGCACTGCAGCGCGAGCTCGGCGTTACAACGGTGTACGTCACGCACGACCAAGTGGAAGCCATGACGATGAGCGATCGCATGGCAATCCTAAACAGTGGCATCATTCAGCAGGTCGGCACACCAGCCGAGATCTACGACCATCCCGCCAACACCTTCGTAGCGTCCTTCACTGGCAGCCCTGCGATGAATCTGATTGCTCACGAAGGCCGCATCCTCGGCGTTCGCCCTGAGCGTTTGCAACTGGTGTCATGCCAGGGGGCTCTGCCGATTGCGACGACCATACGCGCGGTCGAGTTCGTGGGGCACGAGTGGCTGATCCATGGCCGAACACAATCGGAGTCGATCACTATGCGCCGGGCTGAAAACCCAGGACTTTCCGTTGGGGCAGAGATGGTCTGGTACGTGCATCCAGATGATGCCCGGTGGTTCTGATCGGGCAGAATAGTTGCCCTCAGGAGTATCTCTAGGCGTTGGTGCAGGACAGACGACAGTCAGCAAATCGTGCTCGAATGCGCACCGGCAGACGGCCGCACAACCTTGGACGGCCTTCCCCAGTCACCGGCGCTCAGGGAATCATTCGTTGGTGATGTTCGTTCACATTGCCGTAACTTCTGCCGTCGCAGGGCACACCGTACCAGCAACCATACTCTATCTGCATGGGCATCTCTTCCAACCTTCCGGCACTAAGTGACGCAGAACAGATTCTGCGCATTCTTCACGGCCATCTCAAAAAGAAGCGCGAAGGCATCACCCAAGTAATCGGAGAGATTGCGGCGCTACAGACTGCAGGTCGAATCTCCAGCGAAGTAAGCGAAGCTCTTCGCGAACAACTTCAGGCACTGGTGCGCCACGAAGACCAGCTGACCGAAGCCGAACGGGAGATCTTATACAGAGACGAACGCCTGGAACAGTGCCTCCGCCATCACTTCCCGGCAATGCCGGACAATCTACTGGTGGTCTCGATCTGCATCATCGACGGACTTTCAACGGCACAGATTGCCAAGATCGTTTTCAAGTCCTCCAAAGCTGTCGATCATTATCGCCAGGAGATTCGGCAGATGATGAACCTCCAGGGCGACAGGACGTCACTGCGACGTCATCTCGTTACGCTCGTGCAGAACTGCACCGCCCACACTCAGTAGCTGTAGAAGCCCTTGCCGCTCTTGCGGCCTAGATGTCCGGCAGCCACCATTTTGCGAAGAAGCGGACATGGGCGATACTTCGAATCGCCGAGGCCATTATGCAGAACCTCCATGATCGACAAGCATACGTCAAGCCCGATAAAGTCGGCCAGCGTTAGTGGACCCATTGGGTGCGCCATACCGAGCTTCATCACTGTATCGATATCCTCCACTGAGGCGATACCTTCCATCACACAGTAAACGGCCTCATTGATCATCGGCATCAGAATGCGATTTGAGATAAAGCCCGGATAATCCTGCACCTCCACCGGAACCTTACCCATAGTCTCTGCCATCGCCTTGATGGTAGCATAGGTTTCGTCGCTAGTGGCCAGACCACGGATGATCTCGCACAGCTTCATCACCGGCACCGGATTGAAGAAGTGCATGCCAATGAACTTGTCGGCTCGTTTGGTGCCCCCTGCCAGATCTGTGATAGAGATCGATGACGTGTTTGAGGCCAGGATAGCCTCCGGCTTGCATACTGCATCAAGTGTGGCGAAGATCTGACGCTTGATCTCTAGGCGCTCACTGGCTGCTTCGATCACCAGGTCGGCACTGCTGGCTCCCTTTTCGAGATCCGTCGTTGTCGAGATGCGCCCCAGCGTCTGCGCCATTTGCTCAGCACTGATCGTCTCTTTCTTTACCTGACGCTCAAGATTCCCGGTGATGGTCTTCATCGCGCGCTCTACGGCTGCGTCGGACACATCGACCAGGGTGACGGCAAAACCGCTCTGGGCTGCAACGTGGGCGATACCATTACCCATGGTTCCGCCGCCAATGACAGTGATCGTTGAAATGCTCATGATGCTGATGCCTGTGTGGAAGTCCGTGTTGGTTTCTCGGGATGGCAAAAATAGCTCGAAGGGGGCTTACCCCGCGTGTCCGAAGCGTCGCGAGCGCACGAGAAAGATCAATCCAGCTACGATGAATGGAAGACTAAGAATCTGCCCCATATCAATTGGCAGGGATGCCTCGAACGCCTCCTGCAGCTCCTTGAAGTACTCTACGAAGAACCGGCTCGTGAACAGCAAAACCATCAACAGGCCGATCATGAAACCAGGGCGGGACGATGCAAGCCCCCTGCGATAGAGCCAGGCCATCAGAACAAACAACACCAGACAGATGAGGGCCTCGTAGATCTGGGTTGGATGTCTGGCAACGGGCACCGCATCAACACGCACGAACCAGAAGCCCCATGGAACGTCCGTCGGACGGCCAATAATCTCTGAGTTCATGAGGTTGCCGAGACGGATGCACATTCCCGAGAGCGGGACCACGATCGCCAGACGGTCCAACAGCCAGGTCATCGTCAATCCAGTTCGCCGGGCAAAAAGGTACACACCGGTGATGATGCCAATGGCCCCTCCGTGGCTGGCAAGTCCGCCGTGCCAAATGGCAATCACTTCGAGGGGGTCTTCAAGGATCAGCCCCGGCTCGTAGAACAGCACATGACCAAGACGCGCACCCAAAATGGTTCCGATGATCATGGTGATGGTTAGCCGGTCTAGATTTTCCTGGCTTTTCCCTTCGGCCGCGAACACCCGTTGCATGACCGAGTAACTCAGCATGAAGGCTGTGGCAAACAACACTCCATACCATCGAGGCGACAGGGGGCCAATGGTCCCGATAACAGGGTCAACATTCCATTCAATCATGGACACAAACGAATCGTTGGTAAAAAAAAGAGCGCCCAACCTGAGGGTTGAGCGCTCAAATCATTTCGGTGGCAGTGTCCGTTACTCGAGTTCGGCGTCGGCCAGCGGTGTCTCGATGATCACCTGAACCGTACGGTTGAAGAAACGGCCTTCCGGAGAGTCGTTCGAGTAGAGCGGCTCTTCTTCGCCCGTTCCACGTGTTGACATTTCGGTATACGCCGAACCGGTGGACTTGATGAACTTCTCTGCTGTACCGGCACGCTGCTCGGAAAGCTTCTTGTTCCGCGTGTCAAGACCGACGACGTCTGTGTGTCCTTCGATGCGGATGGTGGAGGACTTCTTTACGCGAGGGTACACCCATGTTGACATAATGCGTTCGTTGAGCTCGCCGGCTTCCGGACTGTCGAACTTAAAGAGGATCAGGTTGTACTTTTCGAGCGTCTTGACGTCGCCCTTATCAACACCAAGGCTCTTTGACGAAACGCGCTTCACAGGCGTTGTGACGGTGTCTGACTTACACTCCTGACCGTTCTTAGAGGTAACGATCAGCACCGATTTGTATGGCGGAAGGTTGAACTCAGCTGTGCCATCTGGACCCTTTTCGGTTGGATACTCGGCATCAGCATTCTGCCAATCCCAGTTAGCCGAAGCATCAGTGATGTTCAGATCCTTGACGGTCTTCCATGACTTGCCGTTGCGGAATACCTCGATTCGACGCGAGGCGACAATGTTGTTGTCGATACCATTCTTCATGGAATATGTCAGCGTAGCCGGCGATGGGAACAGCGTAGGATCGCGGTCTTCGATCGGCTTCTGAACATTCCACAGGTCATCCTTCGAACCGGAGAACACGAGTTCCGTGCGGCGGTTTTCGACGATACCGTTTGTGTCCTTCTTGTTCGATGGGAGTTCAGGCCAGCCCCGTGCAACCATCTTCATCCGGCTCTCGGCGATCCCCCAGACGTTCTTCAGATAGTCATAGACAACCTGTGCGCGCTGCTTCGGGAGAGGCGAGTTCTTGTCCTCGTTTGTTTCGTCGGTACAGCCAACGATATCAACGTTCACGTTCGGATACTTACGAAGGCGGTAACCGAAGATGTTAAGCGTGTGGTAGTACTTATCGAGTGTACCTCCAGGCAGACGCTCATCCGTAAATCCGTTCGTTTGCGCCGCCGTGAGGCGCTTGTAACGGGCTGGCATTACGCCGCTGTTGAGGTCGAAGAAGACATATGGCAGCAGAGGGAACAGCTGAATTGTGGCACGCTCTTCGATGACGAGGCCTTTGAAGTTGTTGCCCTTCTTCTTGGCCCAGTCGGAAAGAACCATGTCTGCGGCAAGCGTCGGACGTTGACCAAGGGTGATCGTCTTGCGAATCTCGGTCTGCACCTTAGCTTCATCAGCATTTGTTGTGATTCCTGGGTACTGCACCGGAATCGTGATGCTACGCTCACCGTAGGTGCTCGAGGAGGCTGTAACCGTGAGATTGACCGAGCCAGCCTTGTTCTTGCCGGCACCGTAATCATCATCGCCAACGATCACGTTCGACTCGATATTGTCGGTTGTGACCTCGCCCTTTGATTCGCGTCCCGTGAGTGAATTCTTGAAACTGATCGTAGCAGGAACGTTTTGGCCTGTGCACTCATCGACAACGGACACGATCACATTGACCGCGCGAGTGAACGTTGGGATGAACGCCATGTAGATGTCGAGCTCGCCCTTGGCACCAGGAATGTCTTCGCGTTCCGACGAGAAGTACAGCACGTCGCCGGATGGTGGCATCGAGAGGAAGTAGTCATCTTCCACAGTATTGATTGGTGCCGGAATGAGCTCGGGCTTGCTCCAGCGATCACGGCCGTCTTTGTCCTTTTCGCCAGTCTTCTTCGTTCGGTAGAAGTCAAGCTTTCCAATTCCGCCCTTATAGCCATTCGAGGAGAAGAAGAGTGTACGGCCGTCCGGAGCGATAAATGGAGCTACTTCCTTCTCGGGAGTATTCACATCAGGGCCAAGATTCTTTGCCTTGCTCCATTCACCGAGGTCATCGTCCCAGTCACAGTACCAGATATCAAAGTCGTTGTCGTCTTCTTCGTCCGGATGATTTGGAGAAGGGCGGTTGGAGGCAAAGTACAGTCGCTGCTTGTCAGGAGAGATGTATGGTTGAGATTCCCAGTGCTCCGTGTTGACGTTTGGTCCAAGGTTCTTTGGCTCGGTGAACTTATCACCGTCAACGCGTGCTTCCCAGATATCACAGAAACCAATACCACCGGGGCGGTTGCATCCCGTGAAGTACAGGGTTTGGCGGTCCGCCGCGATGGAGGCAGCACCTTCGTCGCTTGTCAAGTTGATTTCTGCCAGGTTAATAGGCTCGTTGAAAACCGTGTCGTGGTTGTCGCCCTTGGTTGCTTTCCAAAAGTCATGCGACAGGCGACCGGCCGTTTCATTCGGCTTGCTGCCGGGACGCTCGGATACGAAATAGAGGGTCTTGCCGTCAGCACTGACCGTGGGAGCGTAGTCAACGCCATCATGGTTGATCACACCAAGATTTATGATCCGAATTTTCTTCGTATCACTGAGCACGTCTCCACGAGTATCATCCTCGGCAGAGCTGAGAGTGGCGCTGTACAAGTACAGAACTCTGTCTGGCGCACCTGCAGAAAGACAAGTGAATGCACATGCAAGTGCAATGACGCAGACCGAAAAATATCGCCGTAGCATAGGCTTTCCGTCCCTTGAAATTTGTTCGCTCCCCACCTATCTCGTCTGCCTGTTAGACTTGATGTCAGGCTATGGCAGGGCCAAAAAATAGGTAAATGTGGATAACCGCCAAAGCTATTTTCTGAGATTTCAGAGATTGTACCGAAACTCCAACAGAAACTGCAGCGTGGACACCCTGAGATCATCACCGTTTAGGCTCAACTGGGTGAATGGCTGAAACAACTGAACGATCGGCACAAGAACAGCAGAAACATCCCTACCCCAAGGCCGCTTTTCTCGAGCAAGTGGAATCTCATAACCCGCCGACAGGGTTGCGCCAAGCTGAAGTGAGGATAGATTCTTGTATGGGCCGTTCTCAAGAGTCACCGATCCGCTGCCGTTTTCGCCGAAAACAACGTCGGCCACCTCGCCATCCGGAAAAACCGTTGTCGTTGTCTCCAGAGTCTTTGTGTGACTGAGATTCGAGCTGATTACATACCCCGCCGACAAACCCGCCCGGCCAAAAAAATTGCCCCAGAGTTGGTACTTGGCGTATGGGTTCAATGAGACCATGTGGAAGGTTAACGTTGCCTCGTTGAGAAACGTGATCGGGACGGTGTAGACTCTTCCAGACGGGCTGGCCTGCTGAATACCTTCCTGCTCCCGAAAGCGGCCCGAAATGCCCCTTCCTTCGTAGCCGACGAGACCGCCGATTACCAGTCCGGACCGGAACTGATGTTCGATAACCACCCCGGCAACCATGCCCGTTCCGGCACCACCGGTAAAGGGACAATTGCAGTCGGTGACAAACGCACCGCCCTGGCTGTTGAAGGACGGGCCGAGATAGGCCCCGTACCATGTGTAGACCGGCTGCTCATCGGGACCAAGAGGCGTGCTGGACCCCTTCAGGCGCTGTCCGTATACGGCGGCACCTTCTAGCAGAAGAACTGCTAAACTGACAAGTATGGCGGAGCGGATGTTCATACGTTTTCGTGGGTGTTCAGAGCTGAAACATAACTCTCAGACGGTTCTCGTTCGCAACTATGGTTTCCCTATACTTGCGGCCTATGAGTAACGTTCAAGCACCTGGCGACCTGCGCGACGAGCAGGCAGCACCACTGATCGAGGATTCTGCGACTGTGGTGTTCCAAACAGCACGCGGCATTGCCGTAAAACTTCTGAGTCGGTATGAGAATTCCGATGCCTACATCGACAAGCTTCTTGACGGCGAACTACGCCGCACAGAACTCGAAGCGGCAGACCGGGCACTTGTAACTGAGCTCGTCAATGGAACGGTCCGATGGCAATCCAGAATAGACTGGATCCTGATGGGATTCTACCACGGCGAGTTTGCCAAATGCCTGCCCCTTGTCAAGAATGCACTGCGCATCGCTCTCTATCAGATCATGTTTCTGTCTAAGATCCCTGCCCCGGCGGCCATCAATGAATCCGTGGAGATCGTCAAACGGATCAAGGGTGACAAGCACGCCGGTATCGTAAACGGCGTCTTGAGAAACATTCTCAGGAACGTTCAGACAATCCGTTACCCGGACCGGAAGGAAAACGAGGTGCTTTACCTCTCCGTCCACACGGCTCATCCGGCGTGGATGGTACGACGCTACGTAGACCGCTTTGGGAGCGAGGAAGCCGAGGCCCTCCTGAGTGCTAACAACCAGCGTCCGATGCTAACATTGAGGGTTAACGGTCTGCGCACCACCGTCAAAGAGGTCGTCGATCAAATGTCGGCGGCTGAGATCAAACATGAAATCTCGCCGATTCATCCCAACAGCATCCTGATCACCTCGCTCCGTGATGTCCGGTCGTTGCCCCTATTCAGCAGCGGGCAGGTCAGCGTGCAAGATGCCAGCGCGTCGCTGGCCGTGATCCTGGCCGACCCGAAACCGGGGATGAAGGTGATTGATCTCTGCGCCGCACCTGGCGGCAAGGCGATCATGGCGGCCGAGTTGATGAAAAACACGGGCGAGGTTGTCGCCCTGGAAAAGTATGAATCGAAACTGTCGTTCATCAGCGACAACGCCGCGCGGCTGGGAACATCGATTGTGTCACCTCAACAGGGCGACGCCCGCGAGTACAAAACAACGCAACTGGCAGACATCGTCCTTGTTGACGCCCCATGTTCCGGACTCGGGACGCTTTCAAAGAAGCCGGATATCAAATGGCGTCGCCAGATAGATGACATCCGGAAAATGGTCATCACTCAGCGAGCAATCCTCTCCAATGCAGCAGGGCTTGTCAAACCTGGTGGAAGTATCGTCTATTCCACCTGCACCATCGAACCCGAAGAGAACACAGAGACCATTCACTGGTTCCTGGAATCTCATCCGAACTTTGAGCTCTTTCCTGCCGAAAGCATCTTACCGGCCGAGATCTGCAAGGACGGCTTCCTACAGACCTTTCCGCATAAGCATCACAGTGACGGAGCATTTGCTGCGCGACTGATCCGGCGACAGTGATCCTCGTGCACTAGTGGTTCTGAGGGTGCAGACCTGCTATAAACAACGACCTCTGCAGCAGGGTCTTCGAAGCTCCAAATGGGTCTGCACGTTACATGCCGCTGCGCCACGGCTGGTCGGGCACGCCGCAGGCATGATTCACAGCCCGAGCGGCCGTAAACAGGTAGTCTGACAGGCGATTGAGGTAATGCACGACGTGGAGACCGACATCTTCACGGCGCGCAAGCGCTACCGTCCGGCGTTCGGCGCGACGGCATACCGTGCGGGCTAGGTGCATGTGGGCTGCGCCGGGGTGTCCTCCCGGAAGAATAAAGGTCTTAAGCGGCTCAAGAACAGCATCGTGCCCATCGATCCAGCTCTCGACCAATCGCACGTGATCCTCAGTGATCCTCGGAATGTTGTAGGTGGGGGGCGGATCAAGTGGTGTGGCCAAGTCCGCTCCAAGAGCAAACAGCGTGTCCGCGACGGTCTCGAGCTGCTGCCGAACTCCTTCTGGGATGTCATGCGTTAGCACTACACCAAGGACGGCTGCCAGCTCATCAACCGCACCATACGCCTCAATGCGCAGGTCGGCCTTGTCAACGCGAGTGCCCCCGAACAATGCCGTGGTGCCGTCGTCGCCAGTCTTCGTATAGATGCGTAGTGCCATGGCGCGAAGATACCCCTCGGACACCTTTCGTAGGTTTGCAGCGATATGCGCACCATGAACATCCTTTTCATCGGCGACGTGGTGGGCCTGATAGGTCTGCGGGAGCTTCTGCGCCAGTTGCCCGATCTGCGAAACCGCTACACGCCCGACGTCATCATCGTCAATGGCGAGAACATTGTCGATGGCAAGGGGCTGACCGAACGCGAAGCCAACGAACTCTTTGCTGCCGGCGTTCACTGCATCACCACCGGCAACCACGTGTGGGAGAATTGGAAGTCCCGCCCCCTGCTGGCTGAGCGGTCTGACGTTCTGCGGCCCATGAACTATCCGCAGGAAAACCCGGGACGAGGCTGGACGCTGATCACACTTCCCGACAAACGCGTCGTCTGTGTGATGCAGGCCCAGGGACGCGCCTATATGCAGTCGATCGACTGTCCATTCAAGGCGGTTGATGCGGCGATCAAGCGCGTGGCAATCGACACGAAGATCATCATCCTCGATTTTCACGCCGACGCTTCTGCTGAAAAGATGGCCATGGGGTGGCACTGCGACGGACGCGTCAGCGCGGTACTTGGCACACACACACACACGCAGACGGGTGATGCCCGGATCCTTCCCCAGGGTACGGCTTTTATCTCTGACGTTGGGATGACAGGTCCGTATGACAGCGTGCTTGGGATGAAGAAAGATATCGCTCTAAAACGTCTACTCCTTCAGACGGCACACAAGTACGAGGTTGCCGAACATGACCTACGTGTTTGCGGCGCTGCCCTGACGGTGGACGAGGCAACAGGAATGGCAACGTCGATCACGCCATTTGCCTGGCCCCCTTTCCCAACGCAACGATGACCAATCAAGGGAGACCCCTGTGAACACTACCGGAATAATGATGCAGCAGAAGGTCCGGATACTCTGTACCATGGGTCCTGCCATCGCCTCACGGGAAAAGGTTACAGCTCTGGTTAAAGCCGGAGCTAACGCCTTCCGCCTCAATATGTCGCACGGAGATCACGAGACCCACGCTCGCAACATCACCATCATCCGCGAGGTGGAAGACCATCTCGACACCCACCTGCCGATCGTCGCCGACCTGCAGGGTCCCAAGATCCGCGTTGCAGACTTTACACACACGGAGGCGATTCCACTTGTTGCGGGGACAGAGGTCCGAATCGTTGATAGCGTGGTGGCTCGCACCGCCGGATTCGTCTCTAAGGAAACGGTCGTCCCGGTCACCTACCCGTCGATCGCCCGCGACGTGAAGAAGGGGCATGTGCTTCTCTTTGACGACGGGCTCATCAAGGTACAGGTCCGGGATACCGATGGTATGTCCGTTCGGGCTACGGTGATCCACGGTGGGTTGCTCAAGCCGCGAAAGGGGCTCAACCTGCCCGACACAATGATCTCACAGCCGTCGATGACACCCAAAGACCGGGCTGACGTGAAGTTTGCGATCGAACACAATGTGGACTACATCGCTCTGTCATTCGTCCGCAAGGCGGCTGATGTCGAGACACTGCGCAAGTACGTCACTCGACATGGTGGATCGCAATGGTTGATTGCCAAGATCGAGAAGCCCGAAGCATTGGCCAATCTGGACGGCATTGTGCATGCATCGGATGCCGTTATGGTTGCACGCGGCGATCTCGGGGTAGAGATTCCCGCGGCCACAGTACCGATCGTCCAAAAGAAGATCATTCGGCTCTGCAACACCCACGCCAAACCGGTCATTACTGCCACGCAGATGCTGGAGTCAATGATCCACAACGCCCGCCCCACACGTGCAGAGGCCAGCGATGTGGCCAATGCTGTGCTCGACGGTACGGACGTTGTGATGCTGAGCGCCGAAACAAGCGTTGGGGCGTATCCAGTCGAAGCAGTGCAGACCATGCGGACGATCTGCCATGAGGCCGAAGACGTCTTGCTCAACGATGGACGTCTCAACGAGCACTACGAGCCCCCTCACGGACGCAACCGCTCTAATACAGAATCGATTGCCGTGGCCGTAGCCCAAATCGCCGAAGAGAAACGCCTCTCGGCCATTATTAGTCTGAGCTACAGCGGCGAAACGTCGCGCCTGATCTCCAACCAGCGGCCGCGTGCCCCGATTTTCTCGGTCACTACCGACCGCAGTGTGGCGCGTCGCATCGGCCTTTTATGGGGCGTCACCGGCGTGGTCATTGAATCTCTGCATTCGACGGACGAGACGATAGACTACATCAAGGGGACACTTCTGAAGGAGAAGCTCTTCCCGGTCGGAGCGACCGTGGTCTTTACCATCGGCCGCCCGCTTGTAGGCCGCGCCCGCACTAACATGCTTTCCATTGAGTCTCTCTAGCAGTAACGCGCCTGTTACTGCTTACCGGGCGTCTGCGACCCTGGTTTCGATGGCGTTTCCTTGACGGCCTCTGGATCAGGCTTGAGCACATACTCACCAAAGTTGGCACCTGTCAGGTAAAGCGACGCAGCCTTGCGGATGCGCTCTGGCGTCAGGTTGCGGATATACTCTTCCCGAAGCTTGTAGGTTGAGTACGGCTCTTCATCAGCATCAAACTGCGACATGACGCTTAGCCAAAAACGATTGGTCTTCAGCGCTGTTTCACGCTCCTTCGTCTGAATCTCCCGAACCTTGGCAACGAGTGAGTCCGGAACCGTCTTCGAACGGAGAACTTCCATCTCCCTCTTAACGGTCGTTACCAGCTCATCTACACGATCGGGATTGCAGCTGAAGATGATTGCAATGGCAAACTCCTGCTCTGGAATGCGGTCGAAGTTGGGCTGCACCTGAACGAAGTATACGCCCCCTTTCTCCTCCCGCATCTGCTCGCGAAGCTGGATCTCCATCACCTCGCACAGCGCGGCAACATCGAACCTGTTCTGTGGGGTGTAGTTGAAGTCGCCAGAGGTTGTCAGCACAACAAAGCTCTTCGCCTCCTGACCCTTATAGACGGTCTTCGAGAAGACGCCCTTGCGCGAGCGAATGCCGACATCCTTCCACGTCTCCTTGACCGGACTAGAAGGAAGTGACCCGATAAAGGTCTCGCAGTAGCGGCGCATAGAATCTTCGTCGAAGTTGCCCACGAAGTAGAAGGTGAAATCCGACCCGTACTTGAATCGCTCGCGATAGAGGTTGTAGGCCTTTTCAAGATCCACCTTGTCAACATCTGCTGCAGACATCGGGCGCGTGCGAGGGTGGTTGTTCGTAGCGACGGTCATTACCGTATCGAAGAACGTTGCCTCCGGACTCTTTTCTTTGTTCGCGAGATCGGCCTTCATCTTCGTCTTCCAGGCTGCAAAAGCCTCTGGATCCTTGCGTGGCTCCACAAAACCGAGGTATAAAAGCTCGAAAAACGTTCGCAGGTCCTTCGGAGTCGAACTTCCGGAGATGACCTCCCGCTCCATGCTGATCGCGGGTGAGATGCCAACATTCTTCCCGGTGAGGACCTTCATGAGGTCATTCATTGGAAGAGATGCAAGACCCGATTGATCGACAACCGTTGCCGCCATGCTATTGGTGTAATGATCCGCTTCTGGGGCCAGGGACTGTCCACCCCAACTCTGTGCACTAAAGAGAATCTCATCGTTCTTGTAGTCAGTCTTCTTGTACACAACGCGGGCCCCGTTTGAGAGGATGATCTCCTTGGCGTCTACGTCAGGTAGAGATGTAGTCTTAACGATCGTTCCCGGCGTGGGGAGCTTTTCCAACAGTGGCTTGGTAGGAACCGCATCGACGTACGCAGGAATATTCTTCGCCTCGATGGCCTGAAGCAGGTTTTGAAGCTGCGTTTCGGTAGGGATTATGTAGCCATTACCCTCTGGCACCGAAACCGTGACGGCACGGTTGTCCTTGGTCATGGCTTCAGCGGCAATGCTGTTGACGTCTTCGAGCGTGATCGACGGCACATAGCGCTGGAAGATCTCCCACTCATGCACGATACCCGGCACGGATTCGGCCGTCAGAATGTGGCGCGTGAGCTCATCGGCAAACTGACGTGACTCGGACTTATCCCTTTCGTTATAATACGTTTCCATCCTGGCCAGCACCGACGTCCGGGCGCGATCAAGCTCAGTTGCCGTGAAGCCATGACGCCGCGCGCGTTCCAATTCCGTGAACAGAGCGTTGACGGACTTCAGGATGTTCTTGTCCGATGCCGTTGCAGCCGAATAGGTAGCACGCGTCTGACGCGCCAAACCAAACTCACCGACGAAGGCCGAAGAGAATGGCGGAGGATTCTTGCGAGTCAATTCAGCCAGACGGATGTTGATCATCTCCGCTACCATCTGACGTGCAATGCTCTTTCGGTAGTCCGCATAGGTGCGGATCGTATCAGCCGGCCGTTTTACGAAGACATTGACGGAAGCCGTGGTCAGTTCCGGATCTGATGCAATGGAGATCCGTGTTCCTTCGTGCGGTGGTATAAGAACCGTCGGACGCGCCATATACTTCTCGCCCGAGGAAGGGGGCGAGGTAAAGTTCTCACGGAGCAGCGACTCGATCTTCGCTGGATCCATGTCTCCGACGGCAACGATGGAGATATTCAGCGGGTTGTACCAGGTGCGGTAGAATCGACGCAGGTTGTCAGCCGGCGCACGCAGCAGCACATTGGTATCGCCGATAACGTCACGCTTCGCGTACATCGAGTTGTTGTACATCACGAGGCGGTGCTTCTCCATGACCCGTTCGTCCGCGCCTCGACCGAGACGCCATTCCTCGGTCACCACGCCACGCTCGTCGTTGATGTCTTTGTCAACGTAGTTAACGTAACCAGCCCAGTCGCGCAGAACATGAATGGCCTTGACAATGTTGCTAGGCTTATCCAGTGGAACGGTCAGGAGGTAAACTGTCTCGTCCTGATTGGTATATGCGTTGAGATCCGCTCCAAATCGCACGCCCATTGACTCGAGAAAATTCACCAGGTCCATCTTTGGGAAGCTGTTCGTGCCGTTGAAGGCCATATGCTCGCAGAAGTGGGCCAGACCGTTCTGATCATCCTCTTCCAGCACCGCACCGGCATTGACCACGAGGGTCAGCTCCATACGGTTTGCCGGACGGGAATTCTTGAGGATGTAATACGGAATCCCCGATTCCAATCGTCCTGTGCGGACGTCCGGGTTGAATCGGACTGCATCACGATCCGAAAAGGATCCTTGAGCAGAGGCAACCACGGTTGCCATAGCAAGCATCACAAAGCGAATGACTGTTGACTTCATCGAGAGATCTCCGTGTACGATGTGGTTGACGCTTTCGACAGTTCGGAAGGGAGAATGTTTCATCTTTCGTAGAAGATTCATTGCCCCCGAAGAAACGGTGCGAAACTACACAGGAGCAACCTCTATCGACGCTTGTGATCGATAGTGAACTTCGGCATGGAAAACCGTGTTCGCAACGTAGGTTTGCACCAGTTTTTGTATCACGAAACCACCCAGCCCCATGTCACTAGACGCCAGCGGCCCTTCATTTGACCTCAGCGAAGAACATCAGGCACTTCGAATGCACATCCGGTCATTCGTCGAAGAAGAGATCAAACCCGTTGCCCTTGAGTTCGACGAATCCCAAGAATTTCCCCATGAGATCTTTCGCAAGCTCGGAGATCTGGGGTATCTCGGCATCGTTATCCCGGGTGAGTACGGCGGGGCTGGCATGGGCTACATGGAGTACGCCATCGTCGTGGAAGAGGTTGCTCGGGGCTGTCCGGCAATCGCCCTCGGCGTAGCAGCCCACAACGGCCTTTGCACAAGTCACATCTTTCGATTTGGTTCCGAAGAACTGCGCCAAAAGTATATCCCGCGCTTGGCCGCAGGCCAGACCATGGGAGCGTGGGGTCTGACCGAACCGTCAGCCGGATCTGATGCCGGTGGAACCAAGACCGTGGCCGTGCGTGACGGCGACGACTACATCATCAACGGTGCCAAGAATTTCATCACCCACGGAAACGTTGGTGACGTGTGCGTTGTGATGGCTGTGACCGACAAGAATGCCGGTAAGCGGGGCATCTCGGCGTTTGCCGTCGATAAGACCATGGCTGGCTTCTATGGCTCGAAGAAAGAGAACAAGCTTGGAATGCGCTGTTCAGACACGGCCGGACTGACATTTGACAATGTGCGTGTTCCAGCATCCCACCTCATAGGCAAAGAAGGTGAAGGATTTGTACAGGCACTACAGATCCTTGACGGTGGACGTATCTCCATCGCAGCGCTGAGCGTGGGTCTTGCGCAGGGCGCTCTTGAGGCTGCCCTTACCTACGCCAACGATCGTCAGCAATTCGGCAAGAAGCTGGCAGACATGCAGGCCATTCAGTTCAAGCTCGCCAACATGTCCATGGAAGTCGAAGCAGCCAGACTGCTGACCTATAAGTCAGCCTGGATGCGCGATCAGGGCCAAAACTTCAGTGTGGCTGCATCGCAAGCAAAGCTGTTTGCGTCGGAAGTCGCCGTGCGAACAGCCGAAGACGCCATCCAGATTCATGGCGGATATGGCTACGTCAAGGAGTACCCGGTTGAGAAGTACTGGCGTGACTCGAAGCTTCTGACCATCGGTGAAGGCACGAGCGAGATTCAGAAAATGGTCATCACGCGGAATCTGCTAGCGGAGCTGTGACTGATGACTGATTACTGATTACTGATGACTGATGACTGTCTTAGCCGAAAAAAGGCGTGAATCATCGTCGTCCTCGTGTGGGCATGCGCAGCGGCAGGGGGCGTCCATCAACATTGTCAAGACGGACTCCAAGCATCTTGGCCAGAGTTGGCGCTATGTCGACTGGTGCGCACCGCGCTGATGAAGATCCTGGCGCAATCGAACCACCGAACCACATCATCGGCACCCAACGGTCGTAGTCGTGGGGAGTTCCGTGCGTGGCAACGTTCCCTCC